>JAFGWC010000031.1 GCA_016937695.1 Bacteroidales bacterium
CAAAATTTTAAAAATAAAAGTAGAAGTTCTGGAAAATGTTATCTCAAAAATTAAATAAAGCATATTTATAATTTTTTGAATAGCCAAAGATATTCACCAACACTTTAAAAGTATTAGCAATAATCTTGAGATAGATGCCGTATCGCAATGATTTGTACAAATCGGCTTCATCCCAAAATAAAAAAAAATCTACATTTATCATTACTTGTTCAATATTCGATATTTTTTTTAGTTTTTAGGTTTCAGTTTTTAGGTTTTGTGTTATTTAAATAAAACTAAATAAACTGATTTAAAATCTGTACTATTTGATTTGCAGGTATAACTCCCGATTGTCGAAATTTCTGCTGTCCGTTTTTATAAATCATTATTGTTGGCACAGAACTTATTTGCAGGTTTTGTGCAATTATCGGATTTTTATCAACATCAATTTTAATAATTCTTACTTTATCGCCAAGTGTATTTCTAACATCTTTTAAAATAGGCGCAAGTGCTTTGCATGGCGCACACCATTCTGCCGAAAAATCAATTAAAACAGGTGTTTCAGAATTAATTAAATCTAAAAATTTACTCATATCTAAAAATAATAGAAAATATACATCACAAATATAATAAGAAAATTGTATATGAAAATTTATAAAAAATCGTAATTTTGTATGTATCTCAAAAATAACAATAAAAGCAGCAAACAAAAAAACCATAAAACTCTTATGATGAAAATACTAAGCTCTGAACAAATAAAAAAATTAGATGCATACACAATAATAAACGAGCCTATTCAATCAATAAATCTAATGGAAAGAGCTGCAAATGTGTGTGCAAAATGGATAATTAAAAAATTTGATACCAAACATAAATTCCATGTTTTTGTTGGACCAGGAAATAATGGTGGCGATGGTTTGGCAATAAGCAGGCTTCTTTCGGAAAAAGGATATAATGTAAATGTTTTTGTTAAACCGGCAAAATTATCAGACGATGCGCAAATAAACTACGAAAGGCTTTTAAACGTAAGAAAAGCAGTAATTTCATCAATAAATGATATAAAGCGTTTTCCTAATATAAAAAAACAAGATATTATTATTGATGCACTTTTTGGTTCAGGTTTAAGCAGGCCAATTGAAGGGTTTTATGCCGAATTGATTGATGCGATTAATAAATCAAAAGCCAAAGTAATTTCTATTGATATTCCTTCAGGCTTTTTTAGCGAAGACAACAGCAAACTTACTAAATACGAAAATGGCGGCTACGTAAATGCAGTTAAAGCCGATTATACTTTAAGTCTTGAACTTCCTTTTTTATCTTTCTTTTTTCCTGATTCTCAAGAACACGTTGGCGATTTAAAATGTCTGCCAATTGGTTTAAGTAATGATTTTTTAAATTCGATAGAAACAAATTTTATTTATGTAGATAATAATTTTGCCCAAAAGCTATTAAAAAAGCGGAAAAAGTTTGAACATAAAGGAAATTACGGTCATGCACTTATAATTGCAGGCGATTACGGAAAAATGGGCGCAGCAACATTATCTGCAAAAGCATGTTTAAAATCGGGAGTCGGATTATTAACGGTTCATGTTCCTGTATCTGGGTACGAAATTATTCAAACCACAGTTCCTGAGGCCATGGTTTGCATAGACGAATCGGGCACAAGATTTTGTAAATCAGACGAACAGGATTTATATGATGTAATTGGTATTGGTCCGGGTATTGGACAAAAGAAATCGACATTGAATTTTTTATACGGCGTGTTAAATAATGCAAAAAAACCTGTTGTTTTAGATGCAGATGCACTAAATCTTTTATCAAAAAATTATGATTTATATGATTTGATTCCGAATTACAGCATTTTAACACCACATCCCGGCGAATTTAAACGATTAGTAGGCGAATCAAACTCATTTTACGAACAATATAAAAAACAAACAGAACTTGCTAAAAATCAAAAAGTTATTGTAGTTTTAAAAGGCGCTTATACTTCAATTGCAACACCAGATGGAAAGCTTTATATAAACTCAACAGGAAATCCGGGAATGGCAACAGCCGGAAGCGGCGATGCTTTAACAGGCGTAATCACCTCGCTTTTGGCACAAGGCTACGAACCAGAAAATGCAGCAATTTTAGGAGTTTATATTCACGGTCTTGCCGGAGATATTGCAATGAAAAAACACGGATTACATGCTCTTATTGCAAGCGATATTATTGATAATTTAGGAAAAACTTTTAAAACACTTTATTAAATTCTGTTTAAAAATATCATTTTAATATAAAAAATATAAAACTAAACCATTATGGAAACAGGATTTGAAAAACATTTGCTGGATGGCGCTTACAACGGAATATCGCAAATAGTAAAAACATCTTTAGATTTACAAACTAACATAGAAACTAAAGATGATTTTGGCGACACAGCATTAAATAAAGCTTGCGATCAAGGACATTTTGATATTGTAAAACTTCTGATTGAAAGAGGTGCAAATATTAATAATCTTGGCGGCGCAGATTTAAGCCCGATAATGAATGCAGCCACAAACGGTTATTTTGAAATTACTCAATATCTTATAGAAAAAGGAGCCGAAATTAGCAATGATTTATTATCAGCAATACAAATGAAAGTTAATATTTTAGAAGAAAATGCTGAAATGGGAATGGTAAATCCGGAAGGCGCCAAAGCCTGGAAACAATTTCTTGAATATCTGATATCAAAACGCAAAGAACAAGAGAGTTAAAACCGATTGTAAAAATTTCATACTAAAATTCGGTTTATTTTATTTAATATCTTAATTTTAGGATGTTTACCCGAATAATTCGGGAATTATATAATGATTATTCTAAATACCTAAAAAAACAAGCTATTGATTATATTTTATTGATGTTTTAACACTTAAATTTTGAAAAGTCTCTTTTTTTGTGAAACAAACATGATATATTAATAATCAATACTTTACACATAATAATAAACTTTTTTATAAATAACTAAGGTTAATAAAATATGGATTACAACGATTTTACAATTATAACCCAAAAAGCATTAAAGCGCGGCTCTGAAATTGCTAAAGAAAAATTTAATAAAGAAATTGAAAACGCCCACATACTAAAAGGCATTTTTGAAACCGACAAAAACGTTACTCCGTTTATTCTAAAAAAAATGGAAGTTGATATTTTCAAGTTAGAAGAACTTGTTAATCAATTAATTAATAACTACCCGATTTTAAAAGAAGGAGAAAGTTTAAAAGTTTCGGCTAATGTTGAAAAATCTTTATTCTCGGCAAAACAATTATCAAAACATTTAAAAGACGAATATATTTCGATAGAACATATACTATCAGGCATATTGCTTACAGGCGATAGTGTTGCTTCAATACTAAAAGAAAAAGGAATTGACAGAGACAAATTAGAAAGTGCAATATCAGCACTAAGAAAAGGCGTAAAAGTAGAAAGACGAAATAAAGATGAATTTGAAAATTTGAAAAAATATGCAGTAAATTTAAACGAAAAAGGCGAAACCGGAAATTTAGATCCGGTAATTGGCAGAACAGAAGAAATTAGACGAATATTACAAATAATTTCAAGAAGAACAAAAAACAATCCTGTAATAATTGGCGATCCGGGAGTTGGAAAAACAGCCGTTGTAGAAGGTTTAGTTTTACGGATAATTAAAGGCGATGTACCTGATAATCTTAGAAATAGCAGAATTTTTTCTTTAGATATGGGCTCGCTTATTGCAGGTGCAGGAAAACAAGGCGAATTTGAAGAAAGAATGAAATCAGTAATAAAAGAAGTAAAAGAATCGGGCGGCGAAGTAATTCTTTTTATCGATGAAATTCATATGCTTGTTGGTTCCGGCTCAAGCTCAGTAAATGCAGCAAACATATTAAAACCTGCACTTGCCAGAGGCGAAATAAAAGTAATTGGCGCAACAACAGTTGACGAATATCAAAAATATTTTGAAAAAGATAAAGCCTTAGAACGCAGATTTCAAAAAATTTTAATTGAAGAACCAGATGATAACGATTGCGTTTCAATATTAAGAGGCCTGAAAGAAAAATATGAAACATATCATAAAGTTCAAATTAAAGATGAAGCCTTAGTTGCAGCTGTTGAGCTTTCGAAAAGATATGTAACCGACAGATTTTTACCAGATAAAGCAATTGACCTAATTGATGAAGCCGCTTCAAAACTAAGGCTTGAAATGAACACATTGCCGGGCGAAATTGATGAAATTGAAAGACAAATAATTCGATTTGAAACCGAAAGAAGCATGGTTGTTAAAGAAGGCGATAAAAAAAGCGAAAAAGAATTATCGGAAAAACTTGTAAATCTTAAAGATGAAAGGACAAAATTAAGAGCAATTTGGGAATCGGAAAAAAAAGTTATTGCAGATATAATTTCAGCTAAAGAAGAATTAGATAATTATGAAAATCAAATAATTAAACTACAAGAAGAAGGCGAATTTGATAAAGTAGCCGAAATTAAATATGAAAAAATTCCTAATATAATTGAAAAAATAAAACAGCTTGAAAAAGAGATGGCCGATAATCCGTCGGATGTGGTTTTAGCAAAAGAATCGGTTGATAAAGAGCTAATTGCAGAAGTAATTGCAAGTTGGACAGGAATTCCGGTAACTAAAATGCAAAAAAGCGAAAAAGAAAAACTGGTTAATCTTGAAGATGAATTGCATAAAAGAATAATTGGCCAACACGAAGCAATTGTTGCAGTTTCAAATTCGGTTAGAAGAAGCCGTGCAGGTTTACACGATTCAAAAAAACCGATAGGCTCTTTTATATTTTTAGGCACAACAGGAGTCGGAAAAACTGAGTTAGCAAAGGCATTGGCAAATTTTCTTTTCGACGAGGAAACATCTATGACAAGAATCGACATGTCCGAATATCAGGAAAAACATTCAGTTTCAAGGCTTGTTGGCTCACCTCCGGGTTATGTAGGTTACGATGAAGGCGGACAATTAACCGAAGCAGTTAGGCGAAAACCTTATTCTGTTGTTTTATTTGATGAAATAGAAAAAGCTCATAAAGACGTATTTTACACACTGTTACAAGTTCTTGACGATGGCCGTTTAACCGACAGCAAAGGCAGAGTTGTAAATTTTAAAAACACAATAATAATAATGACTTCAAACGCCGGTTCTGATAAAATAATGAATCATTTTGAAGGCTTAAATGCACAAAACAGAAACGAAAAAATAAGAAAAGCAAAAGAAGACGTTTCAAAAGTGCTTAAAGAAAACATGGCGCCTGAGTTTTTAAACAGAATTGACGAAATTATAATGTTTACGCCATTATCGGTTTACGAAATTAAACAAATAGTTGAATTACAATTAAATAGCTTAAAAAAAATACTGATAAAAGAAGAAATTAAAATTCATGTTACAGAAAAAGCAATTAATTGGATAACAAAATTATCATATAATCCGCAATTTGGTGCCAGACCAATAAAAAGAACAATTCAGAAACTAATTTTAAACGAATTATCGGAACAAATTTTAACAGATACTGTGTCAAAAGACAAAATTATTTCTATTGATTTCGCAGATGGAAAACTAATTTTTACAAATATTACTGATGAAGAAAAAAACAAGCTTATTGAAATTGAAAACAAAGAAAAAGAATCGATAAAAAAAGAATTAGAAAAAATACGCGAAAAAGCTAAAACAGAACAAAAAGATGAACCCGAAAAAAAGAAAGGAGTTTTTAAAAGATTTTTTAGCTGGATTGGAAATATATTTAAGAAAAAGAGCAAAGTTGAAAGTGCAAATTAAAAAATAAAGAAAAATGAAATTATATTTATTATTTATAATAGGAATATCATTATTTATTTCCAGATGTAATACTTCTTTTGAAGATAAAAAAGATTTTAACAATGATGATTTTACAGAAAATACAGATAATGAAGACTTTAACTCTGATAATTTAAATGATTTAGAAGAAAAAATGGAAGAGATAATGGATGAAAACTCTGCCAATAATGAAAAACTAATAAAAGAAATTATAGAAGTTAAAGCAAATGATGCAAAATCTGTAAAAATTGAAATAAAAATTGCAGCTTGCAGATTAAATTTATCATCAGGTGCAAAAGAATTATTTAAAGGCGGTTTTGCATACAGTCAGAAAAAATGGAAGCCAATAATAATCTATAATGTGAAAAACGGAATAGGTTTTTTATCAATTGAGCAACCCGAAAATAACAATATGAATTTTAATGATGACGACCAATATGTCTGGAATTTAAAATTTACAAATAAGCTTCCAATTGATTTTAATTTAGAATTTGGTGCCGGTATTAGTGAAATTAAATTATCAGATTTAAATGTCCGCAATTTTAATATGACTATGGGAGTTGGAAAAACTGAGCTTGATTTAATAGGCGATTGGAAACAAAACACAGAAATACATATGGATGGCGGAATTGGATATACGAAAGTGTATATGCCTGATAATGTTGGCGTTAAAATAAACGTAACTAAAGGTTTAGGTAATATTGATGTCAAAAATTTAATAAAAAAAGACGACAAAACTTATATAAATAAATTATATGGCAAAACAGAAAAAACAATAAATATTTATATAAAAACAGGAATCGGAAAAATAGATATTGAATAAATTGTTAAAAAGCTAAATTGTTAATTTAGAACAATTTAGCTTTTTAAAATTTCTAATATTTAAACTGCACGTGCATATTTGAAACAATATAAGGATTATATGGAACTAAATCGTTAATTGCCTCATCAATTGCATTATATTCACTTCCGGGCGAAGTTCCTCCTTGCACAAAACCAGTTGAATTAAAATATCCAGGTGCATCTGTGTTTTGAAGATAAACAGCCATATTTACAGGATCAATTCCCGGCCAAACAGAATAAATTTGATTTGTAAACACATTTTTTAAAGAATATGTTTCTAAAATAACAGTTCTTGAATCAGAATTTAAATCGCTTGGCGGCAAACCAACTTCAGCAAGTCCAATATTACTCTCAGTTTCGCCCGCAGCAACAAATGCCCAGTTAAATCCAACATCAGCAGTAAAAAAAACGGCATTCGGATGATTTGAATTTCCATAAACTTCAACAATATTACCTGTTTTGCCAACATTCATTTTTAAAGTTTCCATAGCATAAGGATTAACCAAAGGACTAGGCAACTGAATATCAGATATATAAACAGTCATTTCTTGTTCGTATCCATTTTCGGCAGCTTCGCTGTAATCAACTCTAAACATTGCATTTGTAAAAACAGTTTCACAATTTCGGTTTACATTATACGGTTTAATAATTGCCACGCCTTTTATTGTTCCTTTATTCCAAAAAATCTGCATTGCAAGTCCATTATCGGCATTATTTTCAGATTCTGCATCTGTCATTGTTAATTGATATTGCCATGTAATTCCTTCAAAATCAGAGTTTTGTATTATAGTTACATTTTTAAGTCTTCCGTCATCATCGCTTGTAAAAGAAAAACTCATTTCCTGACTAAGATTATTTTGTCTGATACTGTTAATAATATCTTCAACAATTTGAGCAGCTTCATCGCCAATATGAATAAAACTTGTTAAATAAAAATAAATTTCATTTCCACTAACTGGCGTTTCGGTTTTAAAAACTTTGTTTTCAGAACTATTGATTGAAGAAGGAATATCTACTTTAAAATTTTCGGGTAAATAATTATCATCCCAAATATTAGCTTCATCTTTTTTACAACTATTAAAAATAGTTAGTATTAATAATGCTGAAATTAAGATTATTTTTTTCATGATATAAACGATTTTAAAAATTTAATACTATTTTTTAATAAAACACAAAGTTTTTTCAATTATTGTAATATACCAAAAATTAATATAAAATATGCTTAAAACTGCAAATATTTTTATATTTTAGAAGCATAAAACACGAAAAGCAGGACTAATTTAAATCAGAATACTTTTAGTAATGATAACTTATAATTTCAAATAATTTGAATAAATTATTGATAATATTTCTGTGCATTTTTTCAATTTTAATAAATGCTCAAACTACTTATTCTCAATCTACAAGAGAGCAAATAATTAGTGCATATTTATTAAATTTTACAGATTATGTTATTTGGGAAAACGAAAAATCAATAACTGATTTTAAAATATTAATACTTACAAATCCGAATGAAAATAATAGTATTTTCAAAAACATTGAAAAAGTCGGGAACAAAAAATTTAAAAGTATAAAAGTATCAATAACTAATGATTTTGATGAAAAATTATTATCAGAAGCTCAAATGATTTTTGTTGCAAAAGATAAAAGCGAATTTATAAATGATATTTTTGAAAAAATAGAATTTAAACCAATATTACTTGTAACAGAAAATTTTGAAAATGAGCGCTTAATAATGATAAATCTTTATGAAACAAGCAATTCTAAAATAGCATTTAAAATTAACAAAATAAATATGCTAAATCAAAATTTCAGCTTTGATGAAAAATTATTGTTACTTGGCGGAAAAGAGATAGATATTGTTGAATTATATCTTAAATCTAAACAAAGTTTAAGAAATTTTGAAAAACAGATTGAAAACTATCAAACTCAATTTAAACTTTTAAATAAAAAAATTGAACGCAGCGAAAATTTAATATCAGAACAAAACAAAAATATTGAAAATCAGAAATTAGAATATTCAAAAATAGAAAATGAAATAAATAAAGTTAAAACAGATTTTGAAAAGCAAAATATTTTAATATCTGAAAAACAAAAAACTTTATTTTTACTAAACAAAAGCTTAAATAACAGTAAAATTCTATTAAACAAACAATTAGAAGAAATAGATTCAGGAAAAAAAGTTTTAGAAAACCAAAAAATCGACATAAATAAAAAAAATAAAACGATAAATAAAAAAAATGAAGAATTAAGTTCTCAGTGGCAAGTAATTATACGTCAAAGATATACTGTTTATTTATTTAGCGTAATTATATTATTAATTATTACTTTAGTTTTATTTATGATAAAAAATAACAAAATTATTAATATAAAAAATTCATTATTACAATCGCAAAAAGAAGAATTGAACAGCAATTTAGAAGAAATAAAAACAATAAATGAACAATTAAACGAAAAAAATGAGAATTTTGAATTAACACTTAACGAATTAAAAAATGCACAAAGACAAATAGCACAAGCCGAAAAAATGGCTTCACTTGGTGTTTTAACCGCAGGAATAGCACATGAAATAAACAATCCAATTAATTTTATTTATACAGGAATAAACAGTTTAAAAAAAGATTTTGAAGATATTTATATGATAATTAATGAGCTTAACAACATTGAATTAAAAGATAAAAACATATTTGAAAAAATCGAAAAAATTAACAAACTAAAAAAAGAATACTTTTTTAAAGACGCAATAGAAGCAATTCCTCAAATAATAAAAGACATTACCACTGGAGTTGAAAGAACTACAGAAATAATAAAAGGATTAAGAATATTTTCTAAAGAAGGAGATAAAAATTATCAAATATACAGCGTAAATAAAATAATTGATAATTCACTTTTACTATTAAAAAATAAATATAAAAACAGAATATCAATTATTAAAAATTACGAGCAAAATATTTATGAAATAAATTGTAATCCCGGAAAAATAATTCAAGTATTTATCAATATAATCAATAATTCCATTGATGCAATTGAAGGAGACGGCGAGATCACAATTTGTACAAAAGAATTAAATAACAAAATCCATATATTAATTAAAGATAATGGAAAAGGTATGGATAAAGAAACACAATATAAGATTTTTGACCCTTTTTTTACTACCAAAGATATTGGTTCCGGAACAGGATTAGGATTATCAATTTCTTACGGAATAATTGAAGAACATTTTGGCGAAATATTAGTAAACAGTGAATTGAATAAAGGAACAGAATTTGAAGTAATTTTTAACGCTCACAGATAAATTTAAAAATGAGAATTGTTATACTGTCTATTTTATTTTCACTTTTTTTATTTTTAGCAAAAGCTCAAAAATTTCCTGTGGGAATTGATAGTTTAGATAAAAGCCTTAATAATTTTAAAACAGATATTGCTAAAATTATTTATTTAACCGATATTGCATTAAAGATTGAATGGAACAAAATTGAGCTACTTCCATATTTAGATTCGGCACTTAAAATATCTAAAAAAATAAATTCGGGACAATTAATTGCAAAATCAAATTCAGCAATTGCCAGAATCCATTATTTTAATTTAGATTTTGATAAAACCATTTTATATAATAAAAAAGCAGAATTGTTTTATAAAGAAACAAATGATTATCAGCCACTTATAGAAATTTACAGAAGAATAGGAAGAGCATACTATTATTGGGGATACATTGATTTAGCAATACATCAATATAAAAAATCTTTATCGGCAGCCGAAAAATGTAAAAGCATAAAAGATTGCACTCAACTTGAAAGAGAAATTGGATATAATTATTTAGACCTTAATGAATATGAAATTGCATATAAATATTTTCAAAAATCATTAAAATCTGCACTTAAAAATAATTTTGAATCAGAAATTGCATATGATTATGCCGAAATTGGTGAATATTATCTTTTAACAGGCAAGTACGAAAAGTCAATAAATTACGAAAAAAAATCAATTGCAATTTCAAAAAAAATCAAAAATAAACATAGCGAAAATCTGGCTTCAATATTTATTACAGAATCATATTTGCAAATTGGCCAAACAGATAGTGCAGAAATATATTGTAATCATGTATTAAATAATGAAATTGAAAAACTTAAAAACGATGCTTTTATTTTAGCCGCAAAAATTTATTTAGCTAAAAATCAATTAAATAAAGCAATTGCTTATGCAGATTCGGCATATTCTTTTTCATCTAAAATGCACAATTTTAATATATTAAAAGAAGTTTACATAATATACATTAAAATCTACAAAAAGCAAAACAAACATGCAAAAGTAGATTATTATAAAGAAAAACTGATTAAAAACTATGATTCGATAATAGTTTATGCTGACAATCAAAAAATAAAGAACATTGAAATACTTGAAAATATTGACGATTTTGAAAACGAGAATATAAAATTATTGGAAGAAAGAAAGCAAAAAGAATTTGAATTAAAAACATCAAAACAAGTAAATATAGCATTTTCTGCAATACTTTTTTTGTTGATTATCATAATAATAGGTGCATTTTATACTTTAAGAAAAATAAAAAATAAAAGAAATATAATTTTAAGTCAAAAAATAGAGATTGAAACTCAAAACCAAGAAATAATATCTCAAAACGAAAATTTAAACGAACAAAATGAAATATTAACAAATACACTAAATAAATTAAAAGAAGCCCAAATGCAACTTATTCATTCGGAGAAAATGGCTTCTTTAGGTGTTTTAACAGCCGGAATTGCTCACGAAATAAATAATCCTGTTAATTTTATTTATACAGGAGTAAATAGTATTCAAAAAGATTTTATTGATATTGACGTTATTCTAAAGCAATATAATAATTTAGATCCTAAAAATCAAGACATTAAAGAACGAATTAAAAACATCGAGAAATTAAAAAAGAAATATTCTTTTAATGAAGCTTATCAAGCAATATCTCAAACATTGCAGGATATTAAAATTGGCGCCGAAAGAACAACAGAAATAGTGCAAGGACTCAGAAACTTTTCAAGAAGCGAAAAAGGAGAATGGATTTTGGCAGATATTCATGAAGGAATTGAAGCATCTTTGTTATTGCTTAAAAATAAATATAAGAACAGAATTGAAATTATTAAAAATTATGATTTTAATATCCCAAAAATTGAATGTTTGCCCGGAAAATTAAATCAAGCATTTTTAAATATAATAAATAACGCTATAGATTCCATTTTAAATAAAGGAAAAATATATATTAGTACCGAAAAAATAAATAATTATATCTTTGTAAAAATAAAGGATACAGGCGATGGAATTGAAGACGAAGTAAAAAAACATATTTTTGAACCATTTTATACAACAAAAGAAATAGGAAAAGGTGTAGGTATTGGATTATCAATAACATACACAATAATAAAAGAACATAATGGAAAAATAAATGTAAATACAGAAATAGGCAAAGGAACTGAGTTTCTAATACAACTGCCTGTAATACAGCATAATAAATAATTATAGAACATGTACAAAATCTTATACCTTGATGACGAAGAAGTTAATTTAAGACTTTTTAAAAATATTTTTCGAAGAGATTTTGAAATATTTTTAGCAAATTCGGCAAAAGAAGGATTAGATTTTTTAGAAAATAATAATGTAGATGTTGTAATAACAGACCAAATGATGCCTAATATGACAGGAGTTGAATTACTAGAAAAAATAAACGAAAGATTTGAAAGTATTCCGCCAAATCGGTTAATTTTGTCTGGATATAGCTCAAATGAAGATATTGAAAAAGCATATAAACATTACAGATTATTCAGATTTATTTCAAAACCCTGGAACTACGAAGAATTAAAGGAATTAATATTTAAAGCGATACAACAACGATATGAGAGATAAATATTCGATATTATACGTAGATGACGAAGAAAGTAATTTACGAATTTTTAAAAATACTTTCAGACGAGAATATAATATATTTACAGCTATTTCGGCAAAAGAAGGATTAAAAATACTTGATAATGAGAATATTGACATTATTCTTTCAGATCAAAGAATGCCAGAAATGACTGGCGTTGAGTTTTTACAAAGAGCCTTAAATACACATCCAAAATTAAATAGAATTTTAATAACAGGATTTACTGATTTTACCGCTCTGCAAAATGCAATTAATCAGGCAAAAATATTTCAATATATACAAAAACCTTGGCAAGAAAGTGATTTAAGAACAACAATTGAAGATGCAATAAAAGTTACTGCTTTAGAAAAAGCAAACAAAAAATTATCAAAAGAACTTTTAAAAGCAAACGAAAAATTAATTAAAACAAACAAAAAATTAGAAATCGCTAAAAATAAAGCAGAAGAAAGCGATAGGTTAAAATCCGTTTTCTTTTCAAATATTTCTCATGAAATTAGAACACCAATGAATGGAATTCTTGGTTTTTCAAGAATTTTATGTCAAGGTGATATTACAGATGTTGAGAGAACAAATTTTGTAAATATAATTATTAAAAGTGGCGAACAATTAATGCATATAATTGATGATATAATTGAAATTGCAAGAATTGAAGTTGCAAATATTAAAATTGATAATAATGCTTTATATATTGATAAATTCTTAAAAAATATTATTGAAGTTTATAATAATAATTTTGATGTAGATAAAATAAAAATTAAACTAATTAATGATATAAAACAAGACGACAATTATATTATAACCGATGAATTTAAACTAAGGAAAATTATTCAAAATTTAATTGATAATTCAAGAAAATATACAGAAAAAGGCTTTATAAACGTACATTGTAAGAGAATTGGCGATAAAATTAAAATTTGTGTAAAAGATAGCGGAATTGGTGTTAATCTTGAAATGAAGGAAATTATTTTTGAAAGATTTAGACAAGAAGATGAAAATTTGACAAGAAAATTTGGCGGATTAGGTTTGGGCTTATCAATAGTTAAAAAAAATGTTGAATTACTAGGCGGAAAAATAGAATTAGAATCGGAAAAAGGAAAAGGTTCAAATTTCTTTTTTGAAATTCCGTATAAAAAAGCAATAAAAAAAGAAAATATTCTTATTACTAAAACAAATGAAAATAAAAAAAAGAAAAGCACTTTTACAATATTAATAGCTGAAGATGAGCAACTTAACTTTTTATTTTTTAAAACCATTCTTGAGAAAATGGAAAGAAATTTTAATATAATTCAAGCTAAAAATGGAATAGAAGCCATAGAAATTTCGAAAAGCAATAAAGAAATAGACCTTATTTTAATGGATATTAAAATGCCTTTAATGGATGGTTTAGAAGCTACAAAAGAAATAAAAAAATTAAATAAAAACTTACCAATAATAGTTCAAACTGCATATGTAACTGCTGAAGACAAAGAAAATGCTGTTATTGCCGGCTGTGATCATTTTATTACAAAACCAATAAATAAAGATACATTAACTCAAATTTTTGATCAATATTTAATATAAACACTAAAATTTATTCAAAATTAATTGATAGATTATGTAAATTATTATTATAATTATAATTAATTTCAAAATTATAATATTCGCATATTTTTTTAACAAGAGAAAGCCCAATTCCTAAAGAATCTTCATTTTTATTAAATTTTGAAAATCTGTTAAATAAAATTTCAGGATTAAAATCAAGTTCATTACCCGAATTAATTATACATAATTTTTTATCTGACAATAAAACCTCAATTTTACCTTTTTCTATATTATGCTTAATAGCATTTTTAATCAAATTAATTATTAGAATATCCGCTAATTCAGAATTTATTTTAACAATTGGTTTTGATATAATTTTTTTAGTAATTTCAATGCCTTTTATTAAACTGATATCTTTAAAACCATACAAATGAAAATCTATAAGCTGCTCTATATCAATCTGTTCTTCATCAATAAATAAATTATTTTCAATTTTAGTGAGCAAAGTTAAGGTTTTAACTAATTTCGATAATCCAATTGTACTTGAATAAATATCGCCGGCTAATTTCAATTGTTCTTCTGATAAATTTGTGTCTTGTAAAATAAGTTCAGTTTTTGATTTTATTACGGCTAATGGCGTTTGCACCTCATGAGTTAAATTTGCAGTATATTCTTTTAATCCGTTAAAATCATTAATTATTCTTTTCGACATTTTCTCCAAATCTTTATTAATTTGATTAAATTCAATTATTCCAGACTCAGGAAAATTTAAAACTTTAGGTGATGAAAGATTAAAATTTCTTATTTCATTCATTGTATAAAAAAAATCTGACCAAATCTGACTAAAAAAATACTTATATATATAAAAAACAGTTAACAAAAAGAAAAAAACCATACTTGTAACAATTAAAGCAACTTTTTCAATCAAATAGTTCGATTCCATTAATGATTTTAAAATACTTACTTTATAAACATCATTATCTTTATTTATAAAAAAATCTAATTTTCGATAATGAACAAAGTTATTTTGTTGATTATCAACAATTAAAGTGTCTGAAAATTTTTTGTATGTTTCAGGAACTGAAGATGTTTTTTCGATATAAATTAAACCGCTTGAAATAATAGTTAATGAATTAAAATCTGACTTAATATTTTTCAATTCTTGAGAAATAATCTTTTTTTGATAATTTAACTCCTGTTCAACTTTATTAATTTCCAATTTTTTAATTACCTGATAAATACTAAATGCGCCGGCAAAAAACACAAAAATTGATACAGTTACAAAGTATAATGTTGTTTTGGTTAATAGCTTCATGTAATTTTAATCTATGATATTAAATTTATATCCTAATCCGTAAATAGTTTTAATGTAATCAATTAGGCCTTTTTCCTGAAGTTTTTTTCTTAAATTTTTCATGTGCGAGTATACAAAATCAAAAGAATCAGACATATCAACATAATCGCCCCATAAATGTTCGGCAATAGTTTCTTTTGTAACAACTCGATTAATATTTGAAACTAAAAACATTAATAAATCATATTCTTTCTTTGTTAAATCAATAAAATCGTTATTAACTTTAACTTGAAATTGTTCAGGAAAAATTGTGATTTTACCAATCTGAATAATATTTTCGCCACTAAAATTTATTCGCCTAATTAATGATTTTATTCTGGCATTAAGTTCAGCCATATCAAAAGGTTTAACTATATAATCATCGGCGCCTGTTTCCAGTCCTTTTATTCTGTCGTCAACAGTATCTCTTGCCGAAATAATAATTATGCCACATAATATTTTTTCTAATTTTATTTTTCTAATTATTTCAAAACCATTTCCATCTGGTAAATTAATATCAACTAAAATACAATCGTATTTATATAAGCTTATTTTTTCTACTGCCGATTCGAAATTAAACGCAGTTTCGCATAAATTTCCTTCAATTTTTAAATAAGAAACAATGGAATCGGAAAGGCTTTTTTGATCTTCAACAATAAGTAATTTCATTGGATATAATTAGTATCTAATTAATTATCAATAAATTAAACAAATCTAATCATTAGCAGTTAATTTTTTGATATTTTTTAAAAATATATCAGAATCGAAATTAGGATTGAATTCCGGATTATTATAAATTTCATTTTCTCTATAATTAAAATAGCCTTTTACAAATTTATTGCTCAAAGTAAATATTTTTTCAGAATCATCATCTAAATATGGAGTTGATTCTGTTAAAATCTCTTCTACAACAACATCTTGTGTGTTTGAATTTTTCAAAATATCTAAATATTTTTGATAAATATCAACAGAAATGCAAATAACAATAACATTATCACCAAATTGTTTTAAAACATAATGATTATAATTTAAATCAACACTATTAGATTTAACTTTTTTTGTTGTTTTATCAAAAGAATATGAAAACTTTAATCCGGTTTTTATTATTTTTTTGGCAACTTCATTAGAATTTGTATAATGCAAAAAAGTTATAAACCGTTCATTATTTTCTAACATAAAAGTTTGTATTTCATAATCGAAAAAATAATCGTTTTTGTGAGAATATTTACGACCTTGCTCGCCTATAAAGCTTCTAAATTGTCCTATCAAAAAACTTAATTTTGTAAAATCACCTTTTGCAACAAATTCCTGATTTTTTATTTCTGCCTCAAACCAATTGAATTTTGAATTGAAATTTTCAATTTTCTCTACTTTTAATTTACTTAATTTTGTATTTTTAAGGTCAAATTTTACTTTCCAAGCCGAGTTTTCAATAGTTGAAATTTGAATATCTATTTTTTTTCCGAAATTTTTATACGATTGTTCGGCATACCACTTCTCAAACCAAGTTATATTTTCCATTATATTTGTTTTTACTCATGTAAAAATACGAATTAAAAGCCATAATCATTATAATAAATCATTATAAAATGTTAAAAAGCTTTTATATCTTTATTTTTTACTTATAAAAAAATTAGTTTAAAAATGATTAAATCTTTGTATAAAAAATGGCTTAAAATGAATCTCATAAAAAAAATATTTATAATTACTTTTTTATTGTTAATTAGCTTAATAATAAGCAATTGCAATCTTATTTTTTATGGAATTGAACAAGGCGCAGGTCAAATAAAAATATTAACAAATGCAAAGCCTATTAAAAAGTTTATGCAAGATAGTTTATATCCGGATTCTTTAAAACAAAAGCTAATTTTAGTTGAACAAATTAAAAAATACACAATAGATTCTTTAGGACTAAATCCTTCGAAAAACTATAATACTCTATACGACCAAAAAGGGAAAGACATTTTATGGGTTGTAATTGCCGCCGAAAAATATAAAATGAAAGAATATTTATGGAAATTTCCTGTTTTAGGCAAACTGCCATATAAAGGTTTTTTTAAAAAGCACAAAGCAATAAACGAAGCCGAAAAGCTTAAAAACAAAGGCTTCGATTCGCAAGTTTCTACTGTTAGTGCATGGTCAACTCTTGGTTTTTTTAAAGATCCTATTTTATCGGAAATGCTTAACAGGCCAACAGGCGAAATTGCCAGATTAATTATTCATGAATTAACGCATTCTACGCTTTTTATTAAAGGCGATGCCGAATTTAACGAAAATCTGGCAACTTTTGTTGGTGATGAGGGAGCAAAGCAATTTTTAATTGATAAATACGGAATAAAATCAAATTATTACAAAGAATATATTGGCGAATTAATTGATATTGAGAACTTTTCGGCTCATGTATTAAAAGGTGCCGAAAAACTTGACAGTCTTTATAATAAATTTCCAAAAAATATTTCTGATATAGAAAAAGATGATTTAAAAACCAAACTTATAACAAAAATAATTAAGGATTTAGATACAATTAAATTTCATAACAATCATGATTTCAGCAATTTAACAGACAGTTCGAACATTCCAAACAATTCCTTTTTTATTGGATATATTACTTACCGAAAAAACCAAAATCAATTTTATACTGAGTTTAAAGAAAAGTATAATTCTGATTTTAAAAAGTATCTGAATTACTTAAAAAGTAAGTATAAATCTATTTAAAATATGATGAAGTATAAGTTTTGAGTTTTTAAATTTTCTTTGCGACTTTGCCACTTTGCGAGAATAAAATAGAATTCTGTAATTCTTTAGCTTTTTTAGAAGAATTTTTACTTTTAAAAATAATCTTTCACATCCTTTAATATAATCATATACATTTTTATTTATAACATTATTTAATACAGATAAATCTAGCTGATATTGAATTTACAAATATCTATAAATAAAAAAATCCTAATTATTAAATAGGGTAAATCAAAACTTAAATATCATATAAACAGAAAAGGGGAATTATAAAATAAGAAAAAAAAAGGAAAGTTAAATTCAATTTATTAATCAGTCTTTTTTAAAGAAAGACACAAAAAATTAAAGTCATGGAAACAAAAAGGAAAAATAAAATCAAAGTCTTAATTTTAGGACTTATATTCTTATCAGGCCAAGTTTTATTTGGACAAGTTTATAATCAAGAATTTACAACATTCAAAGGAAAAGTCAAAGATAAGGATAATAACAAAGAAATAGTTTTTGCAAACATTTCTATTGTTGGAACACATGTTGGAACTGTTACTAATCTTGATGGTGAATTTACAATTAAAGTAAAAAAATCATCAGAAGCACAAGAAATTTTATTCTCTCATATTGGATACGATAACAATAAGATTTCTACAAGTGATTTGAAAGCAGAAAATAATTTAATATACTTACAAGTTTCTTCAAAACCATTGAATGAAGTAACTGTAAGGCCAACAGATGCAAAAAAACTAATACGCCAGGCAATTGAAAAAGTGCATTTAAATTATAGTAATTCTCCGGCTTTATACACAGGTTTTTATAGAGAAACCGTAAAACAAAGAAGAGACTATATATCTATTTCTGAAGCAATTGTAGATATTTACAAACAGTCTTATATTGAAGAATCTGATGATAAAGTTAAAGTATTTAAAGGCCGAAAAAGCACAAATGTAAAACAGTCTGATACACTTGCATTTAAACTTCAAGGCGGACCAAATGTATCTCTTCTATTAGATATAGCAAAAAATCCATATGTTTTAATTGATGAAGATGTAATTAACAACTACGATTTTGAATTGTCTGATATAGTTTCTGTAAATAATAGATTAAATTATTTAGTAAGCTTTAAACCATTTATTTCAAGTCCTGATTATCCATCTTTTATTGGCAAGTATTATATTGATGTTCAAACACTTGCAATAACATCAGTCGAATTTGGACTTGATTTAACAGAAAAAGAACTTGTTGGTAAATTTTTTGTAAAGAAAAAGCCAATCGGACTAAAAATAATACCTATATCTACAAGTTATTGGGTAAATTATAAAGAATTAAACGGAAAATTTTATTTCAACTATGCCAGAAGCGAAGTTAAGTTTAAATGCAATTGGAAGAAAAAATTATTTAACTCAAATTACACAGTAATGTCTGAAATAGCAATGACAGATTGGGCAACAGAAGATATTGTAAAATTTAAAAATAAAGAATCATTAAAAAAGAATGAAGTTTTTGCAGACAAGGTTTCAGCTTTTACAGATGAAGATTTTTGGGGAGAGCATAATTATATTGAACCTGACCAATCAATTGAAGCTGCGATTAAAAAATATGCAAGAAAAATGAAAAGGAAATAAAATTATATAAAGTTGTTTTTTGGTTGTTTTGCAGCTATCTCAAATTTCATAAAATTATAAAGCTTAATATAATATTTGAGACTTTTGAGATAGCATTTTTTAAGCTAAATTTGTTATAAACTATAAAACAACAAAAAACAATATCAAAACCAAAAACAACAATGAGTTTATCTGAAGATAATACATTTAACAAAATAAAATCGGGGAATTTAAAAACTTTTGAAAAAGTTTTTCGGGAATTTTATCCTGTTTTATGTTCTTTTGCCAACAAGTTTTTAAGCGACGCAGATAAATCAGAAGAAATTGTTCAGGAAATTTTTTATAAAATATGGAAAAAAAGAGAAAGTTTAGATATTAATGTTTCTTTAAAATCATATTTATATAAATCTGTTCAAAACAAATGTTATCAAATTATACAGCATAAAGCAGTTGAAGATAAATATAAAAATTACGTTATAAATGATAAATCAAACCATTCAATATTGCCATCTGATGAGCTTGAAATTGAAGAAATTAACCTTTTAATTGAACAAACATTAAATTCATTGCCTGATAGATGCAATCAAATATTTAGGATGAACAGATTTGAAGGATTAAAATATAAAGAAATAGCCGATAAGCTTTCAATATCAATAAAAACGGTTGAAGCAAATATGGGAAAAGCATTAAAAGCATTCAGAAGCAATTTTAAAAAATATAACGAAGTTTATAATTAATACTCAAAAAAGAAGATATGTTAGATTTAGCTAAAATATCAAAATACTTGTCCGGCGAAATGGATAAAAATGAAGAAAAAGAGTTTATTAAACTTATTAATAAATCAAATAAAAATATAGAGCTTTTTAAAAAAGCAAAAAAAAATTGGGAAATGATTGGAAAATACGAGGAGAAAGAAAACTATAATGTTGATTCTGCATGGAATAAACTTCATAGTAGATTTGAAAAAGACGGTTTGTTAGAAAACAAAAATAAAAGTTTAAAATTAGATTTTTACCAAATTACACGAATTGCTGCAATTTTTATAATAGGAACTTTTATTAGTGTTTTTGCATATTATGCGATAACAAATTATACAGATTTGTCATTAAATTTAGCTCAAACATCAGAAAAAAGCGAAATAGAACAAGTTAATTTACCGGATGGTTCTGTAATTTATTTAAACAGAAACTCAAAGTTATATTACCCTGATAAATTTGATAATCAAAACAGAATAGTTAAATTCGAAGGAGAAGCTTTTTTTGAAATTGCTAAAATGCCTGAAAAACCATTTATTATTAAAATAAACGGTGCCGAAGTTAAAGTTTTAGGAACTTCATTTAATATTAATACAAAAATTAAAAATAAAAAACTTGAAGTTACTGTTAAAACAGGAAAAGTTAAATTATATAACTCAGATAATCAGAACAATAGCATAATTTTAGAAAACGGTTTTGTTGGAAGCATTTCGAATAATAAAATTGAAAAAACGGTAAATAAAAATCCTAATTATTTATCGTGGAAAACAAAATATTTTGAGTTTAACAACCAAAGCCTTGTTAACGTTACAAAAGAATTAAATAAAGCATATAATGTAGATATTGAATTTAATGGAAGTTTTAACTCTGAGCAAAAATTAAATACAATATTTGATAACAAAAGTATAGAATCTATACTCGAAATTATTTGTTCAACTTACAACTTAAAAGTTGAAAAACAAAAAGACAAAATCGTTCTAAAAGCTAAAAAATAATAGTAATTTGCATGATTTATTGGAAATTAGTAATTTTATAAAACTAAGTCAAACAAATAAATCTTAATAAAAACACATAATGTACAAAACGAAAAATAAGTTGAAATATATAAATTTCACATATTTACTTTTTGTACTTTTTTTTTCTGCAAACAATTTACAAGCACAAGATTCAATATTAAACCAAAATTTTTCATTTGACATAAAAAAAACAACAATTTCAAATGCACTTAAAGAAATTGGTAATAAAATAAACTACTATTTTGCTTACGATAGTAAAATAATCAATCAAGATAAAGAAACTTCATTAACAGTAAAAAACAAATCATTAAAAAGTTGTTTAAATCTGCTATTAAACGACAGCAATCTTCAATATAAAGTAATTGATAATCACATAATTATAAGTAAAAAAATAAATTACATAAAAAATTCAGAAACTGAAAAAGATTCTGTTTCAAATACAATATATATTTCTGCAAAAGTACTCGATAAAAACACAAATGAGCCATTACAATACGCTTCAGTAAGTTTACAAGGTTATAGCATTGGCACTATAACAAATGAACAAGGTGAATTTATACTAAAAATTGATAAACAATTGATAAACAATAATATATGCGTTTCTTTTTTAGGATATAATAATACATGCAAAAAGATAAATGAAATTTCAAATATTAATTCGACTATATATCTAGAAGAAAATTATATTTCGATTCAGGAAATAATAATAAGACACACAGAACCTAAAATGCTTATAAAATCTGCAGTAGACAATATTGCAAAAAACTATTGTACAAAACCAGTTTATTATACATCTTTTTATCGTGAGTTTGTTAAAAGAAAAAATGATTTTATGTTTCTTTCCGAAGCTGTTTTTAAAGTTTATAAAACTTCATACACAAATTCTCAGTCAGATCAAATTAAGCTTTTAAAATCAAGGAAATTAAATAATATATCTAATTTAGATACAATAAGTTTAAAATTAAAATCTGGTTTAAAATCTTCTTTACTTCTTGATATTGTTAAAAATAAAATGGAATTTATAGATGAACAATATTTTAATTTCTACAATTATAGAATGCAAGATATTGTTACTTTTGATGATAAAACAGCCTATGAAATTGAATTTAAAGCCAAAGAAAAATTAAATCAAAGTTTGTATAATGGAAATTTATACATATCAGTAAAAGATTTGGCGATAATTGGTGCAGTTTTTAGCATTAGTCCCAAAATGTTAAAAGAAACAAATAGCAGATTTATAGTAAAGAAAGATAAAGGCTTAAAAACAAAGATATTAAATGCCAAATACAGAGTTACTTATAAAAAGTTTGACAATAAATATTACTTAAATCACGTATTAGCTAATTTAAAAATAAAAGTAAAAAAAAGGAATAGTTTATTTTCGATAAATTTTGAAACATCATTTGAAATGGCAACTATGAATTTCGACACAATATCAGTTGTTAAGTTTAAAAGAAATGAAATCAGCAAGTTAAACACTGTTTTTATAGATGATATAACAAGTTACGATAAAAACTTTTGGGAAAACTATAATTATATAAAACCTGATGAACCATTGCAAGAAGCAATTGAAAAAATCAAAAAAATAATGAAAGAAAAATGAAATTAGAACTCCTTTTGTTAAACTATTTTTATACCGATAACTAAAACATCATCAATTTGTTTATTTTTATCTTTCCAGTTATCAAATGCACCAATTAATAGTTTATGTTGAGTTTCCATTGGTTTATCAGAAATAGAAAGCAATAAATTTTTAAATCGTTTCAACATAAATTTACGTCTTGATTTTCCACCAAACTGGTCAGCATATCCATCAGAAAAAATGTAACAAACATCTCCTTTTTTAAGTTGAATTTTATTGTTTTTAAAATTTGCTCTTTCATCGTAGAAAATACCAATCGGCATATCATCAGCTTTAATATCAACCATCTGCTTTCTGCCATCATCAAATTCTCTAACAATTACAATCGGATTATTTGCGCCGGCAAAGTCTAAGATTCTGGTTTTCATATCAATAGAGCAAAGAGCTATGTCCATTCCATCTTTAGCTTCTCCTTCTTTTCCTGTTTGTCTTAACGATTCTTTAACACTATTTCTTAGATGAGTTAAAATTTTACCCGGATTTATTTCTTCTTTAGTCATTTTGCCGGTAATCTCATTTAAGAAAGTAATTCCTAACATGCTCATAAAACCACCCGGAACTCCATGTCCTGTGCAATCAGCAGCAGCTATAATAACTTTATCTTCCTTATGTGTTGCCCAATAAAAATCGCCACTTACTATATCTTTAGGCATAAACAAAATAAAATGTTCTGATAGTAATTTTGCAAGATAATCGTCTGGCGGTAACACAGCTGTCTGGATTTTTTTAGCATACAAAATACTATCCGTTATTTTTTCATTTTGAATTGCAATTTGTTCTTCGGCTAATTTTATTTTTGTAATATCTGCATCAATAGCAACATATTTAACAAGCTGATTATCAGTGTTAAATATTGGTGTCATTGTAGTTTGAATCCACAATAATCTACCAAGTTTAGTATATGTTTTTGCAGTATAATTTATTGATTTTTTTTCTTTTACTGCTAAATCTAGTTGTTCTTTTAAATTCGGATTTAAAGTAACATCAAACAAATTTGAGCCGTATTCTTTCAAAAAATCTTCAAAGCTAATATCAAGTAATCTTGTAAAACCATCATTTACCCATTCAATATCTCCGTTAACATCAAAAATAACAACAGAATTTTCTGTTTTACTAGCAACAAGCGATAATTTTTCAAGTTCAATATTTTGTTTTTCTAATTCATGAGATTGTAAAGTAATTTGTTCATTTTTCTTAATTATCTCATTTTCAACTTCTTTTATTTTTGTAATATCAGAATCAATCAAAACTAATTTGGTAACATTTTTATCAGCATCTAAAATAGGCGAAAGTGTTGTTTGCGACCATTTTTCTTCTCCTTCTCTTGAAATTATTCTCGATTCATATATTACCGGTTTTTTATCTTTAACACAAGTATTAAAAATATTTTTGATGTCAGGATGACTACTTGCTTTAATTAAATTATCATCAAGCTCGTTGCGTAAAAGTTGTAATGTATAGCCATACATTTTAGTAAATCCGGCATTTACCCATTCAAAATCTCCATTAACATCTAAAATCATAACAGCACTTGAAGTTTCACTGGCAACTATTGACAGTTTCTCTAATTCTTTATTAATAGACTCTAATTCAACTGCTTGACCTTCAATTTCCAGCTTTTGTTTTGCGAGTAATTTATTATCTTTCTTTTTAGTTCTATAGCCTCGCCATATAAAGAATGACATTAAAAGAATAATTGCCGAAAAAACCACAAAAATAAGCAGCATGTTTTTCTGAAACTGAATAGTAATTCCTTGTTTTACTAACTCTCTGTTTTGTTCATCAATTTTATTTTGTCTGTCATCAATATCGCTTCCAAGCTCATTAAGAATTGATGTTTGTTTTGCAATTTTTTCTTCTTGTTCCGAAATAGATTTTTCCTTTTCAGATAAATCTTTTGTTTTTTTGGCTAATTCAACTTTTGCATTTGTTGCATCAGTAATTAATTGAGCTAATTCTGATCTTTGATTTTCTATTTTTTGATTTTGATCTGTTATTTGATTACTCTGACTGATTAAATATTGAGTTTGTTTCTCAATTTCTGCCTCTTTTTGTTTTATTTGCTTTTCTTTCTCTGCAAGTTCGTTTTCTTTTGTTTTAATGTCAGACTGAAGTTTTTTAACATTTTGTTTTTCAATCTTCAGGCTTTTTTCAGAATCCTCGTATAATGTTTTTGTGCTAATTACTTCACCACCTAACCTATTAAAAATTTGCATTAGCCCTTCATCTTTTTGGTCAAATTTAATATTTGAATTTCTTAGATTTTCAGGATTTAATTGAAAAGTAACTTTACCATTATTTATAACATAATTTATTGATACATTTTTTATTACACTATATTCATCTGTAACTAAAGCAGTATTATATCCTGCAATTTTTCTTTTAACTTTGGTAAAGTTTGAATTTTGAGATTTTGGTAAATAAAGTAAATGGGTTTCTGTTATATTATCTATACTTGTAAAATTTATAACTTCAATAAAAATAACATTATCATATCCTCCTTTTGTTCTGGCTTCAAGAGCTTTCATAAAGCTTTCTTTTCCATTTAAAACTCCAATTTTAATAGTTTCTATATTATCATCATTTTCCCATTTTAAAAAGAACGGAAAATTGTATAAAAGATTTGCTTTTTGTTTATCAATAGATCCACTTTGGGCTTTCAAGTTATTACTCTGAAAACTTAAAGTTATTAATATTAAAAATAAAAATATTTTAGAATAAAATTTCATTAAAAAAATGATTTCTTTATTAATTGTATAAAAAATATAAATTTTGATAAAATTAGTATATATTTAATAATTGTCAAAAAATACACATTAATTTTATTTATGACAAAAACATTTTACTTTATTTTATATAAATTTAAAAATTTGATATAGCATAAATAATATATAGCAAGCTTTATACCAAATTTATTTAGATTAATTTCAAAATACTAATTTTAGGTTTATCCAATTTACTATTCTATTATAAAACTGAATATAAGGAAGTTACACAAACATTAATATCGAATTCAAAAATAAAAATTAAATCCGAATCATGAATTTCAATCTAGAGGTGTGGTGTCATTATTTCCCAAAGTCTATCAAATTCATTTTGGTATTTCTGTACTGTTTTTTTATTTGAGCTTATCAAAAAGTTTTCCTGATTATATATTGCTGCACTTCTTGTCCAATTATAGCTTCCGGTAAGAAATTTTATGTTATCTACTATTGCAAATTTATTATGCATATGGTGCTTACTCGTATCTATTTTTACTTCAATTCCTTCTTCTGATAAAAAATTAATATCAGATCCTAAATCGTTTTGTTTATCATTATCCGTTATAATTTTTATTGAAATTCCTCTTTTTTTACATTCAATAAGTTTATTTGTTATTCTATCATCGCTAATTGTAAAAACACAAATTGCAATATTTTTTTTTGCAGAATTTAAAAAATCCAGTATTTTATTAATACAATCGGTAAAAGGCGTAAAACAAACAATATCTCTGTTTATCTTATTAACTCTGTTATGGTTAAGTATATTAAATATTTTTTCAATTTTACTTAAAAACACTTTATCTATAACACTCTCATTACTAATTACTTCAAAAACATTTTTTTGAATAATATTGAGTTCTTCATTTTCGAAACCAGCTTCTTTTAATTTAGAATTTAATTTTTGTATCTGATTTTCATCTGAATTAAATAAATATGTTCTTATCAAATAAATAATTTCGTCCATTTTAGATATTTTATTGTTTTGGAATTAAATTTAAACATATAATTCTATGAAATTAAAATTTTGCCAAATATTATACAAATTCTATTTAAACAGAAAGTATACATATTGAAATAAAAGACTCAATAAAGCAATTCAAATTAAATAAAAAAAATATTTTTAATAATCTGTGTTCGATATAATAAAAAGATAAATTAACAAAGCCTTTTTGCATTAAAAAGAATTAAATTTAATTCCAAATTTTATTGTTAAATCATTTAAATTCAGCAATATAACTATTTTTATTAGTTTAACAATAATTTTATCACAAATAGAAATAATGGCGAAATAAATTCAACAAAAATTTAATTCGAACTCAGATTAATAACTAATATTATATCTTTGCATAAAGTTAATATTTTAATTTTAAAAATTTTTATATGCAAGATATTTATGAGGTTTTTTCAGGCTCAACAGTTGAAGCTAATTTTATTAAATCAATACTAAATGAAAATAATATTGAAGTAATTATCAAGAATTTTACAGAAAACAGTATTAATGCAGGCTGGGTTGATCCTAATTCAAGTGCAGGAGTTGTTGTTTCTGTTTTAGCAAATGATTTTGAACAGGCAGAAAAATTAGTGAGAGAATACTTCAATAGCAGAGATGAAGAAGTTTAAATTATAAATTATATAGCAAAAAAGCTGTTTTATAATTAAAACAGCTTTTTTTATTTGTCCTTTATTTAATAATCTTCATCGTCTTCATCTAATAACTCTTTTTCATAAGGAACCAGCTCAAATTTAACTTTTACCAAATGAGTAAACCTTATACCCAAAGCTTGCATATCTTCATCTATACTATCATAATGCCAAAATACTGTAACATCACTAACTTCATTAATTTTATCAATTAAAAAAATTAATTCAAAAACTTGTTTAGAAGATGCTGTATTTAAATATTCTATATTAAAGTTAAAAACTGTTTCCGGTAATGGATTATCTCTGTATTTTTTTAACCAACTTAAAACAGGCGCATAAAATTCAATTGCATTTTCGGGTAAAGAAACATTAGAAATCGAAAAAATTTCATTTTCCGGATCAAAAATTATTTCCGGTGTATCTTCAGTTGCTTTTATAATTAAAGACTGCATTTTTTATAGTTTATTATATTTTTACTGTTGACTGTATAGTATAAAAAGAATATTCATCGTTAATTCTACGGAAATCAAATTCAAGTTTTCCATTACATTTTAATCTCATGTCTATAAATCCTAAACCGGTTTTTTTAGGGTCGATAACATTTTGATCTAATAATATTTTGTTAAAATATTCATTTAAATCGCCGGCATCCAATTCATTAACAGCGTCAAGCCTATTTCTAAAACCTTCTACATCATGATTTTCAATATAATTTCCGGCAGTTAAAATAAATTCTTCTTCGTTTTGACCTAAAAAGAAAATTCCTGAGGCGCCTTCTTCAGGACTGCCAAGATTTTTACCATGTTTACTAATATTTTGAAGCATTTCAACCATTATATAATAAACTTTTTTGGCAGCTTTATTAAGGCTCATTTGCCCTTTTATAATTGATAAAAGGCTGAGTATATTATTTTGATTAAAATTACCATTAAAACTAAGTAAAATATCTCTTTTAGACAAAAGGCTATTCAAATATTTGATATCCCTCATTGTATCTGTTAAGCTGGCATTTTTAATTTCAAAATCATTCTCTGAACGGCTTGGTATTTCAGTTTGCAAATAAAAATACGACCAATATAAATCAACATATTCAAAATCGAATAATAATTTATTTCCTGATCTTCTTGCCATTTCAATTAACCCAAGTCCTGCTCCACCTTTATCAGATAATTCGCCTGTACTTAAAATATCTTTATGCAATTTTTTTAATTCATCTCTATCCAAACTATTTACTTCGTCCAATTTTTCTTTAAGAGAATCAACTTTACTATTAACAATAAGGTTTCCTGTTGTAATCAAATATTTATCCTCTAATTTTTGGATAGCAAAAATACCTGAATTATCATTGGTTTGGTCAAACACTTCATCCTGATGTCTGGTAACATTTTGAAGTCCTTCAACCATTATAAAATAAATTCTGTTTTGTAATGATGATTTATCAACAAATTTTTGAAGATTACTTTCTGCCAAGCCAAGAATTTTTCTTGTCAAAGTTTGAGTAAAAACACCTCTGTAAATATATTCAAAATCACCATTATCAACCCTTTTAAAAAGATCGTAAGCTAATTTATGTGGTCTTTTTTCAATTCTTTGTATCATAATGCTGTTTTTCTATATATGCTAATTTAAAATCTGGATATCATATTTTACTCCGATAAAATTATGCCAAAATACAATGATTTAAAATAAATCAGCAATTAGAATTAAAACTCACTTAACAAAAATAATAGAATTTTTTGAATTTCAAATGTTTTTTGCTTATAACAAACAAAAAAAATATTTTTTTGATAGCTTTGCATTTTTATTAATCTTTACAAATCTAAGATAATTTTTTAATAACTAAATAAAATAAAATAATGAATAAAATAGGTTTATTTTATGCCCCAGCTAAGGGCAACACTGCAAAAATAGCTGAAATTATTGCTAGTAAAATCGGAAATGATAAAATTGATTTAATACTTATTGACGAAAATACTTCGATTGATAAATTAAACAATTATGATAATTTAATTTTTGGAATTTCAACTGTTGGGAAAGATAATTGGGACAATGATTATGTAAAAGTTGGTTGGGATTTTTTATTTCCTAAAATTGAAGATATGGATTTTTCGAATAAATCGGTTGCAATTTTTGGTTTAGGAAATCATGTTCTATATCCTAATCATTTTGTTGATGCTATGGGACAATTAGGGAATAAAATTATTGAAAATTCCGGAAATCTAATTGGATATTGCAATAAATCTGATTACGAATTTACTGATTCTGAGGCAATTGATGGAGATAAATTTATCGGACTTCCAATTGATCAAGATACAGAAGAAGAATTAACTGAAAAAAGAATAAATGATTGGTTAGAAAATATTAAAAGTAAAATGGGATTTTGATAAAATTGTTTTATTCAAAATTAAATTAACAAAGAACTATCCTGTTGGATTTTAATTTTTAAAATTGCTTAATCAAGCTTTTAGGATAAATAAAATCCAAACAGGAATATAATATTTTTTAAATATGGAATTTGAACATGTTCTTTTTGCTTTTGCATTAACTTTATTTGCAGGACTTTCTACAGGTATTGGAAGCAGTTTAGCTTTTTTTGCAAAAAAAACAAATACTAAACTTCTTTCAATAAGTCTTGGCTTTTCGGCCGGAGTGATGATATATGTTTCATTTGCAGAATTATTTTCTCAAGCCAGAGAAACATTAATTGAAGAACTTGGAGAAAAAACAGGAAATTTATATACAGTAATCGCTTTTTTTTTAGGAATGCTCCTAATAGCTTTAATCGATAAACTTATTCCTTCTTTTGAAAATCCTCATGAAATGAGAAGAATAGAAGAAATTGAAGAGCTTACTGAATTAGAAAAAGCAAATGAAGCAGATTTGATTAAACAAAAAAAATTAATGAAAATGGGAATAGTTTCTGCTTTAGCTATTGCCATTCATAATTTCCCTGAAGGTTTGGCTACATTTAGTGCTGCTTTAAAAGACCCAACATTAGGTGTTTCAATTGCTGTTGCAATTGCAATTCATAATATTCCGGAAGGAATAGCTGTTTCGATTCCATTATATTATGCAACAGGTAAAAAACTAAAGTCTTTCATTCTTTCTTTCCTTTCAGGCTTAGCAGAACCAATTGGCGCTATAATAGGATATTTTTTATTAATGCCTTTTTTAAATGATACTGTTTTTGGATTTCTTTTTTCATTTGTAGCTGGAATTATGGTTTTTATTTCTTTAGATGAACTTTTACCTTCTGCCGAAAAATATGGAGAACATCATTTATCTATTTATGGTTTAATTGCTGGAATGGCTATTATGGCTATAAGTCTATTATTGTTTATTTAATTATACAATTTACATGCGTGGATATTCAAGATCTATAAAATTAATATTTATAATAATTTTCACCTTTTCTGCTTTTTTTTCTTTAAAATCACAATATTATTTGGGAGTTAAAGGAGGTATTGGAGCTTCAAAATATTACTTTCAACCTTTTGTTAAACAAGATTTTACATTGGTTAATAAACAAGGCATTGTGCTTAATTATTTGAACAATAATGGAGTTGGTTTGCAAATTGAATTTAATTATACTCAAAAAGCATGGAAAGAAATTACAGTTGCTTCTAATCCTCAGCAAATGCTTTTGCAGTATTATGAAATTCCAATATTAACTCACATAAAAATTGGTAAAAGTTTAAAATCTTGGCCAACAATAAGTTTTGGACCGCATATTTCATTGCTGAATAATCATAAATATACAGCAAACAGTACAATTGATACTTCTATTGTTGATTATAATTTCAATAATGGTTTATATAGCGAATTTGATTATGGTTTAGATATTTCACTTGGTTATGAATTTCATACATCAATAGGAAATTTTCAATTTGATATAATTTATTCTCAGGGATTAAAAGACATTCTTGCTAGAAATACTGCCAGTATTTATCAATCTTTAAATCAGAATATGTTTTTTGAATTTTCTTATAAAATAAAAATAAAAGATATAAGTAAAAAGACAAAAAACAAAGCAATAAAAACAAAAGTTAAAAGTAAAAAGATGAAAGTTGAAGAAATTAATTAATTTTCTGAATTACAAATAAAACGATAATTTATTGATTATCTTAATATTACGAAATTAAAATGAGCGTAAAAAAGAATATAGATGAAATTTTAAATAATTTGCCTGAACAAGTAAAACTTGTTGCTGTTTCAAAAACAAAACCAAATGAATTAATACTTGAAGCTTACAATAATGGCTACAAAGTTTTTGGCGAAAATAAAGTTCAGGAAATTAGCCGAAAATACGAAGAACTTCCAAAAGATATTGAATGGCACATGATTGGTCATCTGCAATCGAATAAAGTAAAATATATTGCGCCATTTGTAAGTTTAATACATGCTGTTGATAGTTTCAAACTTTTAAAAACAATTAATAACGAAGCTTTAAAAAATAACCGAACAATAAATTTTCTTTTTCAAATGCACATTGCCAAAGAAGAAAGCAAATTCGGTTTTTCTTTTGAAGAAATTGAAAAAATAATCCAATCATCTGAATTTAAGGAACTTAAAAACGTAAATTTGATTGGATTTATGGGAATGGCAACAAATACAGATAATGGAAAAACAATAAAAGATGAGTTTAAATATATAAACGATTGCTTAAAAACGACAAAACAAAAATATTTTAAAGACAAAGATGATTTTAAAGAATTATCAATTGGTATGTCCGGAGATTATAAAATTGCCATAGAACAAGGCAGCACAATAATAAGATTAGGCAGTATTATTTTTGGCGAAAGAAACCACGTTAAATAATTGAATATCAAGAATTTATAACACCTGAACCAATTAATTCGTCATTTAAATACCAAGCTGCAAATTGGCCCGCTGTAATTCCTCTTTGAGCTTTTTCAAAAACTATATAAATTCCTTCTTGTTTCATATATAAAACAGCTTTTTGAAGCGGTTGTCTATAACGATGCCTTACTAAAAAAAATTTGCTCTCTCCTATTTTCAATTTTAAATCTTCTCTAATAAAATGAATTTCATCATTTTTAATTAAAAGAGCTTTTCTAAATAAACCGAGATGTTCTTTTCCTTGTCCAACAAATATCGTATTAGTCTCAATATCAGTCGATATCACAAACGAAGGCAATGGTTTTCCGCCAATATTTAAACCTTTTCTTTGTCCAATTGTATAAAAATGAGCTCCATTATGCTTTCCTGTATAAATTCCATCAGTATTTTTATAAATAATTGGTTTACTGATATTTGGTAAAAAATCATCCGAATTAATATCAAAAACTTCAGCATTTTTATAAAAATCAATCGGAATTTCAATAATTTCACCTTCTTTAGCCTTAAGCTGCTGTTGTAAAAACACAGGCAAATCAACTTTTCCCACAAAACAAATTCCTTGCGAATCTTTTTTATCGGCAGAAGCCAATTTTAATTTATTTGCAATTTCACGTACTTCAGGCTTTGTTAAATCTCCAATAGGAAATAGACTTTTTTCTAATTGTTTTTGATTTAACTGACACAAAAAATAGCTTTGGTCTTTATTATTATCTTTTCCTGCTAAAAGCCTGTATATCTTCTTGTTATCTGCTGTAATTTCTTCTTTTCTGCAGTAATGTCCTGTTGCAACAAAATCGGCTCCAAGTTTTAATGCTTCATCAAGGAAAGCATCAAATTTTATTTCTCTATTGCATAAAACATCAGGATTTGGAGTTCTGCCTTTTTCGTATTCGGCAAACATATAATCAACAACGCGTTTTTTATATTGTTCACTTAAATCAACCACTTGCAAAGGAATATCAAGTTTTCTGGCAACAAGTTTAGCAAAAGTTAAATCATTATCCCACGAACAATTTCCTTGTAAAACACCTTTGCTTTCGTGCCAATTAATCATAAAAAGAGCAGTAACATCGTGGCCTTGTTCTTTTAAAATATGAGCCGCCACGCTTGAATCTACACCTCCCGATAAACCTACAACTACTTTTGCCATTCAATAATTATCTGATTGATAAGTAATTACATTCTTTTAAGTACATGAACCAGCTCAACCATTAATTCCTTTTTATCTGCCTCAAAAGAAGTTATTTCTGATTTCAATTTTGAAATTGAAGATTCTATTATTTCACCATTTACATTTTTATCAATATTTTCAATTACAGTAAATGCCTCAATTGCCTCAAGATAAGAACCTTTAATAAATATATCAATAAATACATCAATATAATTACTAAAATCTAAACCGGATTGCCAACAGGCAGACAATAAAATATTGTGAATTTCTAAATATTCATTATTTTTTAAAGCCGTAACTATTTCATTAACTGCCTCTTGTGATTTTATATCGTTAAAAAAATCTGTTAAAGCTTTTCTAACTTTAGTATTCTTATTTTGATTTAATAATTTAATAAGATGCGGCAAAATTTGAGTATTGCCTGTATTTCTTAATCCATTAATTGTAAAAAGAATATCTTCAATATTATTGCCGAATAATTTTTTTATCTGTAATTGATTTGCTTTTGAATCTGCCATTTTATTATTTTAAAAGTTTGCAAATTTACAAATTAGTTTAAAACTTATATAATAAACTTAAATTTGATGTAAAATTTATTTTAATAAAATAATATTTTAATTTCAAATAAAATGTTTGCACAATTATGTTAATATCATTAAATTTAAAGCTTATATTAAACCAAAAACTAACAAATGAATAAATTTATAAGCTTAACAGCAATTTTCATTATTATATGCAATTTCATCTCCTGCTCTAACGACAGCTATAGTAATAAAAATTCAGAAACAATATTTGAAATAGATAATCTAATATTAAATTCTTCTATTGAAGTTTTTAAATCTATGCCAAATCCTGTTGAAACTGCTGAAATAATTACTAAAACAGGAATTAAATTTGATAAAAGAATATTAAATCCTGTAAGCAATGTTACTTATTACGAAACTTCAAATATTATGGCTTTAAATCTTGGTATTTATTGTGCAGATATAAGTTACACTAGCTTTTACAATCAAAAAGAGTTAACATTTAATTATTTATCTGCAATAAAATCTTTAGCCAGCGATTTAGGCATTTCTCAAATCATTAATAAAGAAGATATTTTAAGAATTGAGGATAATTTATTTAATAAAGACAGTATTAAAATAGTTATTGAAAATATTTTTTTAAAATCCGGCCAATATTTAAATGAAAATAACAAACCAGAAATAGCACTTTTAGTTGAAGTTGGCGCTTGGATAGAAGGTTTATATATTGCAATGCAATTATCTACTAAATCAATTCATATAAATAAAGAACTAGTAGATAGAATTACTCAGCAAATAAATTCTTTAGATTTAGTTATAAAATCTTTAGATAATTACAGCAATTATTCTGAAATATATGATGTTTTACTTGATATGAAAAAATTAAAAAATATTTATAAAAAAATGCAAGTTAAACCGGCAAAAAAAATATCTGTAAATAATATTGATGATTTTTCTGTAGATACAATTAAAAAAAATAAAATAATGGTTACGCCCGAAACTTTTGTAAGTTTATACAATGAAGTTAATACAATAAGAAACAGTTATACTCAATAAAAAGACTTTTAAAATAAGTACATTTAATTAATATTCAATCAAATATCATAATTTTAAGGCTAAATACTTTAAATTTTATAAGCCAATAAATTTAAGAAATACAAGTTTTCCACATAGTGTAAAAATTATCAAATGTTAAAAAAAAAATTCATTTTAATTTCTATCATATCTATTTTCCTATTTATCTCATTTGATGAACTTTACAGTCAGTCAGATAGTATAAAACGCCCAAAAATAGGCTTAGTTTTAAGCGGCGGAGGTGCAAAAGGATTAGCTCATATTGGCTCATTAAAAATAATTGAAAAATACAATATTCCAATTGATTATATTACAGGAACAAGTATGGGAAGTATTATAGGTGCTTTATATTCAATGGGTTACAGTGCAGCTGAAATTGAAAATATAGCAAGAGCTATGAATTGGTCAGAAATATTTGAAGGCACAATATCAAAAAAATCTATTTCAATAGAAGAAAAAAATGAAGAAGGCAAATACATTTTAGAAATTCCGTTTGAAAAATGGAAACCAGTTATTCCGAGAGGAATGATTTCCGGGCAATTGCTGGAAATGGAACTAGCAAGGCTTACTTGGGCATTTCATGGAAAAAAAAAATTCAACGAATTGCCAATTCCTTTTAAATGTATTGCAACTAATATAGAAACAGGCGAAGCAGTTGTTTTAGACAATGGCTATTTACCGGATGCAATAAGAGCAAGCATGTCAATTCCCACAGTTTTTTCGCCGGTAATAATTGATAATCAATTACTTGTAGATGGAGGAATGATTAGAAATTTACCTGCTTCTGATGCAAAAAAAATGGGTGCAGATATAATTATTGCAATAAATGTTGGTTCGCCACTCTATAAAAAAAGCGAATTAAACTCAATGCTAAAAATTATGGATCAGGCAGCCAGCTTTAGAAATGCAATATTATCTGAAGAAGAAAAAAAACTTTGCGATATACTTATTTCTCCCAATATTGAAGGTTATTCTGCAGGCAGTTTTGATATGCTCGATTCTTTAATAATAAATGGCGAAAAAGCTGCTTTAGAAAATTCGAACAAGCTTAAAGAACTTGAAAATAAATTAAGTAAATATCCTGATAATAAAAAAAATATAAATACTCCGCCAAAACTATATTCAATTTTCATAAACAGAACAAAAGTTGAAGGATTAAAAAAAGTCTCTAGGAATCTGGTAGCCAGCAAGTTGCAAATAAAAGATTCAAGTTGGTTAAGTATAAATAAAATTGAAGAAAGTATAAAAAGACTTTATGGAAGTAAGCATTTTGAAAAAGTAAATTACCGAATTATACAAAACGAAAACGAAAATATTTTATTTATAAGAGTTGAAGAAAAACCATTTTCGATATTCAAATTAGGAGTAAATTACAATAATTATTTCAATGCTTCACTCCTTCTTAACGCAACTTTCAGAAATATAATTGGCGAAGGTTCCAGATTAATTATAGAAACCAAACTGGGTTCCTCGCCCGAAGCTAATATCAAATATTCTACTTTTACCAAATTTAAACCAAGTATAGGTTTTAATTTCGACTTTGGCTACTATAATCTGGTAGAAACTAGATATATGTATGCCGATTCAATAAATCTTGATATAAACAAAAATTATTTTTATTCTAAAATAGCTTTGTCGTCATCGGTAACAAACTCATTATCAATATCTTTAGGTTCTGAAATAAATTATAAAACTTATAATATTCAGCAATTTGATAATGATTTTTATAGTTCAGACAAATCATATATCCAATTTTTTGGAAAAATATACGCCGATACATATGATAATTTTATTTTCCCTAATTCAGGTATGCTTTTTAAAGTAAATGCAAATCTAATTTACAATGAGTTAACAGGCTCAGAACCAGCATATAACAACAGATATTGGAAAGCAGATATTACATATTTACAGAATTTTCCTTTATCTAAAAAATTTAATTTATGCACACAAATAAGTGGTGCAACAATTAAAGGTAAAAATATTTTTATTGCTGATTATTACTATATTGGCGGCCAAATAAATTTTAAAGATTATATTTTTCCTTTAAAAGGATTTAGATTTATGGAATATTCAAGCCCAAACTTTTTAATTGGCGGATTAGGATTAAGGTTTGAAGCATGGAAAGATAAATATTTTTCAATTTATTTTAACAGTGCACAATCTCAGGAAAAGTTTAATAATTTATTTAAACAAGAAGGTATAATAACAGGCGCGGCATTAAGTTTTGGAATAAAAACAATATTAGGCCCAATTGAAATTGCAATAAGCAAAAACGACCAAGACAATAACTGGAATTCGTGGATTCAATTAGGTTTTTATTTCTAAAAATAATAATCACCTTCAAATACAAATTTAGCCTGACCTTCTAAATAAACATTTTCGAATCCGTTTTGTTTTTCTTCAAACTTAACATTTAATTCGCCGCCAAGTGTTTTAAGTTTTATATTCTTAATATTCGGATTATATTTTTTGTAATATGCAATTGCAGATGCAACAGAGCCTGTTCCACACGATAAAGTTTCATTCTCTACTCCTCTTTCATATGTTCTTATCGATAATTCACCATCATTTTCTGATACAAAATTCACATTAATTCCATTTTCTTTAAACTTTTGGCTATTTCTAATTTTTCTTCCTTCGTTAAAAACATCAATATTTTCAATATCATCTTTAAAAATAACAATATGAGGCGAACCAGTATTAACTATATAATTATCAGCATCTTGTAAAAATTCTGTTACGTTTGTCATTTTCAATTTTATTAAACCATTTTCTTTAATTTCGGCTTCATGTAATCCATCGCTAGCCAAAAATTTAACCGAATTGTTAAATAATTTTAACTTTTTAGCAAAAGCAACAATACATCTTCCTCCATTTCCACACATCGTAGAACCTGAACCATCAGAATTATAATAATCCATTTCAAAATCATATTCTTTATGATTATTTAAAAGCATTAATCCATCTGCTCCAACACCAAAATGCCTGTTGCACAAATCAGAAATATTTTGTTTAGATAAAAAAGAAACTTCATTTTCTCTATTATCAATTAAAATAAAATCGTTTCCTGCTCCATGATATTTATAAAAATGAATTTTCATGTTTTTAATATATATAATTGATTATAAGCCTTTTAACATAACTAAACGCTATTGTTTACATTTTTCTTCGAAATTTTAAATATCTATATTGATTATTTCTTGCAAGTAATTAGTATACTGCTAATTAGTAATTACAAATATTAAAAATCCATTTTTAATTACCAATTACTAATTTCTAATTATCTGATAATTAATACAAAACAAGTAATATTATTCATCAGCGCTATTTTAAACCAAAAGCTAAATAAATTACGATTTAAACAATAATTTGCAATTCAATTTATTACTGTTAATTTAAGTTAATTGCTTGTTTAAATTTTTCTAAATTATTTATTTTACAATTAATAAAACAAATTTAAAATCTTATTACATAAAATTAATAATTTACAAATTTAAATTATAAATTATGAAAGCAAAAAACTTAATTATTACATTTCTAGTTGCAGTTATCAGTAGTTTTATTTCAATATCAGCAAATAATTATTTTAATAAAAAAGACAATATTACTAAGCAAGAAACTGCAAAAACAAATAATTTTTCAAGATATGTAAATCAAACCAACAATAACGAAATTTTTGATTTTACGTATGCAGCAGAAAAAGCAATTCATGGAGTTGTTCACATAAAAACAATATTTACAAATCAGCAAATAAATAATCCTCTTTATCATTTTTTTTATAACGACAGACAAGCAATGCCATCAATAGGTTCAGGCTCTGGAGTAATAATTTCAGCTGATGGCTATATTGTAACAAACAATCATGTAATTGAACAATCAAATGAAATTGAAGTAGTTTTAAACGATAAAAGAAGTTTTAAAGCTAAAATTATTGGCACAGATCCGCAAACAGATTTAGCCTTATTAAAAATTGAAGCAGGAGATTTATCAGTAATTAGTTTTGGAAATTCTGACGATGTAAAAATTGGCGAATGGGTTTTGGCTGTTGGAAATCCTTTTAACTTAACATCAACAGTAACAGCCGGAATAGTTAGTGCAAAAGCACGAAATATAAATATAATGCGAGATAGACCATATTCGATAGAATCGTTTATTCAAACAGATGCAGCAGTAAATCCAGGAAATAGTGGCGGTGCATTAGTAAATACAAAAGGCGAATTAATTGGTATAAATGCTGCAATTGCAAGCCAAACAGGCTCATATTCAGGCTATTCGTTTGCAATTCCGGTAAATATTGTAGGAAAAATTGTTGCCGATTTAAAAGAATTTGGTGTTGTTCAAAGAGCTTTATTGGGAGTTAGTATTAGAGATGTTGACTCAGAAATAGCCCAAACATACGATTTAGATAAAATTGAAGGAGTTTACGTTGAATCTGTAATTCAAGGCGGAACAGCTTCGAAAGCCGGAATTCAAAAAAATGATGTTATTTTAAAAGTTGGTGATATTAATGTAAACAAAGTTTCTGAACTTCAAGAACAAATTAGTAGATACAGACCTGGCGATATTGTTAAAATTACTTTTAAAAGAAACAACAAAATAAAAGAGATTAATGTTACTTTAAAAAACAAATTAGGAAATACCGATATTGTAAGTTCTGATTTAATTTCAATTTTAGGTGCAAATTTTTCTGAAATTACTAATGCTGAAAAAAGTAATTTAGGAATAAAAAATGGCGTGAAAATTGATGAACTTTTTCCTGGAAAACTTATGAAATCAGGCGTAAGAGAAGGATATATTATTACTGATATAAACAGAATACCTGTAAATAAAGTTGAAGATATTAATAATATTCTCAAGAAAGCTAACGGTGGAGTTTATATAAGAGGTCTTTATCCAAACGGAATAATAGAATATTACGCTTTTGGAATAGAATAAAATAAAAAAATCTGTAAAAAAATAAATTTGCATATTCATGTCTTTAGATATTCTTCTACAGATTTTTTTACTATTTAAACAACAAATTTGTCTATTGATGTAAAAAAAAACGCCTTTTGTGTAAATGATTATAATAATAAAAAAATAATAGTCATATTTCTGATTAATAATAGATTATCTAATTCATAATTTATTATAACCAAAACTTTAAAACAAAAACGACACTATGCGACAGCTCAAAATTACCAAATCAATTACAAACCGAGAAAGTGCATCTTTAGACAAATATTTACAAGAAATTGGCAAGGAAGAATTAATATCAATAGAAGAAGAAGTAGCATTAGCTCAAAGAATAAAAAAAGGTGATATTATCGCTTTAGAAAAACTTACAAAAGCAAATTTAAGATTTGTAGTTTCTGTTGCAAAACAATATCAAAATCAAGGATTAACTCTGCCAGATTTAATTAATGAAGGAAATATTGGATTAATAAGAGCTGCCGACAAATTTGATGAAACAAGAGGATTTAAATTTATTTCATACGCAGTTTGGTGGATCAGACAATCAATTTTACAAGCTCTTGCAGAACAATCAAGAATTGTACGATTGCCACTTAATCAAGTTGGCTCTTTAAACAAATTAAACAAAGCATTTTCTAAATTTGAACAAGAAAATGAAAGAGTACCAACAACTCAAGAGTTAGCTTCGGTTTTAGAAATTACAGATGAAAAAATATCGCAAAGCATGCGTATTTCAGGAAAACATGTTTCTGTTGATGCTCCTTTTGTAGATGGCGAAGAAAACAGTTTACTTGATGTTTTATTAAACGAAGATTCTCCATATGCAGATAATTCATTAATAAAAGAATCGCTAAATAAAGAAATTGACCGAGCATTATCCACTTTAACTGAAAGAGAAAAAGAAATTATTAAATTATTTTTTGGAATTAATCATTCAGAACTTACTTTAGAAGAGATTGGAGCTCAATTCGAGCTTACAAGAGAAAGAGTAAGACAAATTAAAGAAAAAGCAATTAAAAGACTAAGAAGCTCATCAAGAAATAAATTGTTAAAAACATACTTAGGATAATCAATAAAAAAAAATATTGGAACAGGTTTAAATAGCTGTAATGATTAATGTTATTTGTTTTAGATTAATTAAAAGAGAATTAGAAATTAGTAATTGGTATTAAAAATAAACTTATAATAGTATTAATTACTAATTGCCAGTATACTAATTACTTGCAAAAAACAGGTAATAGAGATATTTGAAATATCACAGAAAATTTAAGCTTAAGCATAAATAATTACTAAAACAGTATAATAAAGCACATTAGTTCAAAAAACTTATGTGCTTTTTATATTATAGCTTAATCTTTAAAAGTAAAATTTCACTAAAAAATAATAATCTATTTTACTATTTGGGAACAAAAAAATTGAATAAAGATTATTAATTTAGCGCCATATTTATTCAAAAATAACTTTTATGAACCCATGTGGATTTTTTATAAAAAAATTTGCAAATTAAATTTTACTAAAATGAACAAATTACTATTAATCAATGGCATAGCAATAATATTTTTATTATTTGCATGCACAAATAATCAAACAAAAAAAGAATTACCAATGCCACCAAAAGCAGAAAAAATTAAACATGAGTTAACTGCTCATGGCCATAGAAGAATTGATAATTACTATTGGCTTAATGAAAGAGAAAACCCAAAAGTTATAGATTATTTAAATGCAGAAAATGCTTATACAAAAGCAGTTATGGAACATACAGAAAGTTTTCAAAAAGAACTTTTTGACGAAATAGTTGCTCGTATTAAAAAAGACGATTCTTCTGTTCCTTACAAAAAAAATGGATATTTCTATTATACCAGATATGAAAAAGAAGGGGAATATCCAATTTATTGTAGAAAAAAAGATAATATGCAAGCAGTTGAAGAAATATTACTCAATGTAAACGAAATGGCCAAGGAATATAAATATTATCAAGTTGGCGATTTAAGTGTTAGCGAAGATAATAAAATACTTGCTTTTTCTGTAGATACAGTTAGTAGAAGAATTTACACAATCTATTTCAAAAATCTGGAAACAGGAGAATTATTAAAAGATAAAATATCTGTAACTGCAGGAAATTCAACTTGGGCTAACGATAATAAAACAGTGTATTATTCTACAAAAGACTCTGAAACTCTTAGAGTTGATAAAATTTTCAGACATACAATAGGCTCAGAACAAACTCAGGACAAACTAATTTTCGAAGAAAAAGACGAAACATTCGGAACTTATGTTTACAAAACAAAATCAAAAAAATATTTAGTAATTGGCTCTTATAGCACTTTATCTACAGAATATCAAATTGCTGATGCAAATGATAACAATCCAGAATTTAAAGTTTTTCAAAAAAGAGAAAGAGATTTAGAATATGATATTTACCATTTTGAAAATAAGTTTTATGTAAAAACAAATTTAGATGCAAAGAACTTTAGATTAATGGAAACATCTGAAAATAAGACAACTAAAGAAAATTGGAAAGAAATAATTCCAAACAGAAATGATGTTTTATTAGAAGGAGTTGATATTTTCAAAAATTATTTAGTTTTATCTGAAAGAAAAAACGGATTAACTGAATTAAGAATTATTAATCAATCAGATAAATCTGAATATTACTTGAACTTTGGCGAAGAAACATATACAGCATGGACCTCAACCAATATTGATTTCGATACTGAAATTTTAAGATATGGTTATACTTCAATGACAACACCAAACTCAACTTTTGACTTTAATATGAAAAGCCAAGAAAAAACATTGTTGAAAATGCAAGAAGTACTTGGAGATTTTAATCACGAAAATTATGAAGCCAAAAGATTATACGCAACAGCCACCGATGGAACAAAAGTTCCAATTTCTCTTGTATATAAAAAAGGATTAAAGCTTAACGGGAAAAATCCATTATTGCTATATGCTTATGGATCATATGGTTACAGCATGGATCCTTATTTTAGTTCTGTTCGATTAAGCCTTTTAGACAGAGGATTTGTTTTTGCAATAGCACATATCAGAGGCGGACAAGAAATGGGCAGATATTGGTATGAAGACGGAAAACTTCTAAAAAAGAAAAATACTTTTACCGATTTTATTGATTGCTCTGAATTTTTAATTTCGGAAAAATATACAAATAAAGATAATCTTTTTGCAATGGGCGGAAGCGCAGGCGGTTTGCTTATGGGCGCAATCGCAAATATGCGCCCTGATTTGTACAAAGGAATTGTAGCTCAAGTGCCTTTTGTTGATGTAATGACAACAATGCTTGACGAATCAATTCCGCTAACAACAGGCGAATATGACGAATGGGGAAATCCAAATGAAAAAGAATATTATGATTATATGCTTTCGTATTCACCATACGACCAAGTAAAAGCTCAAAATTACACTAATATGCTTGTAACCACAGGATTACACGATTCACAAGTTCAATATTTCGAACCTGCAAAATGGGTTGCAAAATTAAGAGACATGAAAACAGATAATAACTTGTTGCTTTTATCAATTAATATGGAAACAGGACATGGTGGCGCATCTGGAAGATTTGATCAATATAAAGAAACTGCATTAGAATATGCATTTATTTTTGATTTACTTGGAATTACAAAATAAAAATTATCCGTATTTTTATTTCTTGAATTTTAAAAATCCCCGAAAACATTGGCTGTTTTCGGGGATTTTTTTTTAATCTATTAAAAGTCAATTCAAATCCAAAAAATATCAATAAAAGTTATGTCTTGTAACATAAGCTTTTTCACTGAATAAAGCTAAAAATTCAAATTCTCTACAGAATTGAAAGTTACATTTGTTTGTATTAAAATTTAAATTTATGATTGGACTTGTTGGAATAAGTTTTAAAACTGCTGAATTAAAAATAAGAGAACAATTTTCATTTTCTGATGAAGAAATAATTGAATTCTCAGAATTCCTAAAAAACGATTACGAACATAAAGAATTAGTAGTATTATCAACTTGCAACAGAACAGAAATCTACTTTTATAGTTTAAAAGTAAATGATAATGAGGCATTTAACACAATATTAAATGCTTTATTCAAATTTAAAAATTACACAAAACATCTCAAACAATATTTTTATTTTAAATCAAGCATTCAAGTTGCCGAGCACTTATTTAAAGTTACTTCAGGCATAGATTCTCTTGTAATTGGTGAAGATCAGATAATTGGTCAGGTAAAATCTGCTTTTAATTATGCACAAGAAATAAAATCAGCCGAAACTATTTTAACTCGTTTATTTACAAAATCTTTTGAAGCAGGTAAAAAAGTTAGAAGCGAAACCAAAATTAATCAAGGTTCAGGTTCTGTAAGCTCCGCTGCAGTTGATCTTTGTCATAAAAACTACCGTGATTTACAAAATCGTTCAATTTTATTAGTTGGTGCAGGCGAAACCGGACAATTAGTATTAACAAGTCTTAGCAAGCATAAAATAAAATCACTTTATATTGCAAACAGAACATTTTCTAATGCTCAAGAACTTGCTGAAAGATTTAATGGAAAAGCACTAAACCTTGATGAAATAGAAACATATTTAGAAAAAAGCGATATAATTATAATAGCAACTAATTCAAAAAAACATATAATATCAAAAGAAATTGCAGAAAAAGTAAATTCTAGAAAAAAACTATATATCGACTTATCGGTACCAAGAAACATTGACGAAAAAGTATCAGAAATTGAAAATGCTGAATTATTTGCAGTTGATGATTTAAATAAAATAGTTAATAGTACAACTCAAAAAAGAATTGATGCAATTTCTGATGCAATGGTTATAATAAACTCTGTTACAGCAGATTATATGGATTGGTTAATTATGAGAGGTTTATCTCCTATTTTTTCTAAAATAAAAAAGAATTTTCAAGAAATTAATGAAAAAGAATTAGAAGGCTTTTTAAAAGCAAATTCAATAGAAAATAAAAAAGAAATTATAGATTACGGAAAGCATATTACTGATAAATACGCTAGATTATTTATTAAAAATCTTAGAGAAATAGTAAAAAACGGAGAGAAAAAAGAATATATAGAATCAATTAATAAACTTTTTGAACTACAATAAATGCAAAATACCACAATAAAAATTGGAACAAGAGGCAGTCAACTTGCTCTTTATCAAGCAGAAAGATTAAAATCTGAATTACTAGAAAAATTTCCGGAAAAAAATTTTGAAATAAAAATTATAAAAACCAAAGGAGATAAAATTCTTGATGTAGCATTATCAAAAATCGGCGACAAAGGTTTATTCACCAAAGAGATTGAAAATGAGCTAATTGCAGGTTCTGTTGATATTGCTGTTCACAGCTTAAAAGATTTACCAACTGTTTTACCCAAAGGCTTAAAATTAGGAGCTGTACTTGAAAGAGGCGAATTTAGAGATGCTTTAATTAGCTTAAACGGTAAAAAAATAACTGATTTAAACGAAAACGATATAATTGCCACTTCAAGCCTAAGACGAAAAGCTCAACTTTTAAAAATAAATCCGAATTTTAATATTATTGATATAAGAGGAAACGTAAATACCCGAATTGATAAAATGAAAAATGGATATTGCACTGCAATGATTATGGCTGCTGCCGGATTACAGAGATTAAATATGGACGAATACATATCGGAAGTAGTTGACCACAAGATAATTACACCAGCAGTTAGTCAAGGAATTATTGCAATTGAAACAAGAGAAAACGATGATTTTATTGATTCTATTGTCGAAAAAATAAATCATCCGGAAAGTTATCTTGCAGCTTTGGCCGAACGAAAATTTCTGAATATTCTCGAAGGCGGATGTCAAATTCCGGTTGGTTGTTATACAGAATTTACAAACGATGATTTTTCAATTACAGGTTTTATTTCAATGCCTGATAACACAAATTTAATCGAAGGCAGTTTATCAGGAAAAAAAGAAAATGCTGTTGAAATTGCAGAAAAACTTGCAAAATCTTTTCACAGCAAAGGCGCTTTGCAAATTGTAGAATTTGTTAGAAAATTTGGCGAAGATTAATGATAAATAAAATCAAAAAAAGTGAACATTAATAAAAAATATGTCATTACTACCCAACCAATTGAACAAGCTGAGAAGCTTGAAAAACTAATATCTAATAAAAATATTAAATTTATTAAATGGCCTTTAATAAAAACCGAAACCATTGAAATAAACGATGAAATAAAATCAATAACCGAAAATGTAAATTTTTACGACTGGATAATTTTTACAAGTAAAAACGGCGTTTCGTCTTTCTTTAGTTATTTTACTGATAATGAACTAGTTAATATAACAAAACTAAAATTCGCCACAATCGGAAATTCTACTGCAAATGAGCTTAGCAAATTCAATATTAAAGCCAATTATATTAACCAAGGAAATACATCAGAAGAATTTTTAAAATATTTATTAAAAGATATTATAAAAAAAAACGAACAAATTTTAATTCCATTAGGAAATTTAGCGCCAAACACATTAGTTGAAGGATTATCAATAATTGCTGATGTAAAAAAAATCGACGTTTATAAAACCCTAAATATCAGCAATATAAACAAAAAAGCTATTGATTTAATTAATGATGATAATTACGAATTTATAATTTTTACAAGTCCATCGCAATTCGAAAATTTTATAGAATTAACAAAATATAAATCAGAAACGAAAAAACTAAAAATCCTTTCAATAGGAAATACAACAACAAAATTTATAAATAATTATGGATTTGATGTTTCAATAACAGCAAAAAAATCGACAATAGAATATTTAGCTTCAGAAATTAATAAAGTTTAATAAAAAAATTAAAAGATATGTATTATCCAACAACCAGACTCAGAAGATTAAGAAAAAACCCTGTTTTAAGAAATATGGTTTCAGAAACCAGAGTAACAACAGACGATTTAATAATGCCGCTTTTTGCAATATCAGGAAAAAACGTAAAAAATCCTATTTTATCAATGCCCGGAAATTTTCAACTTTCGATAGACTTATTGGTTGAAGAGTGTAAACAGTTGTTTGACAGCGGAATACATTCTGTTCTTTTATTTGGAATACCTGAAACAAAAGACGAAACAGGCATTATTGCAGCAGAAGATAACTCAATTATCTCTCAGGCGATTAAAGCAATAAAAAAACACGTTCCCGGAATGTTTGTAATTGCTGATGTTTGTAATTGCGAATATACAACGCACGGACATTGCGGAACAATTGTAAACGGCGATGTTGACAACGATTTAACTTTGGATACGCTTGCTGCTCAATCAGTTACATTTGCAAAATTTGGCGTTGACATGATTGCGCCAAGCGATATGATGGACGGAAGAGTTGGTAAAATTCGTAATGCTTTAGATAAATACGGATATTACAATACACCAATTATGGCTTATTCTGCTAAATATGCTTCTGCTTTTTATGGTCCGTTCAGAGATGCCGCTGATAGCGCACCTCAATTTGGAAATAGAAATTCATACCAAATGAATCCTGATAATTCAAACGAAGCAATGCGTGAAATTGAATTAGACATTCAAGAAGGTGCTGATATAGTGATGGTTAAGCCTGCTTTAAGCTATCTTGATATAATAAGAAGAGCTAAAGACACTTTTAATATACCAATTGCAGCATATAATGTAAGTGGCGAATTTTCTATGGTTAAAGCTGCAGCAGAAAGAGGATGGATTGACGAGGAACGTATTGTAAAAGAGATACTTACATCAATAAAAAGAGCTGGTTCTGACATTATAATAACTTATCATGCAAAAGAATTTGCTAAATATATTAAATAATATAAAAATTATAATAAACGCTTAGCGTCTTTGCAAGAATTAATAAAATCATAAATTATGAATAATTCAAAAAGCTTAACTGAATTTAATAGAGCAAAAAAAAGTATTCCCGGCGGTGTAAACTCGCCTGTTAGAGCTTTTAAAAGTATAAATGGCGAACCAATTTTTATCAAAAAAGGAAAAGGTTCAAAAATTTATGATATTGATGATAACGAATACATTGATTTTGTTTCGTCTTGGGGACCACTTATTTTGGGTCATGCACATAAAGATGTAGTAAAATCGATAAAGGAAACTGCCGAAAACGGAACAAGTTACGGCGCACCAACAATTATTGAGTCTGAAATAGCCGAATTGATTATCGACATGGTTCCGTCAATAGAATCTGTTCGTATGGTAAACTCTGGTACTGAGGCAACTATGAGCGCTTTGCGTTTGGCTCGCGGATATACAAATCGCGAACTTATTATCAAATTTGAAGGCTGCTATCACGGTCATGCCGATAGTTTTTTAATAAAAGCAGGTTCCGGAGCAATAACACTTGGTTTGCCTGATAGTCCGGGCGTTACTAAAGGAACTGCAAAAGACACTTTGGTTGCGAAATATAATGATATTCAATCAGTTACAGAGCTTTTTGAAAAGCATAAAAATCAAATTGCAGCTGTGATTATTGAGCCCGTTGCCGGAAATATGGGAGTTATAAAACCTCAAAAAGGATTTTTAGAAGCTTTAAGAAAAATAACAAAAGAAAATGGCGCTCTTTTAATTTTTGATGAAGTAATAACAGGCTTTAGACTTGCAAAAGGCGGTGCACAAGAATATTTTGGAATTACACCTGATATTACAACTTTAGGAAAAATTATTGGCGGCGGCCTTCCTGTTGGTGCTTATGGCGCTAAAAAAGAAATTATGGATAAACTTGCTCCTTCAGGTCCAATTTATCAGGCTGGAACTTTGTCCGGAAATCCGCTTGCAATGGCAGCCGGTTTAACAAGCCTTAAAATAATGAATGAAACACCAGATTTCTATAAAAATCTTGAAAAAAAAGCAGCTAAACTTGAAAAAGGAATAAAAGAGAATATCGAAAAAACAGGCGTTAATGCAATTATAAACCGTGTTGGTTCAATGCTGACTTTATTCTTTACGGATTTAAAAGAAATTAATTCATATACTGATGCAATTAGCTCAGATACAGCTAAATACGCAAAATATTTTCAATTATCAGTAAATAATGGAATTTATATAGCACCATCTCAATTTGAATGTGCTTTTATTTCTGCAGCTCAAACTGATGAAGATATAGAAAATGCAATTAAAGCAAATTTTGAAGCTTTAAAGCAATTATAATGTAAATTTTTAATGGTTCAATTATACAATTATCTAATGCTGAAAGTGAAAATTCATAATTAAAATTGATAATTCGTAATTTAAAAAATATGCAATCAATATTATTAGATACCTTAAAAGGAAAAACAACAGAAAGACCGCCGGTTTGGTATATGCGACAAGCGGGAAGAATTTTACCTTCCTACATGGCCTTAAAAGAAAAACACAGCTTTTGGGAAATGATGCAATCGCCTGAATTAGCCGCAAAAGTTACATTGCTTCCGGTGCATGATTTAGGAGTTGATGCTGCAATTCTTTTTTCTGATATTTTGGTTATTCCATACGCAATGGGAATGGGACTTGAATTTACCGATAAAGGACCTGTTTTTGATAATCCGATTAAAAATATGGAAAATCCTTTAGCTAATTTTCATCCTGATGAAAAAAAGCTGGATTATATTTATAATGCAATTGATGAAATTTTAAAAACCAGACCTGAAAACACACCTTTAATTGGATTTTGTGGTGCTCCGCTAACTGTTCTTAGCTTTATGATTCAAGGTTTGGGAAGCCGTTCTAATTTTAGCGATGCTGTTAAATATATTTTTAAAGAGAAAGAAACCACGAAGAAAATTATTGATGTAATTACTGTATTATCAATTACTTACGCTAAAAATCAAATTAAACACGGAGTTGAAGTTTTTCAGCTTTTTGAAACAAATTCAGACTTAATTCCAAACGAATTATATTTTGAACTTTTTATGCCTGCTGTTAAAAAAATATCAAAAGCAGTAAGAGAAACCGGAACGCCTTTTATCTTTTTCCCAAAAGGATTTGGAACAGGAATATCTGAAATAAACTATGATATTTGCGATTTTGTAAGTGTAGATTGGCAAACTCCTATTAATGTTGCAAGAAAACTTGTTGATAAAAAAGTTGGTTTACAAGGAAATTTAGATCCAAGAATTCTTTATGCTGATAAAAAATCAATTGAAATTGAATTAAATAAATATCTTGAATTTGGAAGAAATAATCAAAACTGGATTTTTAATTTAGGACACGGTTTTTTACCTGATTTACCTTTTGAAAATGCAAAATTTATTACAGATTGGGTGAAAAATCAAAATTGGAGATAATTTTTTAATTACGAACTAGAAATTATGAATTACAAATTTTTCTATCTAAAGCAAGTCTAGTTATAATTAAATATCTAATAATAAGAACATTAACACAATATGAATATAGATTTAATTAAAAAATATAATCGCCCTGGACCAAGATATACAAGTTATCCGCCTGCAACTTCTTTTCACAGTGGATTTACTGATGCGGATTATAAAAAGCATATTTTAAAATCAAATACCGATGAGCCAAATAATATTTCATTTTATGTACATATTCCATTTTGCTCTAAAATGTGCCTTTTTTGTGGCTGCAACACAAGTTTGCTAAAAGGAGACGATGTTGTAAACAGATATGTTAACGCAATAATTAAAGAAATTGAAACTGTATCAAATCTTTTGGATAAAAACCGAAAAATCAGCCAGATACATTGGGGCGGCGGAACACCAAACTCGATTTCGCTCGATTATATCGAAAAAATAATGAATACATTTCAGTCAAAATTTTTATATACCGAAAAAGCAGAAATTGCAATGGAATGCAATCCGGCTTATCTTGAATTTGAAGATATTGACAGATTAGCTGAAATCGGGTTTAATAGACTGAGTTTAGGAATTCAGGATTTTGATTCAGAAATTTTAAAGCTTGTAAACAGAGATTCTTCAAAACATCCTGTAAATGAGCTTGTTAATCATATGAAAAAAGCGGGATTTAAAGGCGTTAATTTAGATTTAATTTACGGTTTGCCACATCAAACAGTTGAAAGTTTTGCAAAATCAGTAAAACAAGCAATAGAAATTTCGCCCCACAGATTAGTTACTTTTTCGTATGCACACGTTCCTTGGGTTAAAGTAGCTCAAAAAAAGCTCGAAACTTATGGTTTGCCAAATCCTGAAGAAAAGCTGGCAATGTTTGATGCAGGAATGCAACTTTTAACAAAAGCCGGTTATGTTGCAATTGGTATGGATCATTATGCAAAACCAAATGACGAATTAAGTATTGCATTGAAAAACAAGAAGTTACATAGAAATTTTCAAGGATATGCAACTCGCGAAACTACAGCTCAGGTTTATGGATTTGGCGCTTCATCAATTAGTCAGCTTAATGGTGCTTATATTCAAAACTTAAAAAGCTTGAATAAATACATGGAAAGCGTTGAAGCAAAAGGTTTTGCAGTTGAGCGAGGCTACGAAATGACTGATAATGAGATAATTACACGTGATGTAATTACAAATATTATGTGTAACGGATATTTTAATTTTACCGAAACAGCAAATAATTTTAATATTTCTGATAAAAAACTAAAAGAAATTCTGGAATTTTCGGAAGATAAATTAAAAGAATTTATTGATGATGATTTAATTAAATTCAATGGCGAAGCTTTAGAAATACAAAACGACGGATTTTTAATTGTAAGAAATATTGCAATGGCTTTTGATCCATTATTAGAAACATCAGAAAATAAGTTTTCAAAAACAGTTTAACGATTTTTTATTGAATATTGATTATTTATAAAAAGCCGAAATATAACACTTTAACGTTATGATAAAAAAAAACATTGTAGTAATTGGTTCAGGCTTAACAGGTTTAACATCAGCACATTATTTTAATAAAGCAAATGCAGATTTTATTGTTCTTGAGAAAAAAGACACTTATGGTGGTGTAATTCAAACAGTTACAGAAAATGGTTTTGTTTTTGAAAATGGTCCAAATACAGGTGTTTTAGGAACTGTAGAAATTGCAGAGCTTTTTGAAGAAGTAGCTGATGAATGTAAATTAGAACTTGCCGACGAAACTTCAAATAAAAGATATATTTTAAAAACCGGAAAATGGGAAGCAATTCCATCAGGATTAATTGGCGGAATAAAAACACCATTGTTCACATTAAAAGATAAATTCAGATTATTACTTGAGCCTTTTAGAAAAAAAGGAACAAATCCGCACGAAACTTTAGCAGAATTGGTAAAGCGCAGAATGGGACAAAGTTTTTTGGATTATGCTGTTGATCCTTTTATTCTCGGCGTATATTCAGGCGATCCAAATTATCTGGTTCCAAAATATGCACTTCCAAAATTGTATAATTTAGAGCAAGATTATGGCAGTTTTATTGGCGGCTCAATAAAAAAAGGATTTGAAAAAAAAGATGATCAATCGAAAAAAGTTACCAGAAAAGTATTTTCAGCAGAAGGCGGTTTATCAAATTTAACAAAAGCATTATTCAAATCGGCCGGACAAGAAAATTTTATTTTTAATGCCGGCAATATTCAAATTTCTAAAGTAGATAAGGGCTATTTAGTTAAATACGAAAATAATGGTCAAATATCTGAAATACAAGCAGATAAAATAATTACAACAACAGATTCTTTTGAACTTGAAAATCTTTTGCCTTTTATCCCAAAAGAAAAAATGGCGAAAATTACAAATTTAAAATATGCCAGAGTTATTGAAATAGTTTTAGGTTTTGAAAATTGGGAAGGTATTGAACTTGACGGTTTTGGCGGATTAATTCCTTTTAAAGAAAACCGAGATGTTTTAGGATTTTTGTTTTTATCATCATTTTTAAAAAATAAAGCGCCTAAAAACGGAGCTTTACTTACACTTTTTGTTGGCGGAACAAGAAAAGACTATTTAAACGATTTATCAGATGATGAAATAAAAAAGCTGGTAGAAAAAGAGACAAAAGATTTAATGGGAATAAAAGAATTTAATCCTAAATTGTTCAAAATATTTAGATATAAAAAAGCGATTCCTCAATATGGCGTAACAAGCGGCGAAAGATTTGATACTGTAGAAGAAATTGAAAAAACAAATAAAGGTTTATATATTGGCGGAAATCACAAAGATGGGATTGGAATGGCAGACAGAGCGAAACAAGGTAAAACACTGGCATACAATGCATTACAGTATATTAGTAATAGTTTAGATTAACTGATTTAATATACTAATTTCTTATCTTAGCCAATAAATTAGTATATTGGAAATTAGTAATTATAAGTAATTGACTTACATGTAATTACTAATACACTAATTACTAATTTCTTGTAAATCAATATAAATATGAAAAAATTTAAATATACACTATTTTAAACCGAAGCAATCAAATTATAGAATAAAAAAAATGCATCAGATATTAATAAAAATACACGTTTGGTCAAGTATTCTTTTTTTAATAGTTGCCATAATTTTATGCGTGATTTCGATAATAGGATTTATAAAAAAATCTGAATTCACAAAAAAACATATATTTATTGAAAATATTTTTATTGCTTTATTATATTTAGGCCTAATTTTAGGCATTATACTTTACTTTTTTATAAGTCCAAATAAAAATTTAGATGGAATTACATACGAAATTGCACAAAAAGATTTTAACTCAAGATTTTGGGCAATAGAACATTTTAGCGTAATGCTGTTTGCTCTGCTTTTATCACAAATTGGAAAGATTTTCACAAAAAAATCAATTAAAAATCAGGATAAATTTAAGTATGCAATTTTTTATTATGGTGCGGCAACTTTAATCACAATTTTTTCGACTGGTATTTTTTTGTATTACAAATTCATCTAGTTGATTATCTGCAATATAGATACAATAATGAATAAAAAAACGGCAATACTTCTAATAAACCTTGGCACACCTGATTCGTTAACAAAAAAAAGTATTAAAAAATTTCTTTCTGAATTTTTAAACGATGCAAGAGTAATCAATTTGCCTTTTTTGTTGAGAAAAATACTTGTAAATTTAATAATTGTACCTTTTCGCACATCAAAATCAAAAAAATTATACGAAAAGCTTTGGACAAAAGAAGGCTCGCCAATAATTACAAAAAGTAAAGCATTAGTTAAAAAATTAAATCATAAATTAGATGAAAATCATAACGCTTTTATTGCAATGCGATACAGAAATCCATCAATAAAATCAGTTTTAAACCAAATAAAAAGCGAAAATTTTTCAAAAATAATAATAATTCCACTTTTCCCTCAATATGCTTCATCTACAACAGGTTCGGTAATTGAAAAAACAATTTCGCTGATTAAAAATCAAAACAATTTTACTGATATTGAAATAATTAGCAGTTTTTATGACAACACTTTTTTTATTGATGCGTGGATAAAAAAAATTAAAGAGCAGGATTTAGATAATTTTGAACATATTCTTTTCAGTTATCACGGTTTGCCCATAAAACACGTTGAACAAACACACAAGAATAAATCTTGCCAAAATTATAATTGCAAAAATGAAATTAACGAAAATAATCAGTTTTGTTATTTAGCTCAATGCTATGAAACCACAAGATTAATTGCAAATAAATTAAATTTGGATAAAGAAAAATTTACAACTTGCTTTCAATCAAGATTTTCAAAAAATTGGTTAAGTCCGTTTGCGGATGAAATAATAATTGAAAAAGCAAAAGAAGGAATCAAAAATATTCTTGTTGTATCTCCTTCATTTACAGCAGATTGCCTTGAAACAATTGTTGAAATTGGAATAGATTATAAAGAACTTTTTTTAAAAAACGGCGGAAAAAATCTACAATTGGTTGAAAGTTTAAATGATGATGATTTATTTGTTAAAACTATATTGGATTTGATAAAAGTTTAGTAATATTTATCAATTTTTCTTTAGTTTTATTTCGGAAATAAATTTAAAAATTCTTCTTATAAGCTTAGTTTTAAATTCTTTATCTTCGGAATTTACAAAATCAAAAATTACTTTGGCAACTTCATTAGTTCGTAAATAACCAAAAGATTTGTGTGGATTTTTAATTTTATTTGCCTGATAATCGTTATATACCTCAAAATCAACAACTTTAACTCCGACAGTATTCTCTTCAAAATCATCAGACAATTTATAATCTATTGCAACTTTATCTTCTAAATCAGCAAAATTATACCAATTATATTTTACAGATTCCGGGCTTGTAAGTTTCTTAAAATCAGCGAATTTAGCTTTTAATTCGTTTGCTATTTTAGACATTATAATTGGAAAACCTAAAGGCGAGCCGATTGTAATTAAACAATCTATTTTAAACTTTTTACTATATAAACTCAAAACATCATAAGCAATTATAGAGCCCATTGAATGAGCAATAAGCAAAATTTGGTCTTTTTTATGATCTTCTAAAACTGTTATAAGCCGTTTTCTAATAATATCTTTTGCTAAATCCTCTTTTCCTGAATTATTAAGAGTTTTATCGGAATAATATGTGTCTAAATCTTTAAAATATTTATGAATTATTGCATTTGTAAAGCTTGAATAATTTACAGAAAAATCGTCGTTCAATAGAATTTTTTCAAGTATTTTATCTATAAAGTCTATAACTTTTTTTCTTGTATTTCTGGCAATATGATTAATTTTTTTTAATCCGGGAAAATAAGGTTCTTCAAGATAATAAGGACTATTTTTATTTGTAATTTTCTTATTTAAAGGTTTATCATATAAAATATCTGCCCAATAAACCATTTTAAACTTAATGTTTTGATTATCAATATTATAATATTTATTTAATCCTTCAACAATAGACATATTCCACCATTTTTCCAGAATTTCTTCTGATGGTTTATTTCCCAAACCGTGTATGCCTATTATTATTTTTGCCATAAATATGATTCTTAAAATCGAAAAGCTATAATATATTGATTACGTGATAATTACAATAGATTTTTAACTTCCGTTATTTCTATAAACCGGAATAAAATCTTTTCCGTTAGAACTTAAAGCATTTTTTACATTTTTAAATTCGTTTGTAAAACCAAGAATAAAACCGCCGCCGCCTGCTCCACAAAGTTTTAAATAGTAACTATCGTCCGACAATCCGTTTTCCCAATATTTAACGCATTCGTTCGGTATCATTTCCTGAAAATATTCTAATTGAAACTGAGATAATTGCTTTAAATAAATACTAAATTCATCAAAGTCGCCATTAATAAAGGTTTCGATACATTTATTATTAATCGGAATTAACTTTTGCCTTATTGCCTTATCGTAATCCTTATTTTTAGATTTTTCCAAAAATATTTTCACCAAAGGTCCTGTTTTTCTACTTTTATGAGTGTTTAATAAAAAAATTGCGCTATCGTTATTGTCTTTATTTTTTGGAATTCCTACAGTTTCAAATTCGTTATTTCCTTTTATTAAAACAGGATACTTAATATATGAATTAAGCGGATCAACACCTGAACTAGTTCCGTGGAAAAAAGCTTCTAATTCAGAAAAATCTTCTTTTAACTTATTAATTTCTGAAGAGCTAATTCTTTTTCTACTGATAACTTTATTTTTCACATATTTATGATAAACTGAAGCTACAAGCGCCGCAGAACTTCCTAATCCAAATCCTTGTGGAATTGTTGATTCAAAAAACATTCCTTTATGAATATCGTGTAAAAAAGCATCAATATCAAGATTAACATTCATATTATCAGCATCTTTCTTTAAAATAAGATGCTCTGCAAATTCTTTTAAATGTGAGTTTGATAATTTAGCAAATTCGTAATCGGTATATCTGTTTTTATTTAAAAAAGCCAATTCGCCTCGAAAATGACCATAAGGAATAATTAATCCTTTTGAATTATGAATTACACTATATTCACCAAATAGAAGGATTTTTGCGTAAAAAATATCAGACTTAATTTTCACTTTTAATTAAAATTTTAAAAAATTGCATCAATATTAATATTTTAAATTCAATTTTAGAATTTTAAATTTAAAAATTTTCCTAATTCTGAGAATTAAGCGTTTTGTTTATTTATTTCAAATGGTCCTTTTCCTATTTTATCCGAAATCCAAAATCTGTTTTCACAATAATTTTGCAAATCATTTTTAATAAACTCAAACACACTATCTTCCTCATTATCAGGATATAACAAATGAATATTTGGACCTGCATCTAATGTAAAACATAGCTTACTATTATTTATTTTGCGATAATTTCTGATTTTTTCAATTACTGCTAAAGTATTTGGCTCAATTAAAATAAAACCGGGATTTGAACTCATCATTAAAGAATGTAGAGTAAGTGCTTCATCTTCAACTACTTCAATAAATCCATCTAAATCACCATTTTGTAATGCATTTAATAATATTTGTAATTTTTTATTTGCTAATTTATATCTTTGCTTGGCGAAAGGGTGATTTTTCATTAAATTATGTCCGGCTGTACTAGAAACTTGTTTTTCTTTTTTGCTTATAATCAAAATTGCATCATTATATGATTTAAAATTTTCATGCAAATTAAAAGGCAAAATCGATGCAAATTTGTTTGATGAATTATACAAATCAGCATGTTTTCCCCAACTTGCTGCAAAAGGAAATACAGAACGAGCAGCACTTCCGGAGCCTAAACGCGCAATAAATGAAGCTTTTCTATAAAATGTGTCATTGGTTTTTAAGCTATCATAATGTTTTTTTTCGATAGAGCATAAACAAAGTGCCAAAGCGCTCATTGAAGATGCTGAAGAAGCGATTCCTGCCGAATGTGGAAATGAATTTTTACTTTTTATTGTTAGATTTAGCTTTGTTAAAAAAGGGAAATATTTTAAAACATAGTTTAAAAATTTTACAATTTTTTTTTCAAAAAGTTCATTATCTTTTTCTTCAAATAAAAATTTTATTTCAATTTTATTGTTGCTTTCCTTTTTTGAATAAACAATTTCAGTTTCGGTATAAGATTCTGATAATGTGAAACTTACAGATGCATTTTGAGGAATTTGTTTTTCTTTTTTTCCCCAATATTTTATTAAAGCAATATTTGAAGGGCTTTGCCAAACTACTTTATTTTCTTTCTCAAAACTATTTTTTTCTTCTTTAATTTTTAATTTAAAATTCATATATTTTACTTATTTAAAACTATATCGTCATATTTAAAAATAACATTAATTCCTTTTTCCAAAAAGTAGTTTTTTATATATTTAAAAGGCATTTCAGAAGCTATCATTACAAAATCGCCGCCCCAAGCTCCAAGCGATTTAATTTCGCCTTCAAAATCACTAAAAAATTCTTTTTTTACTGTTTTTCTTTTCAAAATAGAGCCAATTATTTCTTCGTGTTTATGCATTAATTCCGAAAATTCGATAATATTTTCAGCCTCAATAAATTTATTCGTAATATCAGAAATTTCATTAATAAGGCTCTCAGAAAATTTGGAATTTTGTTTAAAATCTTTTATGCTTTTTTCAGAATTTTGTTTGTTACCAAGATATGCAAAAAACAATTTATCTTTAAAATTAGGATTAAATGTAACATTCTGATATTCAGGAATATTATTGATTAATTTATATTTAATCGGCGAATTTTTTCTTGCACATGCAATATCGTAAGCCGAACCGTTTGCGACTATATTAAACAAGCTAAAAGGGTTAATATCAGCTAAATAAGCAATGTTTGAAATCAATGTCGAGCTACTTCCAAATCCCCAATTTATATCAAAATTAACATCAGCTATCAAATCTGTACCTTTATAAATCACAAATTTATTATTCAGCTTTTTTGCCGATTTCAAAATATTTTCCAAAAAATCAGCAATATTAGAATTTGTAGAATGCAAAATATTGAAATTTTCATCTAATTCGGCTTTAAACCAGATATTTCCAATAACATCTGTTTGCCAAATAATATTTTTCAAGTTATTTTCTTCAATTTTTAATCTTTGACCGAATTTTAATGGCAGAGCTAAAGCAAGTGCGCCTTTCATAACAAGGTATTCGGCTGTAATTAAAAATTTTCCATTTGAATAAAATTTTTTCACATTTATATTCTACTTATTTTAAAATATTTATAACTCAAAAGTCATACTTAATTTATGTTGCCGACCTAATTCTTAAAGTGCTAAGAAACTGTCTTACAGAATCATACGAAACTTTATGATTTCTATAATGTTCAACAGCCATTTGTTTTTCCATATCGTTAGCATTATATGAATTTAGGATATTAAACAAGTGCATTTTCATATGCCCGGTTTGTATACCCATTGTAATCAACGACTTAACAGCAGAAAAGTTATTTGCTAAACCTACTGAAGCAGAAATTTGCATTAATTCTTCAGCACCAGGATTACCAAGCATTTCAAGAGAGCGCTTAGCCAATGGATGTAAATTGGTTAATCCGCCTACTGTACCCAAGGATAATGGAATTTTCAAACTGTATTTGAATTTGCCATCCTTAACAGAAATATCTGTCAAACCCTTATATCCATTTTCTCTTGCTGCATATGCATGTCCACATGCTTCCACAGCTCTAAAATCGTTTCCGGTTGCCAAAACTACAGCATCTATTCCATTAAAAATGCCTTTATTATGAGTTGTAGCTCTGTAAACATCAATTTTAGTAATTTCAACAGCTTTTTCAAATTTATATACAAATTCTTTAGCAGTTAATGATTTATCAATAGTTGCAAAATTTTCAATTTTTGTTTCAACATGTGTTTCAACAATGCATTCGGGCGTATAATTTGAAAGAATAGACATAATAATTTGGCAATCTCTTTCACTTTCAGTCCAATCAGTTTTATTTAAAACATATAGTTTTAATTGAGTTGCAATTTCTTCAAGACATGAATTTATGAAGTTGGCGCCCATTGAATCAATAGTCTCAAATTTTATAAATATTTGATAATAATTTTCAATTTCTAAAGATTTATCAATCAACTCAATATCAAAAATACCACCACCTCTTTCTCGCATATTTTTTGTAATGGAAGAAGTACTTGTAACAAAAATATTTTTTAATTCAGGCATTATTTCAATTAATTTCTCTTTCTTTCCATTCCAAATAAAATGAACTTGCCCCACTTTTGATGTAGAAATCACATTTGCTCTAAACCCACCTTTATCAGACCAAAATTTTGCAGCTTTTGAAGCAGCAGCAATTACAGAACTTTCTTCAATTACCATTGGCACATG
>JAFGWC010000146.1 GCA_016937695.1 Bacteroidales bacterium
TGAATTTTAGGAAAGATTCGTAATTTAAAAAAGAACTTATTGCAATATGTTATATAAATATCAATTAATCAATTAATTAACAAATTTAAAAAATAAAAGTAAATGAAAAAACATATTAGTTTTAGTTTGCTGATTTTATTAATATCAGCAATTTTATTTCAATCGTGTAATAAAGATGAAAACTTAACGCCCGGAAAATACTCAGATGGCGTTTTTATTACTAACGAAGGCACTTATGGCGGCGGAAATGGTTCAATATCTTTTTATAGCATCGAAGGCGATTCGGTTGTTAATAATATTTTTGAAAAAGCAAATAACAGAACTCTTGGTGATGTTGTTCAATCGTTGTATCTGCTTAAAAATAAGGCATATATATGCGTAAATAATTCAAATAAAATTGAAATTGCAAATATTTCTGATTTTACTGAAGCCGGCGTAATTGAAGATGTGCCTTTAGTAAGGCATTTTATTGGAATAAATGCCGAAAAAGCCTATGCTTCTGTTTGGGGTGACGGTGGACAATTAAAAGTTATTGATTTAAATACAAATTCGGTTATAAAATCTATTGATGTTGGCAATGGACCTGAAAAAATGGCTGTAATTTATAACAAATTATATGTGACAAACAGCGGCGGTTTTATGTCTGATAATACTATAAGTGTTGTTGATACAGAAACTGATAATGTGCTAAAATCCATTACTTTAGATGCAGATAAACCTGTCGATTTAATAATTGACGATGCCGGAAAATTGTGGGTTTTATGTATGGGAAAAACTGTTTACGACCAAAATTGGATGCCTATTGATAATACACCAGCTAAATTAATCAGAATTAATACAGAAACTGATAAAATTGAAAAATCTGTTGTTTTATCCCAAAATTTTCATCCAAATAATTTAGAAATAAGTGCCGATGGAAATTATTTCTATTATGGCGGAGGTTTTGAATTTAGTGGAATTTATAAAATTTCAGTAACTGCTTTAAGTGTTTCTGCAAATCCAATAATTTCAAAAAGTTTTTATGGTTTTAAAGTATCTGAAAACGGTGAGATTTTTGCTACAGAAGCAGTCTCTTTTATTGATAACGGAAAACTTTACAGATATCAGGGCAACGGAACTTTAATTAACGAATATACTGTTGGAATTGCTCCAAATGGCGCAGCTTTTAAAAAATAATTGGTAATTAGTATATTAGAAATTAGTAATCGGTTTTAAACCTGAAATAGTACTTTTACATTTCTGATATTAATATACCTAGGCTTTAATCGGTTTTGGGTTACAGGTTTCGGGTTTACTCGTAACTTGCAACTCGAAACCAATTGTTAATTTAAAATATATTGTAAAATGCTTTTTATCAGAAATATAGTTTTGATTTTTATGATTTTTTTGTTTGCAAATTGTGATAATACTAAACAAAAGCAAAACATTGAACAAAAAACTTCAAATCAAATAAAATATTCTTCATTATTTGATATTAACAAGTTTGAAAATTATAAAAAAATCAGCATTTTTGATCCTTGGAATAAAGATAAAGTGCTGAAAACCTATTATTTAGTTCCTAATTATATTTCTGATTTAAAAAATATTCCAAACGATGGAATTATTGTAAGAACGCCTGTTAAAAATGTAATTGCATTATCATCAACTCAAATAGGAATATTAAATTCTTTAAAGCAAATTAATAGCATAAAAGCTGTAGCAGAAAAGAAACTTATTTATAACCAGCAAATTAGAGATTTAATAGATGAAGGAAAAATAAAAATTGTTCACGAATCAATGAGTCTTGATTTTGAAAAAGTTATTAATATGAAACCAGATGTTGTTTTTGCAACAGGCTGGAACACAGTTGATTCTAAGTTTTTAAGACTTGAAGAAGCGGGAATTCCAACAGCATATATTTATGAATGGCAAGAAAATTCGCCTTTGGCAAGAGCTGAATGGTTGAAATTTATTGCCGCTTTTTTTGATGATGATAAAAAAGCGGATTCTATTTTTAATGAAATTGATAAAAACTATAAGCAACTTTTAGAATTAACAAAAAGTATTGCTGAAAAGCCAAGTGTTTTACATGGTTCTATGATTAAAGATACTTGGTTTGTACCTGGCGGAAAAAGTTATGTTGCAAATTTATATAATCAAGCTGCTGCAAATTATATTTGGAAAGATAATGACGATAAAGCCAGCCTTTCTTTATCGTTTGAAGTGGTTTTAAGCAAAGCTGCAAATGCCGATTTTTGGATTTTTAGTACCTATGCCAAAAATAAACAGGAATTTGAAAATTCGAACGAACGATATAAATTATTTGCTGCTTTTATAAATAATAAATTGTACAGTAATATTAAAAGGCTTAATATCGATGGTGCAAACGATTATTGGGAATCAGGAATTGTAAAACCGGATATTATACTAAAAGATGTAATTAAAATTCTGCATCCAAAAGTTTTAAAAGAGCACCAACTGTTTTATTTTGAGCACTTTAATTAATTACACAATTGTTTAATGGTTTAATTATTCAACAATCTAATGTGCTGATTATTAAACCATTAGGCTATTGTATAAATTGTTAAAAATCATATTTTTTCTTCCATTTTTTAATCAAAAATTCTTTAGATTTGGTTTCTTGCTGATTATTTCCGGCTTTATAAATAGATTTGTTTTTTATCTTTTCTGGTAAATAGTCTTGTTCTATAAAATTATCATCAAAACTATGAGTATACTTATAATCAGCACCATAGCCAATATTTTTCATTAATTTTGTAGGTGCATTTCTTAAATGAAGCGGAACAGGCAAATCTCCGGTTTCTTTAACCAAATTCTGAGCATCTTTAATTGCCATGTATGCCGAATTACTTTTTGGTGAGTTTGCCAAATAAATAGTAGTTTGCGATAAAATTATTCTCGATTCCGGAAAACCGATAATATTTACTGCCTGAAAACAGTTATTGGCTAATAATAAGGCATTTGGATTTGCTAAACCAATATCTTCAGAGGCCAATATTATTAATCTACGTGCAATAAATTTAACATCTTCGCCGGCCTCAATCATTCGTGCAAGCCAATAAACTGCTGCATTAGGGTCGCTACCTCTAACAGATTTTATAAAAGCCGAAATAACATCGTAATGTATTTCACCTGATTTATCGTAAGTTGCTATATTTTCTTGTAATTTTTCAGTTATTAATTTATTGTTGATTTTAATATTTTCGCTTTCGGTATCGCTATTTACAATAAGTTCTAAAATATTTAATAATTTTCTGGCATCTCCGCCCGAAAATCTAAATAAAGCATCGGTTTCTTCAATATTTATTTTTTTTGTTTTTAATTCATAATCTGTTGCTAATGCTCTGTTTGTTAATAGTTTAAGACTCTCCTCGTCAAGCGAATTTAATATGTAAACCTGACATCTTGATAAAAGTGGTGATATTACTTCGAATGATGGATTTTCGGTTGTTGCGCCAATTAAAGTTACAATTCCTTGTTCTACTGCCGAAAGTAAAGAGTCTTGTTGCGATTTGCTGAATCTGTGTATTTCATCAATAAATAAAATGGGATTTGGTTTTGAAAAAAACTGCTGCTTTTTTGCTTGTTCTATTGCGCTTCTAACATCTTTTACGCCGGAATGAACTGCGCTTAAAGTGTACATTTGTCGGTTTAAATATGCTGCAACAAGCTTTGCTAATGTTGTTTTTCCAACTCCCGGTGGTCCCCAAAAAATTATTGATGGTAAATTGCCCGATTCAAGTATTTTTCTTAAAATTCCGTTTTCACCAACCAAATGCGTTTGACCAATATATTCGTCTAAATTTTTCGGTCTTAATCTTTCTGCCAATGGAATGTTTGAAGCCATTTTTTTATGTTTAAATTGTGATATTATACTCTAAATCAACTGATTAAGAATAAATAATGCTAGTTTCCAATTAAAAATATTTGGCTCTAGTTTAAAATAGCTGTGATTATAAATATTATTTGTTTTGCATTAATTATCATGCAATTAGAAATTAGTAATTAAAAATAGACTCTAACACAATTATTTTCTAATTGCCAATATATTAATCACTTACAAAAAAATAAGCAATGCAAATATTAAAAATATCACAGTAAAACTGAACTATAGCAAAATATTTATTAGATTTTTTCAAAATTAATCAGATTTTGATTAAACTCAAATATTTATATGAAAGCTAAACATTTTGATTATTTATATTAAAATTTAAATCATAAAAAAAATATCGTTATAATTGATTTATTGCTAATTTTGGATTTTATTTTCGATAAAACTATTTATTAACATAATTTATTACTTATGAAGAAAATACTTTTTTTATTTGCACTGTTATTTTCGTTTGCAAATATGGCTTGTAATCAGCCTATTGCACAAAATACAGATGAAACAACCGACACAATTTCAGAATTAAAAATGAAACTAAACGAATTTGAAAGCGTTAAATTAACAACAGATTTAACAGAACTATCTGATAATGAAAAAGAAATGCTGCCTTTCTTATTCGAAGCAGCAAAGATAATGGACGATATATATTGGATTGAAGCTTTTGGCGACAAAAAGGATTTTTTAAAATCGTTAGATGCTGATAACAAGGACTTTGCA
>JAFGWC010000006.1 GCA_016937695.1 Bacteroidales bacterium
TGGTAAAAGATGCAATTTCAGTTGCTAAACTTATCAATATTGATGATTTTAAAACTGTTTTTGATAAAAAAGACGTGAAAATATTATTAGTAGATTGCCGAGAAGAAAGTGAATATAAAGAAGGACATATACCTGGAGCTATTAATATTCCAAGAGGAATGTTAGAGTTTTCAAAAGATTTAACAGACAGAAGAGTTAAACTTTATGTTTATTCACAAACTACTGACAGAGCTGCATTAGCATATGAGTCTTTAAAAAAGCTTAAATTTTCAAAATTGTCAATTATAGAAGGCGGCTGGGTTGCTTGGACAGATAAATATCCTGACTTAAAAGAAGAAGGAAGCGGAGACGCACATAAAGGAGAAGCAAAAGAAGAAGAATCAAGTGGCGGATGCGGCGGTTGATAAATAAAATCAAAATACACAACAAAAAAAAGTAAAATCATGGAAAATAAAAAATTATGCATGGCTCTTTTTTCCGGAAGCATCGATAAACTTACCGGCGCAGGAGTGATATTAAGTGGCGCAGCTGCTGATGACATGGACATTGACATTTATGTATTGTTAATGGGCGCTCGTGCTTTTATTAAAGGCAACGAAAAAAAAATTACAGAATTATCAGAATATCCTGAATTAAAAGATGAGTTTTTTGCATCACTTGATAAATTAAAAGTATCAACATGGGTCGATTTCTTTAAAATGGCAAAAGAGCTTACAAACGTAAAAATTCATATTTGCAGTTTAGCTGGTAAAATGTGGGGAGGCGAAAAAATGGAAGACTTTATAGATTTAACTGATGATATTTGCGGAATTGGTGAATATATTACTTCTGCACAAGAAGCTGATGTTCATTTGTTTATATAAAGTTAAAGTAATAAGCATAATAGATAATAAAAACGATTTTAATAAATCAAAATAAATTAATAACATTTAAAAAATAATAATCATGACAACAGATGAATTACAAGGCTTAACAGTTAGTAAAAGTGTAGATGCGAGAGGAACAGCTTGTCCAGGTCCATTATTAGCAGCAAAAAAAGCAATTGGTGAAATAAAAACAGGTGAGATAATGGAAGTTCTTTCTGCTGATGAAGGTACAAAAAAAGACATCCCAAAATGGGCAGAAAAAAAAGGACATGAGTATTTAGGAACTGTTGAAGAGTCTGGTTTTTTTAAAATTTATATGAGAAAAGGATAAATTTTAAATTCGAAAAAATTAAAGTATTAATACTTGTTTTTAATTACTTTATTGAAAGATTCTTCAAAATCAAATTGTTTTATTGCTAAGTTGTTAATATGCAATAATTTAGCAAAGGGCAATAAAACAATTTAGCATTACTTTTATCAAATAATTAAGAATAATTTAAATAAATTGGTCATAGACCTTAACTTTTTAATAAAAAGAAAAATGGAGGATATTACAAAACCAAAGGAGGCCAAAATTTTGGTGTTTTCTACCGAAAAAATTTCAGATCCGGCAATAGATCTTGCAGGATTGCTAAAAATGCACTATCCTCCAAAAGTTTATACTATAAACGTTCCTTGTTCAAGTGCAGTAAAGCCTCGTTGGGTAATGCATGCTTTTGAGAAAGGTTTTGATGGTGTATTTATAGCCGCAGATGGAACAGACTGTTCTTATAGCGAAAAATGTACGGATAATACTTCAGCGCTGATTACTTTAATTCATACTCAAATGAAGGAAAAAGGAATGGATCCGGCCAAATTAAAAATGGCTGCAATTTGTTCTGTTTGTGCTGAACCTTTTGTAAAACACATGATTAATTTCGCTAGTTTTTTATCAAATATAAAATCTAATTAATATGTCGGACCAAACAAATAATTACGATGTACTTGTTGTTGGTGGTGGTATTGCCGGTGAAGAAACTGCTCTAAATCTTGCTAACATTGGATATAAAATCATAATGGTGGAAAAAGATTTATCGATTGGTGGAAAAATGATTCACTTAAGTAAAGTTTTTCCAACGCTTGATTGCTCGGCTTGTATTACTACACCAAAAGTTTCTGAAACAGCAAGGCATCCAAATATAAGTATTTTTACCAACAGCGAGGTTGGTGAAATTGAAAAAATATCGGAAAATAATTTTACTGCAATATTAACGCAGAAACCAAGATATGTAACCGAAGATTGTACAGGTTGTCAATTATGTGAAGAAGCTTGCCCGGTTAGTGTTGAAGATCAGTTTCAATACGAATTAGTTGGGCGAAAAGCTGCATATATTCCTTTTAGTATTGCTAACCCGCGAATTGCAGCAATTGATATAGAAAATTGTATTTTATGTGGTTTATGCGAAAAAGTATGTCCTGCTGATTGTATCGATTTTACTCAAGAAGCAATAAAAACTAAAATTAATATTAAATCTGTTGTAATGGCAACAGGATATCAAATTTTTGATCCAACAATAATTACACGTTATGGTTTTGGTAAGTTTAAAAATGTTGTAACAGCAATGCAAATGGAACGACAATTAGTTCCAACAAGACCTTTCAATGCAGTTTTAAGACCAAAAGATGGCAAGATGCCTGATAATATTGCATATGTTTTATGTACAGGATCTAGAGATGATACTGTAGGTAATCCAATATGCTCACAAGTATGTTGTATGTATTCTACAAAGCAAGCACAATTGTTAATGGGTGCACTTCCAATGGCTGATGTTACTATTTATTATATACATGTAAGAGCTTTTGGTAAAGGTTTCTGCGAGTTTTATAATCAAACAGTAGGAATGGGAGTTGAGTATATAAAAGGGAAAATTGGTAAAATTGATGAAGCAGAAAATGGAGATTTAATTGTCAGATATGAAGATATTGAATCCGGTAAAGTAAAAGAAGCAAAACATGACCTTGTTGTTCTTGCAACCGGAATTTTAGCTAATAGAGATTATCAATCAATGTTTAAAAATATTGTGCTAGAACCTGATAAATTCAATTATGTTAAGCAAGTAAATGATTTATCTAGTCCTTCCAAAACAAGTATTGGAGGTGTTTTTGTTGCCGGAACAGCATCCGGACCAATGGATATACCTGATTCAATTTTGTCGGCAGGTGCAGCATCAGCAGAAACAGCAAGTTATTTAAGGAGGGCTTACAATGAAAAATAAAATTGGAGTTTATATTTGCCAATGTGGCTCAAACATCTCAGATTATGTTGATGTTGAAAAAGTAAAAGAAGCTGTAATGGCAGAAGATGTTGTATTACTTTCAAAAACAACAATGTTTGCTTGCGCAGATTCTACTCAAAAAGAAATGGCAAGTGATATAAAGGAACAAAATCTTGATGGTCTAGTTGTTGCTTCTTGTTCGCCAAAGTTACATCTTTATACATTTAGAAATGTTGCAATAAGAGCAGGATTAAATCCATATAATTATGTTCAGGTAAATATTCGAGAACAATGTTCATGGGCACATTCTGATAAACCAAAAGATGCAACTGAAAAAGCCATTAAACTTGTTTTAGCAGGTATTCATAGAGCAAAACACTCAGTTGCTTTAAAAAAGCAAAAAATTTCATCAGAAAATACAGTTATTGTTGTAGGTGCCGGTATTGCCGGAATGCGATCATCAATTGAGTTAGCAAATATGGGTTCTCAAGTCTATTTGATTGAAAGAGAGCATTTTGTGGGTGGCAGAACATCTCAATGGAATGAGCTTTTTACAACAGGTGAAACTGGAAGGGATGTGATTTCTGAATTATATAAACAGATAAAGTCAAATAGTAATATTACTCTATTTACAGGTGCAGAAGTAGTATCTAAATCAGGGAGTGTTGGAAATTTTGAAATACAAGTAAAAATAACACCTCGTTATATTAAGCCCGATTGTGAGCTTGATATGGAAAAATTCGAAAAAGTTCTCGAAGTTTGTCCGATAGAAGTGGAAGATGATTTTAATTTTGGTTTGAATAAAAGAAAAGCAATTTATAAAAATTATCCTAGTGAGTTTCCTGAAATACCTGCTATTGATGATAAAACTTGTACCAGATGTGGAGAATGCGTTAAATTATGTCCTGAAATTGATTTTGAGCAAAAAGTTGAGACTTTAAATTTAATTGCTGGTGCAATTCTTTTAACCACAGGATTTGATCCTTATGAGCCAAAAGAAGGAGAGTTTGGATATAAAACTGTAGATTCGGTTATTACACTTCAGCAAATGAAGCGATTAATTGAATTAAATAATAAAGAGCTTATTTATAATGGCAAGAAAATCAGTAAAATAGGATATATTTATTGTGTAGGAAGCAGACAATCTGATGGCGAAAATAAATATTGCTCGAGATATTGTTGTACTTCTGCAATTCACACAGGAATAATTACCAAAGAAAAGTATAAAAACATTCAGAATTTTCATTTTAATCGTGGAATAAGAACTTACGGAAAACAAGAGCTTTTATATCATGAAGCATCTGAAAGCGGCGATGTCTTTCTTCAGTTTTTTGATGATACTACACCAAGTATAACAATGAATGGGAAAGGTCCAAAAGTTATAATTGAGGATTTTTTAACTAAAGGTAAAGAAATTGAAGTTGACCTTGATTTATTGGTATTGGTTACAGGAATGGTTCCAAGAAAAGAAAGAAGAATCTCTGATATATTGAAAGTTCCTATTGGAAGAGATAAGTTTTATAATGAAATTCATCCGAAACTTAGACCAGTTGAAACTGTTATTGATGGTGTTCATATTGCAGGTGCATGCCAATCGCCAAAAAATATTACTGAATCTGTAAAATCTGCATTAGCAGCAGCAGCAAAAGCAAATTCATTAATCAGTAAAGGTGAAATTGAGTTAGAACCTACTCTTGCAATTATTGATAAATCAAAATGTAAATCATCAGGCGATTGTATAAAAATTTGTCCGTACGATGCAATTAGAACTGTTGAGCATGATGGTAAAACAGTTTCGGAAGTCAACAATTCAAGTTGTAAAGGCTGTGGTATGTGTATTCCTGTTTGTCCTGAAAATGCTATTCAATTAATTGGTTATACTGATATTGAAATTGAAAGCATGATTGAAGCGCTTATTTAAAATTAGTAAATTAGTGTATTGGTTTATTAGTCATTGGTCATTGGTCATTAAAATACACTAATTACTAATATACTAATTATCAATGCACTAATTACTAATAGACCAATGACTAATATACTAAATAAAAATATATGAAAACAAGTAAAACAATCGATCATATAAAAAAAATAAGGACGGTTTCGGAAGAAGTTAAAGCAAAAAGAAAAGAGTTTAACACAATAAAAAGAACATTGTTGAAAGCTCTAGAATCAGGTCCAAAATCTATTCCTCAGTTAGCTGAAGAAGTTGAATTGCCAATTGATGTTATAACATTTAATATAATGACATTAAGGAAATACGGCGATGTTGAAACCGGCGAGATTGATGATTCAGACGAATATTTTTCCTATCAATTAAAACAAAAAAAATAGTAAAATGGCAAATATAAATCCAGATTTCGCAATTGAACTAAAAAAATATGGTTCTGTAAACTTTAACGCATGTTATAATTGCGGAACTTGTACAGCAGTTTGTTCTTTGTCTACCGAAGAAGATTCATTTCCTCGTGAAATGGTGAGATACAGTGTTTTGGGACTTGAAGATGAAATACAAGCTTCGTTAAAACCATGGCTGTGTTATTATTGCGGCGAGTGTAGCGAATCTTGTCCAAGAACTGCTAATCCGGGCGAATTAATGATGGCTCTAAGACGTTATCTTACGGCTAAATATGATTGGACAGGACTTTCCGGATTGTTGTATAAGTCGCTGCCTATGAGTATAATAGCTTTTATTGTTACAGCAATTGCAGTAATTTATTATAGCTTTTATGAAAGCTTTAATGTTGAAAAAATAATGCATTTTGGTCATTTATTTGAAATGATTTCAATTGCAGCTGTTTTTTCAATTATTCTTGTGCCAAATATAATACGCATGTGGTGGATGACTGTTTTGAAACAAAAAGCTAAAGTTCCTTTTACTGCATACTTTAAAAGTATTTGGGATCTGATTGTACACATGTTTACCCAAAAACGTGCTCGTGATTGCGATGACAATGAATTTCGTTGGCTTGAGCATCTTGTACTAGTAATTGGATATCTAAGTTTATTATTTACAACAGTTGTTTTGGATTGGTTTGGAACAGATAATTTATTTATTATAATTTTAGGATACATCGAAAGTGCAATAGTATTTATTGTTACAGTTGATTTTGTTTCAAGTCGTATAAAACAGAAAAAGGAAATTGCCAAATTTTCGCAACCATCTGACTGGTTTTTTGTTATTTGGTTATTTCTTTTAGGATTTACGGCATTTGTAGTAAGAGTTTTTATCGATTTGAATTTAATTGAAACAAACCTTTGGATGTATTTAATTCATTTAACAGTACTTGTACAATGGGCTTTATTAATTGTTCCTTTCGGTAAATGGACACATTTCTTATATCGTTCTTTTGCAATGTATTTTGATAAATTATTAAAAGAACCTGTAAAGGCGTAAAGCAAATTTTATTAAAAAAACACGATAGAATTTTCTGTCGTGTTTTTTTGTTTCTCAACTTTAATTTTAAAAGAAAATTTATCTATCTCGGAATTTCAACACTCTCAATTATTTGTCTTATAACTTTCTGAGTACTAATGCCTTCTATTTCTTTTTCAGGAGTTAAAACTATTCTATGATTTAAAACAGGATAAACCATTTCTTTAATATCTTCAGGTTTTACAAAATCTCGTCCATTAATAGCAGCATAAGCTTTTGAACTGTTTAATATTGCAATTGAAGCTCTTGGAGATGCGCCTAAAAATAATGAATTATTATTTCTTGTTTTAATTACAATTTCAGCAATATATTTAATCAAGTTTTCTTCAATATGAATATCTTTTATTAGTTTTTGATATTCAATTATTTTTTCTTTTGATAATATTTTTTCAATATTATTTAATTCAGTTAAATCATTTTGATTATTGTGTTTATCAATTATTTTTATTTCTTCTTCAAAAGAAGGATAATCAATTTCTATTTTAAAAATAAATCTATCTAACTGTGCCTCAGGAAGTTTGTAAGTTCCTTCTTGTTCAATTGGGTTTTGAGTTGCAAAAACAATAAAAGGAGCATTCATTATGTAAGTATTTCCATCAACAGTTATTTGACGTTCTTCCATAACTTCAAACAATGCAGATTGTGTTTTTGCCGGCGAACGATTTATTTCATCAATTAAAAGAATGTTAGTAAAAACAGGTCCCTTTTTAAATTCAAATTCAGAATTTTTAATATTAAAGATAGATGTTCCTAAAATATCAGAAGGCATTAAATCAGGTGTAAACTGAACTCTAGAAAATTCAGAATCAATTGTTTTTGCAGTAAGTTTAGCTGCTAATGTTTTTGCAATTCCCGGAACGCCTTCTAAAAGTACATGCCCATTTGAAAGTATTGCAACTAACATATAATCAATCATTTTTTCCTGACCAACTATAACTTTCTCAATTTCAGCTTTTAATAAGTCTATAGAGCTTTTTAAATCATCTAAATTTATTCTATTTACAAATATTTTTTCTTCCATTAATTAATATAATTGAGTTAATTTCAATATTTTTTGTAAGATGCTAAAATACAATAAATATTTAGAATTTTTTTTAATTATTAAGGCATTGATAATAATTTTCTACATCGTTTTATTTAAAATTACTATAAATTTAATATAACTTTGCAGGCTTTTTTGTTTAAAAAATACATAAAGATGTTTTCTAAAAGCGAATTAAAAAGATATAACAGACATATTATTTTACCTGAAATTGGTTTAGAAGGCCAAGATAAACTTAAATCGGCAAAAGTATTAGTTGTTGGTGCCGGTGGTTTAGGATGTCCTGCTTTGCAATACATTGCAGCTGCAGGAGTTGGTACAATTGGTGTTTGCGATTTTGATTTTGTTGATGAAAGTAATTTACAACGGCAAATTTTATTTGATACTAATGATATTGGAAAATCTAAAGCAAAAATTGCTGCTGAAAAACTTTCAAAACAAAATCAATTTGTTAAAATAAATACACATAATGTTAAATTAGACAAAGAAAATGTTTTAGAAATATTTTCTGATTATGATATTATTGTTGATGGTTCAGATAATTTTCCAACGCGGTTTTTAGTCAGTGATGCCTGTGTAATATTAGGAAAACCATTGGTTTTTGGAGCTATTTATAAATTTGAAGGACAACTTTCTGTTTTTAATTATAAAAATGGTCCAACTTACAGATGTTTGGTTCCAGAAGAGCCTGAAAGTTCTGAAATTTTGTCTTGTTCGCAGATAGGCGTAATTGGTGTTTTACCTGGTATAATTGGTTCTTATCAAGCAAACGAAGTAATAAAAATAATCACTGGAATTGGCGAAATAATGAGTGGGAAAATATTATTGCTGGATACTTTAAATATGACTCATAATATTATTGAAATAAAAAGAAAAGAGAATCTAGCTAATTTATCAAATTTGGGAGAATATGGCGATTTTTGTGGAAATAATTATTCAAATGTTAAACAAATAACTTCTGCAGAATTAAAGCAAATGCTTGATAATAAGAAAGATGTGCTGATTGTTGATATTAGAGAATCAGAAGCTTTTAATCAATATCATATAAAAAGTGTGAATATTTCTATTGATAAATTATTAAATAATGCTGATAATTTGCCAATAGATAAACCAGTAATTTTAATTTGTGAAAATGGAAATAATAGCATGGCAGTAATTGAAAATTTTGAAAAATTATATGATTTTAAAAATTTATTTAATTTAAAAGATGGAATACAATCTTGGTTAAAAAATAATTATTAAATTGCTGAGTTGTTTAAATAATAAATAATAAAAATATAATAAAAAACATGAATCCTAATAGTGAATTTATGGCCGAAGCAATTCGCCTTTCTAAAGAGAATGTTGAAAATGGCGGCGGACCTTTTGGCGCAGTAATAGTAAAAGATGGAAAAATAATAGCAAAAGCTTCAAATTCGGTTACAAAAATAAACGATCCAACGGCACACGCCGAAATAAATGCAATAAGAGAAGCATCAAAAGTATTAAACTCATTTGATTTAAGCGGATGCGAAATTTATACATCGTGTGAACCATGTCCGATGTGTTTTGGTGCTATTTATTGGGCTCATTTAGATAAAATTTATTATGGAAATACAAAATCAGATGCTAAAAATATTGGTTTTGATGATTCTTTTATTTACCAAGAATTGGATTTAGATATGGATAAACGGAAAATTCCTGCAAAACAGCTCATGCCAAATCAGGCAATCGAAGCTTTTAAAATGTGGGAAGAAAAAGATGATAAAGTTGAATATTGAAAAAATATAAAAAAAATATTAAACTGAGCAATTTATAGATAATAATCATTGTTAAGTAGCTTTTTATCAGCGATTTAATAATGATTATTGCTTGGTGAAATTTAACTTACTCCAGAAAAAAATCATCGCTAATACTTATACTGTCATTTTTTATAATATCGTAAACAGTAACTTTAATAGAATATTTGCCAATTTTATCATTTTTCGACGAAGAATATGAAGCATAAGGTGCTTTTAAAATATTATTTTCAAAATTGGCATGTCCACTACTTCCAAATAAATTACTTCTAGTCATAACAAGCTGACCAATAGCATCATAAACTTCGAGTTTCATCTCAGCATTATTTAAACTATCTGCACCTTTTACGAATTCCCCAACATTTTTTAAAACAAAATATACTTCATCGCCGCGTTGGTAGATAGCTTTGTTATATTGAATAAAGTTTCTATTTTCCATTATTGCAAAATCATAATCTTCAACATTTAATTTTTTATTTTCAACTATTGAATTTGTATCTGTTTCCTGATTTTTCGAATTGGAATTATTATCGTTCCGGTTTTTACACATATGAAAAGTAATGGAAATAAAAATAAGAAAAATTATAAGTTTAAGATATTTGTTCATTTTATTATTTTTTAGTAAACAAACAAAGTTAAAAAATGATTTTTAAACATCATTAAATTAAAATAGAATTATTGATAATATTTTTATAACAAGCATAAAAATAAAATAATGCTGATAATAGTCATTGTATTTGAATAAAAAATGTATGAATTTTACAAACTGAAATGAATTGTTTTTTCAAAATTAAAACCAAATAAAATGACAAGTCAATTGGCGTTGGAAGCAATAAAGGCAAACAAGCAGAAAATATCTGATTTAATAAGTTTTTTCTCAAAATCAATTGATGAAAATAATGGAGAAAAAGAAATTTTAAATATCTTTCATAAATTAAGTTTTTACAGCTCAGAAATATTTATAAGCGAAGAACTTATCATGAAAAAGTATGAAATTTCATCTTTATCTGAACATATTTTGGAACATAAAGATTTTGTAGATAAAATGAAATATTTTCAGCAAGAATATGAGAATAAAAATGAAGGTTTATGTGTAGAACTTTTAAATTATTTAAAAAAATGGCATAAAACTCATATTTTAAAATTGGATGAAGATATTATAAATTCTATTACATCAAAAAAATAAATTTACGATTCTGCTTGATTAAAATTAATAATCCAAACTTATTAAATATCCTGTATGCTTTCTGATATTAATTACCGTATTGTCTTCAAAAATTAAGTACTGACCTTTTATTCCAATTAATTTTCCTTTGTAAATCTCAATATTATCAAAATTAACACTTTTTATTTTTTTAGGATATTCAATTACCGGATAATTTATTTCTGTAATATCGTCATCTTCAGTTATATATTGCTGTAAATCAGGATTTAATAATTCCCAGGCTTTTTGTTTTTCATCTTCTAAATCGATATTAAAATTTATATCATTTTTAAGCATTTTTTGCCAGCTGGTTTTGTCGCTCATATAGTTTTTAAGCTCAACTTCAATTAAACCTGCTAAATTTCGGTTTGGAGTTTCTGCAAGTTTTATTGCTTTCCATGCGCCTTGGTCAATCCATCTTGTAGGTATTTGAGTGGCTCTGGTAACTCCAACTTTTAATCCGCTTGAAATAGCAAGATAAACATAATGGTTTGTAAGACAATGATTTTTAGACCATTCCATATCTCTTGAAATTCCTAAATGTGCTTGACACAATTCCGGTTTTAAAATACATTCAGAAGTTTCAGGAACACTAATAAAGCAATTATAGCAATATCCTTGCGCAAAAGATGTTTTTGTTGTTTTTCCGCAAGAAATACAATTTATTTGTTTTTCAGATTTTAACTCTATTTCTTTACCAATTAACTCATTCATATAAATTATTTCATTACCAATTGGCAAATAATATTGAACTGTTTCTTTCAGCTCGGTTTTCATTTTTAATAAATTGCCTTGAATCATTATTTTTTATTTTATTTTTTTAACCATATAAGTTAATATAAGTTTTTACTTATGTTTTCTTATGTTTCTTATATGGTTTTAAATTTTATTTTATAATGCGTTTATTGTCAATGAATTATGGTTTTAAATTAATAAATGCTTTTTTGTAATATATCTTACAGGATACCAAGATGCAAAAAAACCTATAAGTAAAACCGTGAAAAACACGTAAACAAAATCCATAATTCTCATTTCAACCGGATAATATCTTACAATAAAATATTCCGGAAATTCGATTATGCCAAATTCTTTTTGTAAATAACTTATAAAAGCACCAAATATTAGTCCTAATGCAGCGCCAATTAAAGAAATAAACCAACCTTCAAATAGAAAAATTTTTCTTATTAATGAATTATTGGCTCCAAGATGCTGCAAAGTAATAATATCTTCTTTTTTATCAATAATTAACATTGTTAATGAGCCAATTAAGTTAAAAGAAGCAATTATTAAAATAAATGTTAAAATTAAGTAAATAACCCATTTTTCTGATTTCATTATTTTAAATAAAAACTCATGCTGCTGAAATCGGTTTTTAACAATAAAATCTTTTCCCAAAATATTTTCCATTTTGGACTGAAAGGTCACATTATCAATGTTTTGATTTGATTTTATTTCTAAAGAGCTTACTTCATTTGTGTATTCTAGAAGTTTTTGTGCAAAATTTAAAGGAACAATAATATATTCAGCATCATATTCTTCCTGATAAACAGAAAATAAACCTATTGGAAAAATATGTTTAATATTAAAAGCATTACTTGCATCAATTCCTGGTTTTGCGTTTCTTTTTGGCACCCAAATTTTTAAAGGAATTAATAAATTTAAATTTACAGCAAGATTATTAGCCACACTCCAACCTAAAATCGCATAATTTTCTTTATTGGTTCTTAATTTATATTCGCCACTTATTATCATTGAGTCTATTCCGGATGTTTTATTAAAATTATCCGAAACGCCCTTTATTTTTGCAATGTCTTGTCTTTTTTCATATTCAATAAGTGCATTTTCTTCTAAAACTTCGGTATAAAATGCAATTTCATCAAGTTTAATAAGCTTTTGAATTTTTTCATCATCCAAAGAAAATACTTTCCCTTTTGCTATAGTAACTTTAAAATCCGGGTCAAATGTGTTGTAAAAAGATTTTATAAGACTGTCTAAACCATTAAAAACAGACAAAATAATAATTAATGCCATTGTCCCAATTGAAACTCCAAGAATTGAAATACCTGAAATGATATTAATTAAATTCCTTGATTTTTTTGCAAAAAGGTACCTTTTTGCTATAAATAAGTGTAGATTCAAAATGAAAGGTTTTACAAATTCAAAATTTTATATAAAATAGATTTAATTTAAATATTATATTGCTATATAGCTGAATATGAAAGATATAGCTTAGTTCAATAGTTCGTCAATTCTATCTGCATAATCTAAAGAATCATCAATAAAAAATTTCAAATCAGGAATTTTTCTTAATTGATTACGCAATTTTTTACCAATTTCATATTTAACTTTACCAGTTGAGGCATTTATTAATTCCAAAATTTCTTCAATATTTTCAGACGGAAAAATGCTTAAATATACTTTTGCAATAGAAATATCAGAGCTTAATCTTACTGATGTAACCGAAATTAATTTGCCTTGATAACTAGTATATGAATTTTGTTGAAAAACTATACTTAACTCTTTTTGCATAAGTCTTTCAACTTTTTTTAATCTTGTTTGGTCCATATTAATTATTTTATTTCAACTTTTGTTTTAGATATCAAATTTATTTATAAAATAAAACTTTTTGTAGTTCTATATATTTTCTAAATTTGTTTAGTTATCTTAAATTATTTGCAAAGTTAAATAAAATAAAGCTTGGTTCGTAAATCAGAAAAAATAAAGAGCATATTTATTTGTGTTTCAGCAATTTTGTTGCTGAATATTTTTTATTTTGATTCTTTGTATAGTCAAAATGATAAAAATGTTTTTCCTGAAATTGGGACAAATTTTATTATGGCAAAAGCAAAAATTTATCCTAAACTTAAATTAAGAATTGACGATTTAGGGCAAAATGACTGGGATATTACAGAATTTAATCCAGATGATTTTGATACTTTAAGATTTAAAAAGCCTGAAAAAACACGATATGGAAAGCGTTTTCCTAATGCAGAAGTTGCAATTGTTACAAATTCGTACAACATGCAATATATTTATCAGGATTCGGGAAAAGTTTTTGTAACCGGGCTTATTGGCGATTTTATGGAAATTAACATTCCTGTTTTGTTACAATTTAAAGAAAAAATGCTTTTTAAAAACAAAGAGCAAAGCATTGATAATGAATATATTAACGTTGCAACAACAAGTTTTGCTTCGCCATATTATCATAAACCGGGAACCGATTCTATTAGAGCAGATATTACTTTAAAACGCACTGCCAGAGTTGATTCTAGAGGATATTTAAATACTCAATTAGGGAAATTTAAAGCTTATAGAGAAGTAAGTTTTTACGAGAAAAGAGTAAGAGGCTATAAGTTTTCTTTATTTGGCTGGACACCTGCAAATGAATATTCTTTAGATAAACATTACACCGTTTACAGATGGTATGACGAAAATGGTGGCGGAATGCCTTTAGCTGTCGCTTATATTAATGATGAAGATTATGTTGAAGAAATTCATTATCAGTATAATTCATCTTTAAGGCTTTTTTTTAGTTCTCATCACGTAAGTTGTAAAAACGGAAGCGATGGAAAAGTTGATTTAACAGTAAGAGGTGGAATTCCTGATTATACATACGAATGGTCTAATAATGAGACTGTTGAAGATTTAATTGATATAAAAGCCGGAACTTACCGTGTTAAAGTTACAGATAATAGAGGAAGCAGTATTACAGCAAGTTACACAGTTACAGAGCCTTTGGTTGCTTTGAACGTAAAGTTTAATAAAAAAGATATTAGTTGCAAATCGGCTAAAAATGGAGAGATTTCTATAAAAATATCAGGCGGGAAATTTCCATACGATTTTGATTGGGCTAATGATTCAATTAATGATAAAATCACAAATCTAAAACCGGGATTTTATAGTGTTTTTGTTAAAGATGCAAACGGATGCTTTTTAAATGACAGTATTGAAATTTTAGAACCTGAAAAAAAATTATCAGCAAAATTAGGTATAAAAAATATTTCTTGTTATAACGGAAACGATGGACAAATTACTATAAATGCTGAAGGCGGAACATCGCCTTATATTTACAAATGCTCAACTGGAGACACCGCCAAAATAATTAAAAATTTAAAAACCGGAAATTATTCGGTTTTAGTTACAGATAAAAATAATTGCACATATTCAACAAATGCATTTATAAATCAGCCACAAACTGAAATAAAAATTGTAAAAGATATTAGTAATGTGAGCTGTTTTAATGGAAACGATGGCAAAATTGAACTTCTGGTTAGAGGCGGAAAACCACCTTACGATTATTTATGGAACGATGAATCGACAAAAAAAAGTTTGAAAAATATCAGTAAAGGAATTTATAAATTTAAATTAACCGATAATAATAATTGTATAATCGAAGATAGTGTTTTAATAAGTCAACCTTCTGAACCACTGATTGTTACGTGCACAAAAGAAGATGTAAAATGCTTTGGCGATAACAGTGGTAAAATTGATATTATTGTAAAAGGCGGAACGCCTGAATATCAGTATATTTGGTTGAATGGCGAAACAAAAAACAATTTAAGGAAATTGACACAAGGAAAATATACCATTAAAATTGTTGACAAAAATTTATGCCAAACATACGATACAATTAATATTTTATCTCCCGAAAATCCTTTATTTGCAGAAGCAGAACAAAAAAACGTTAAATGCGCTGGCGGATTTGACGGACAAATTAAACTTGCAGTTAGTGGCGGAACAGAACCATATTCTTTTTTATGGTCGAATAAATCTAATAATCAGGAACTTATAAATTTGAAAAAAGGAAAATATAATGTTAAGATTTTGGATAAAAATAATTGCGAATTAGATAAAGAATATATTATAACAGAACCGGAAAAGGCTTTTAATGTAGATGTTGAAAAGTCTGATATTAAGTGTTTTAACTCAAAGTCAGGCTCAATATATCTAAATCCAACAGGAGGAATTCCACCTTATACTTTTGAATGGTCAAACAGTAAAAATATTCAAAATTTAATTGGAATTGAAGCAGGAAAATATTCTGTTTGTGTAACTGACAATAATAATTGTAAAAAAGTATTAAACATTGAAATAAATCAGCCAAAAAATATTACTATTGAGGCTCAAATAACTAATTCTGAAAATGATAAACAAAACGGTTCAATTGTTTTAACAATTTCAGGCGGACTTGAACCTTACAAAATTTTGTGGGATAATGGTGAGAAAACAGAAAAAATTGAAAATTTAAAGAATGGAACTTACGAAGTAACTATCACAGACTCAAACAATTGCGAAACATACAAAAGTTTTGAGCTAAAAAATACAATACAGCCCTAATATATGGATAGTAAAAAAATAATCGCAAAAGGAATTAATGCAATTAATGATAAAATTTTAAATCTTACAATTTTAATAAGCGTAATATTTTCTATTCCTGTATTAATCAGCTCTTTATACAGAATAAGTACAACCGGATTTAATTCTATTTTTATTATCCAAATATTCCTTAGTCTATCATTAATTTTATTATATTTTTTTAAAGAAAAACTTAATTTTAATCTCAAATTATTAATATTTGTTTAAATTGCCTCGGTGCTGATAATAATTGGCATGTTTACATTTGGCGTTTTAGGTTTTTGGGGATTATTTATTGTTTTTATCATTTTATTAATCAGTGCTTTTTTTAAAAAAGTATACGGAATTTCCTTTTTAATTGCAAGCATTATTTTAATGTTAACAGCAAGCTATTTGTTTAATAATGAGATAATTAAATTTGATTTTGATATTGTAAAATACGTAAAAAGTTATCCTGTTTGGATAAATATGATAACAGGAATTGCATACATTTCAGCAATGCTTATATTTCCTATCAGTTTACAACGAAAATTTTTTATTTCAACAATTGATGAATTAATAATTGCAAAAGAAAAAGCAGAAAAAAGCGATGAACTTCAAAAAGCAAAAGATAAAATAGAAGAAAGCGAAAAGAAATTTAAACTATTATTTAATAAAAGTAATGATGCAATATTATTGCTTGATAATCAGAAGTTTGTAGATTGCAATGATGCAACAGTAAAACTTTTAGCTTATGAAACTAAGGATGAAGTTTTAAACACACATCCATCTGAATTATCGCCTGAATTACAGCCAGACGGAAGATTTTCCTATGAAAAAGCAAATGAAATGATAGAAATTGCTTTAAAAACAGGTTCAAATAGATTTGAATGGTTACATCAGAAAAAAAACAAAGAAAATTTTTATGTCGATGTTAGGCTTACTGCAATACCTTTAATGGGAAAAACTATAATTTATACTGTTTGGCGTGATATTACAGAAAAGAAAAAAGCAGAATCAGAATTAAAATTAAAAAACGAAGAATTAACTATTTTAAATCAAGCATTTCAAACTCAAAATAAAGAATTACTAATTGCAAAAGAAAAAGCAGAAGAAAGCGATAAATTAAAATCATCGTTTTTAGCAAATATGAGTCATGAAATAAGAACACCATTAAATGGAATTTTAGGTTTTGCCAGTTTGCTCGAAAACAGAGATTTAAGTGCTGAAAAACGAGAAAAATTCGTTCAGATAATAAACAATAGCGGAAATCATCTTTTAAATATTATAAATGATATTATTGATATATCAAAAATTGATGCAAACCAGCTTAATTTATTGCCGGAAAAATTTAGTTTAAATATATTTTTATATGAAATTATTGGATTTTTTAAATCAATTTTAGAAGGAAAAAATAAAAATAATATTACTATTAACTTAATAAAAGCTTTTAAAGATGAAAGTGATATTATTTATACTGACAAAACAAGATTAAAGCAAATTTTAAATAATTTGATAGGAAATGCAATTAAATTTACTAATAATGGATTTATAAATATCGAATATAAATTAATAAACAATAAAGAATTACTATTTACTGTAACAGACTCAGGAATAGGCATTTCACAGCATGAATTAGAAATAATTTTTCAACGTTTCAGGCAAGCTGATGAATCAAATACAAGAAAATATGGCGGAACAGGCTTAGGATTAGCAATTTCAGAAGCATGTGTAAAACTGCTTGGAGGCGAAATTTCTGTTAAATCTGAACTTGGAAAAGGCACAAGCTTTTCATTTACAATACCTTATATAACTAAAGAATCAGCTAAATTCATAATTTAGTTACATAAACTTAATTATCTACTAACATAGAGCTTAAATCATTTCTATACTTTTGTCTATTAAATACTGATTTATATTTAATTAAATCCTTAATTATTTATAAAAAGAATAATAGATGAAAAAAAGCATTCAAGATAAGCGAAAAGTTGAGATTTTAGTACTTTCAGATATACATTTAGGCACTTTTGGAAGTAAAGCTAAAGAACTTCTAAATTATTTAAAAACTGTAAATCCTGAAATTTTAGTGCTAAATGGTGATATTATTGATATTTGGCAATTCAACAAACACTATTTCCCAAAAACACACATGAAAGTTATAAAGCATTTCACAACATTACTTACAAACGGAACAAAAGTCTATTATATAACTGGTAATCATGATGAAATGCTTCGTAAATTCAAAGGCTTTAAAATAGGAAATTTTGAAATATTAAATAAGTTAATTTTAGAAATAGATGGTAAAAAAGCATGGTTTTTCCATGGAGATGTTTTTGATATCACAATGAAATATTCTAAATGGCTTGCCAAACTTGGAGGAATTGGATATGATTTACTAATCATAATTAATACTTTTTTTAACTACATAAGTCAAAAACTTGGACAAGGCAGAATATCATTATCAAAAAAAATTAAAAATAGTGTTAAAAGAGCATTAAAATTTGTTGACAATTTTGAAGAAACAGCAGCCGAAATAGCAATTACAAATGGTTTTGAATATGTTATTTGCGGACATATTCATCAGCCTCAAATGAGAGAAATTACAAACAAAATCGAAAACAGCGTAATGTATTTAAATTCAGGTGATTGGATAGAAAATCTGACATCACTGGAATATTCAGATGGAAAATGGAAAATATATGAATATTTTAAAGACCAAATTGCTCAAAACATCGACAATAATGAATCATTAAAAGAACAGCATTTAAGTAATTTAGATTTAGAACCCAATCAAATTTTCAACGAACTTTTAAAAGAACTCCAATTTAATAAACAGTTTGCATAGTTTTTAAATTTATAAATAATTGAATTAAACTCCAAACAGTAATAAAACAAAGTAAAAGTGAAAATATTATATGCAATTCAAGGCACAGGAAACGGACATTTAAGCAGAGCTGTTGATATTGTGCCTATTTTACAAAAAAAAGCAAAGCTCGACATATTAGTAAGTGGAATTCAAGCAGACTTAGCACTGCCTTTTAAGGTGAAATATAAAATGAAAGGCATGAGTTTTATTTTTGGCAAAAAAGGCGGAGTAGATATTTTAAACACATACAAAAAAACAGATTCAAAAAAAATTTATCAAGATATTCAATCACTTCCTGTTAAAGATTATGATTTAATAATTAACGATTTTGAACCAGTTTCAGCTTGGGCTGCAAAGCTTAAAAATATAAATTGTATTTCTTTAAGTCATCAATCTGCCATTTTGCACAAAAAAGCTCCTAAGCCCGAAAGTTCAAGTTGGTTTGGCGAAAAAGTACTAAAATATTATTCTCCTTCAAATTATCAATATGGTTTCCATTTTAACAAATACGACGATAATATATTTACACCAATTATAAGACAAAAAATTAGAACTCAGGATATTAAAAATTATGGCCATTATACTGTTTATTTACCTGCTTACAGCGATGAAAAAATTATTAGTCAACTATCTCAAATTGAGAATATTAAGTGGGAAGTTTTCTCAAAACACAGCAAACTAACTTATAGAAAAAAAAATATATTTATTAGACCAATAAATGACGATGATTTTGTGAAAAGCATGGCTACTTGCGAAGCTGTGTTATGTGGCGCAGGTTTTGAAACACCTTCTGAGGCAATGTTTTTAGGAAAAAAACTAATGGTAATTCCAATGAAATCTCAATATGAGCAACAATGTAATGCTGCAACTTTGAAACAAATGGGAGTTTCTGTTATTAAAAGTCTTAATCAAAAGCATTTAAATGAAATAAAAGAATGGATAAATTCTAACAACAGAATTATTGTTAATTATCTTGATAATACAGAAGAAATTATTGATAAAATATTGAATTCGCATTTAGGTTGATAATTATTAAAGGCGTTAGTTTATACCTTGCCGATTTTTTCGGCAAGGTATTTTAAAAAGTTTATTTAACAATTGTCATTTCATCAAGTAAATATCCTGCCCCGGCATATTTATCAATTATAAAAAGCATGTATCTAATGTCGATAGAAATATTTCGGCATTGATTAGGATCGTACATAATATCGCTCATTGTTCCTTCCCAGTTTCTGTCGAAATTAATTCCTAATAATTGGCCTTCGCCATTTATTATCGGACTGCCCGAATTTCCGCCTGTTGTATGATTTGAAGCTGTAAAACAAACATGTATTTTTCCATCTTCAGCATATTGTCCGTAATCTTTGTTTTTGTATAGTTCTTTTAATTTTTCAGGCACTTTATAATCGTAAATATCGGGATTATCTTTTTCAATAATTCCATCTAAAGTGGTGTAATGCAGATATTTAACTCCATCAACAGGAAAATAATCGTCAACTTGTCCATATGTAACTCGAAGTGTAAAATTAGCATCAGGATATAATTTTTGTCCTTCTTTAAACTCCATAATCGCCTGCATCCAGGTTCTGTTTAATGTTTCAAGCTTTAAATTTGCATCATCAATAGGTTTTTGCAAAACATCAACATATAAATCTATAAAACTTGTAAAAAGTTTAAAAAACGGATCGTTTTCAAGTTTTTTTACTGATTTTTTTTGATTGTATGTATTCAAGAAATCATTTAATCTTGCTTTATCTGTAAAAATTGATTTTTTATAAATAAAATCAGCATATTTTTGAAAATCTGTTTTAAATTTTGATTCTAAAACTCCAAATTCCTTTGGATGAAATTTTTTATCGATATTTTTATAGTACATCGATAAAGTTTTAACAAAAAGTTCTTTGTCAAGCGGTGTGTAATAATCTTTAAAATGTCCTTCTACTCTATCTTTCATCGCTTTTACAGTTTTATCGATATCTTCTTGTTTTGCATCTTCTTTAAGTTTTGTTAAACTTCTGTATGGCGATGCTAATCTTGAAATATCTAAACGATAAAATGCTTCGTAAAAATAATCTTCGGTAAGTTGATATGGTGTAAGCTCTTCATATATAGACTTATAGCTATTTAACAGATTTCCATATTTTTTGTTTCTGCTTTCATCTTCTTTCATCCATAAAGTAATAGCTTTTTCAAAATCTTCTTTTTTCTGAATGGCATTTAATTTTTTAAGGCCTTTATTTTCGCCAATCCATTTTTTCCAATAATTGCTAACTCCTGCATATTTCGAAGCATATTTAATTCTAATTCCCGGATCGCTTTCCATATATTTAGACATAATATTAATAATTGCTTGTCTAACAGCAATTTGGTGCGGATTTTCGGTTTCAGAAATCATTTTAACTGCATAAGAAGTTAAATATTCCTGTGTTCTGCCGGGATATCCAAAAACCATAGTAAAATCACCTTTTTGAACTCCTTTTATTGAAATAGGAAAATATTTTTTTGGTGTAAACGGAACATTATCTTCCTTATAATCAGCAGGTTCGTTGTTTTTGTCGGCATAAATTCTAAAAACAGAAAAATCGCCTGTATGTCTGGGCCACATCCAATTGTCTGTATCGCCGCCAAATTTTCCTATTGTCGATGGCGGCGCACCAACTAATCTAACATCTTTATAAACCTTTGTTACAAAAAGATAATATTCATTTCCATAGAAAAAAGGCTTTACTTTTGTTCCAAATTTTCCGTTTTCGGTATTATTTTTTTCAATAAATTCAATTTGTTTAGCTATTTCTTTTTGTCTTTCGGCTTCTGTCATGTTTTCATTAACATTTGCAAGCACCTGATTAGTAACATCTTCCATGCGTTCGAGAAAAGTTACGGTAAGTCCTGCATTCGAAAGTTCTTCGGCATTTGACATTGCCCAAAATCCATCAGTTAAATAATCGTGCTCAACAGAACTGTGGCTTTGAATACTTCCAAATCCGCAATGGTGATTGGTAATAATTAAACCTTTATCTGAAATTAATTCGGCAGTACAACCGCCGCCAAAAATCATAACAGCATCTTTCATGCTGGCTTTGTTAATACTATAAATATCTTCGGCAGTAAGTTTAAATCCTTTTGCCTGCATATCCTTTATATTATATTTTTTTAATAATAAAGGAATCCACATTCCTTCATCGGCACGCAAAAAAGGTGCTGTCAAAAAAAGGAAAATCAGTAAAATTGAAATTTGTTTTTTAATCATAATATTTGTTTTTAGATGCAAGTTAGTAATTACGAATTTTTAATTGTTTAAATTTTAATCGTTTTTTGAATGCTACCTAATCTTTAAAATTTCTGCAATTCTTTATACAATTTTTGAATTGGCAAACCCATAACATTATAAAAAGAGCCTTTTATTTTTTTTATTGCAATAAATCCAATCCATTCTTGAATTCCGTAAGAACCGGCTTTATCAAAAGGTTTGTATTTGTCAATATAATACTCTATTTCTCTGTCTGTCAGTTTGTTAAAATAAACTTTTGATGTTGCTTTAAAACATTTGTTTTTATTAATTGAGCTAATACAAACGCCGGTAATAACTTTATGCTTTTTACCCGAAAGTTTTTTCAGCATATTTATAGCATCGTTTCTATCTTTTGGTTTATTTAAGATGTTATTTTTGCATTTTACAATTGTATCAGCAGTAATTAAAATAGTGTTTTCTTGTATGAAATTTGCAAAAGCCTTTGCTTTTTCTTTAGCCAAAAAAATGGGAACATCATTTATCGGAATATTTTCAGGAAAAATTTCATCAATTCCGCCGGCAGCAATTATGTCAAATTCTATATCTATGCCTTTTAAAAGTTCGTGTCTTCTTGGCGATTGAGATGCAAGTAATATTTTTTTGTTTGCTAAGTTGTTTAAAATCAAAATCTAAAAATTATAAGTGAAAATATATGCCTCAACTAGCGAATACAATATGCCGATAAGCATAATTATTTTAAGTAATGTAGAAATAAATTTGTAATCGTCCTTATTTTTTGCAGTAATTAGCTTAAAGCTGATAAATAATAAAGGTGAAATTTCGCCAATAATTATGTACCAAAGTGTTAAATCAGAGCCTATTAAAAATTTAAAATATACATAAGCAAGAGAAATCAATGTTAAAATAATAAGTATTGAAACCACTAATTTAGTATAAAAAATTCCTAAAATTATTGGTAAAGTATTTCTGCCGTAAGCACTATCACCTTCATAATCTTGCATATCTTTAACTATTTCTCGAATTAAAGTAGTTATAAATGCAAAAAATGAAAATCCTGCAACCCAGAAAAAAACATGATTAAAATTAGCTTTTTTGGCCAATAAAATTTCATAATATTCTTTGTTTAAAACCGGCATTTCAAAAAGAATAACCATTAAAGGGACTAAACCTGTAAGAATTGCAACAATTAAATTTCCAATTAAAAATTGACGCTTGTAAGATGTTGAATAATACCACAATATGCCTGAAACCAGAAAGAAAATAAATCCAAGTTGATAAAGTCCTATTTTATATGAAATATAAAAACCGCCAATAATTGCAATAATGTTAAAAATCAAATGTATGGTCATTGCAGTTCGTCTGCCTATTTTTCGACCAACTACAACAGAATCGGGGCGATTTAAAATATCTGTTTTTGTATCGAAATAATCGTTTATTACATAACCTGCAGCAGTTAATAATACTGTAGAAAATACTAAAATAAAAAAATTAAAATTACTTAGTTGTAATTCAAAATTATTAATTTTTAATATTGGTTCAATAATAGCATAGCGCATAAGATACTGTGTAACAGCTACTATTATTAGGTTTTGTATTCGTATAAGTTTTAAAAATGCTAACATCTTGTATTAAATTAAAAATGTAAAATTATAAATTAAAAATTGCAGAATGACAAAAATATTAGAATGTCGAATTTATAAATTGATATTTCATATTTAGTAAATCTTTTTTTTACTTATCAAATTTCAACCATTTACCTTGAGCCCTTAAAACTTGTTCAATAATATCTCTTACACAACCGTGTCCGCCTTTTTTATCAGAAATATAAACCGAAATTGCTTTTATTTCTTCTGCAGCATCAGAAGGGCATGTTGGAACGCCTACGGCTTTCATTACTTCATAATCAGGTAAATCATCGCCCATGTATAAAACTTGCTCTTTTTTCAAATCATATTTATACATAAAATCCTCAAAATCTTCTAACTTATTTGTAGATTTAATGTAAATGTCTGTTAGTCCAATTGCCCTAAAACGCTCACTTACAGCCTCTGAATATCCACCTGTAATAATACAAGCTATGAAATCGGCTTCATTAACAGCATAATAAAGTGCAAAACTGTCTTTTGTATTTATTGAGCGAAGCATATCGCCATTTGGATGTAAAAATATATTTGAAGAAAAAACACCATCAACATCAAAAACAAATGCTTTTATATTTTTTAAACGTTCTTTAAAATTATCCATGTCTTTTATAAATTTACAATCTAAAATCTTATTTATATATGTGAATTACAATGAATTGCATTTTGAATTTTATGTTTTAGTTTAAAAATGTTTTTTGTAAATATCCTCGCTAATTAATTTATAGATTTGAATAAATTCAGGCTTTGAAGATAATAAATCTAAATGTTTTTTTATGCTTTCTGTATCATTTCTTACAGCAGGTCCTGTTTGAGCATCGAATGCACTAAGTTGCAAAAGTTTATTTGCAGTTTCTTGAATTAAAGGGTTAAGTATCTTATTATCAATATTTTGCTCTTGTAATATATTACTTGCAATATAAAACATATGGTTTGCAAAATTACTAGCAAAAACACCGGATAAATGTAAATATTTTCTTTGTTCAGAATTCATTTTGTACACTTTATTGCTTATTTTATTTGCTAAATTAAATAAAAAATCTTCGAAATTTTTATTGCTTGCTTCAATGCAAATAGGAATTTCTTTAAAATTGATATTTTTACCTTTAGAAAATGTTTGAAAAGGGTAAAAAACTCCATAGTTTTCGCTGTGGGTTTTAAAAACTTCAATACCTACACTTCCGGCAGTGTGAACAATGTTATCTGTTTTAAAATCAGGATGTTGAATTATTCCTTTTATCGCATTATCGGTAATAGAAACTATATAAAGATCAGCATTTTTATTTAACAAATTTAAATTATTAGTGTAATCTGAATTTGTTTTTTGCGCAAGTTCTTTTGCAGAATCAATGTTTCTACTATAAATCTGTAAAATATTACAGCCAGTATTTAAAAGTTCTATGGAAAGATGACTTGCAACATTTCCTGCACCAATTAGTACAATATTTAAATCCTTTTTTTTCATTAAACAAATGTAATAAAGTAAAAAGACAAAAGTGAAAAGTAAAAAGATAAAAAAGAATAGCGAATATTAAAATGGAATGAAAATTTAGCTTGAAAATTATTTTTATCCATTTTTGTTCTTAAAAAAATCTTGTATATATTAGCAAATTAGAGTTCTTTAAATCATATTTTTAGGATTCTATTAAATTGATTTTTATAAACTTTGGAGATTTAAATCATTATAAATTTAATTATTATGAAGATGAAGAATGTTTACTTATTTGTGTTGATTATTTTTTTAATCAGCAATTCTAAAATAGTTGGTCAGGAAGGATATAAATTTACTGATATAAAACGATTGCCTGTAACATCAGTAAAAGATCAATATCGTTCAGGTACATGTTGGAGTTTTTCGGGACTTGCTTTTTTAGAAGCCGAAATGCTAAGAATTGGAAAAACAGATGTTCCTGATTTGTCAGAAATGTTTGTAGTAAGAAATTGTTATTTCGACAAAGCAGTTAAAAATGTTCGTTTGCACGGGGCACTTAATTTTGGCGGCGGCGGAGCTTTTCACGATGTTATTTATGTTCTTAAAAATTACGGTTTGGTTCCTGAAGAAGCATATTCCGGTTTGCAATATGGCGAAGATAATCATGTGCATGGCGAATTAGACGAAGTGCTTAAAGATTATATTGATGGTGTAATTAAAAATGAAAACAAAAAGCTTTCAACTGCTTGGAAAAATGGGTTTAGTGGAATTTTAGACGCATATTTTGGACAACAATTTATGAAATTCACTTATAAAGAAAAAGAATATACACCAAAAAGTTTTGCAAAATCAGTAGTTGGACTAGATGAAGATGATTATGTAACAATTACATCTTTTAATCATCATCCTTATTATCAGCCATTTATACTTGAAATTCCTGATAATTGGCTTTGGGGACAAGCTTACAATTTACCTATGGATGTAATGTTGCAAGTTGTTGATAATTCTATTGAAAATGGATATACAGTAGCTTGGGCAACAGATGTTAGCGAAAAAGGTTTTTCTCATAGAAATGGTGTTGCTATTGTTCCCGGAAAAGACATTAAAGAAATGAATGATACAGAAAGAAGTAAATGGGAGAGTTTAACAAAAAAAGAACAAGAAGCTCTTTTATATTCATTTGATAATCCAATTGAAGAGAAAAAAATAACACAACAAATACGTCAGGAAGATTTTGATAATTACGAAACTACTGATGATCATGGAATGTTAATAATTGGAACTGCAAAAGACCAGAATGGGAAAAAATATTATATTGTTAAAAATTCGTGGGCAGAAAGCAATAAATATAAAGGTTATTTATATGTTTCTGAAGCATTTATTTTATACAAAACCACAAATATTATGGTAAATAAAAATGCTATTCCAAAAGAGATAAAGAAGAGTTTAAAATTATAAGACAATTTGAGCTTTGATAAAAAAAGCCATTCATAAATATTTATGAATGGCTTTTTTTTAGTTTAAAAATATCTACTAATAAAACTTAGAGCGTTCGTCAGTAATTTCTGATGAAGTTTTTAAAGCTTTAAAAATTTGTTGCATTGTTCTTTGTTGTAAATTTCTTGTTAATTTGCTTTTTTCAACTATTAAATTCATGTTTTCAATAGCAGGAGCAGGAGTAACAGATTTAACTTTAATAACATAAACACCGTTTTCGCCTTCGATAGGAGCAGAAACTTTATCTTTTTCTAAGCTAACTGCATTTGCAATAACATTTGGCTCATAACCTAAACCCTGAATTTGGAAACTTGTAAAACTAACATTGCGAGCTTCTTTAACTTCTTGAGATAGTTTATTTGCAAGTGTTTCTAAATCAGACGGTAAAAGTTTAGATATATTTTCTTTTAAAAGAGCTATTTTTTTCTCTTTGCTAACATAAAATTTAATTTCATCATTAACTTGTTCAATAGGAGCAATTCCTTTTTCTCTGATTTCAGTTAATGCTGCAATAACATAATTGTTTGCAAACTCAAAAACTTGAGAAACATCATTTTTTTCAGCTTTAAAAGCCCAACGAATCATTTCTCTTGGTGATTCAAGTCCGGCAATAAAAGTTTCGCTTTGAGTTATTCCCGGAGCTACTTTTTTTATCAGTTTATTTGCTTCAACAGATTTTTCAAATTTTGAAAGGCTTCTGTTTTCGCCTGCAAATTTACTTGCTTCAGAATATACTGATTGATAAGTTTCTGAGCTAGCCATGATTTTTCTTTCAACTACGCCAACTTTAATTTTTTTAGATTCTGCACTTTTGTCGGAAACAGCAATTAAATGAATTCCATAATTATATTCAAGAATAATAATTTTGTTCAAAGAGCTGTCAACCAATAAATTAAAAGGTTTAATTTGGAAAGGAGCAGCAGCTTGATTTTCAATGTACCAACCCATTTCGCCACCTTCTTCACCGCTTTTTTTATCAGTAGAATAGTTTTTAGCAATTTCAGCAAAATTACCGCCATTTTTAATTACAGTTTTTAAACTGTCTGCAATAGCTTTTGCTTGATTTATATCAACAATATTTTTTCCGTTTGGCTGAATTAAAATATGCTTAACTTTTACAGAATCAGGAAGATTTTTAACTTCCAGTAATTTTGCAAGTTTGTAAGAACCATCTTCAAAATAAGGACCGTAAATTGTATTTACTTCTGAATTGAAAAGTATGCTATCTACATCAATATTAGGATATTCACTTTTTTTATAATGACTTTCGTCTAGTGATATATCAGAATTGAAATTTATAAACTGTTTATTGTCATCAGTTGTAGTAAATTCTTTAAGAATTTTATTTATCCACTCTTGAGTGTATAACGAATCTTTTGAAGAAGGAACAACTGTAAAAGTAACATATGCCAAATCTCTGGAAGCTTCTTGCTCGAAGTCTTTTTGATGTTTATCGTAATACTCTTTGATGTCTGCATCAGTAATACTAATAGAACTGTCAGAAACATCGCTGAATTTACTGGAAATAAAATCAAAGTCAACTATGTAATTTCTATCTATAAATTCTTTTTCTGCTTCTTTGTTTGAAATGTATAAACCTTTCAATATCAGGTTCATATATTTTCTGTTTAATTGATTTTGCATTATTTCGCCTTCAAGAGCAATCCATGTTGCTTTACTGTTTCCGGATTTATCTTGATCCATATTTTTCAGAAAATAAACAACAAGAGCTGGGTCAAATAATCCGGTTTGTTGATTTATAAAAATAGGGATTTGTCTCATCATCGGATCAATATTTTTACCTTGAACAAGGTCGAAAAGCTCGTCTGGACTTACAAAAACGCCTAATTTTTCATATTCTTTACCCATAATGATACTTTGTATCATATCGTCCCAAACTTGTCTCTTTATCTCTTCTTTAAGCCTTTCATCAACCGATTGTATATTCATTCTTTGCTTATAAAGCTCAGTTGCTTCTAATACTTTTTGTTCATATTCTTGGTAATCAACTGAAACATCATCTATTTGGGCAATTCTAAATTGGTCGTTTGAAAAAAGTGAACCACCTGAATTTAGAAAATCTCCTAAAATAAATGCTAGCATAGCAAAACCGATAATTATTGCTACTAAAGGACCTCTTCTTCTTATATTTTCTAATGTAGCCATTTGTAATAAATTAGTATGATTTTTCAAAATTTAGCTGCAAAGATAAAAAAAAAACTATATGAAAAAACTAGCATTACAAAGTAAATTAACATCAAATTATTAATTAATTTATATTTTAATGTGAAATTGATGCTTGTTTTGATGTAATGTGCATATAATCAATATAATATGTGTTTTGCAGACCTTGCCTTTTTTGTGTTTTCAAATTTTAAATTTTCAGCTTTTGCCATAATCTGTTTGCTTGTTCTTTTGTGAATTTTAGAACTTCTTTTTCATTTATGTTTTTTATTTTGTAATCTTCAACTATTAGTTTTCCTTTAGATATAACGTGTTTTATGTGTTTTGAATTAATTCCGAAAATTAAATGTCCTAAAAAATTATTCTGATTTATTTGAGTAGGAGAGTCGTAATCTAAAATAACTAAATTATTTTCATTGTCGCCTTCAAAATTGTTTATAGACAAGTAATTATGTGAATTCCTAAGTCTGGCATACATTGAATCGAAATTTATATTGTCGTGAGCTAAACCTGCAAAATATGCAAATTGTGCCGATTTTATCATATCGCTGTGCATTCCGTCTGTTCCAAACATTATATTATTTCCTAATCCGGCCGAATTAAAATTTCCAACTTGATTGTTTAAATTACTTTCGGTGTTTTGAACAACAAATGAGTTCGATTTATTTATTATATCTCTCTCATTATCATCAATATGCAAACAATGAGCAAGTATTGTTTTTGATGAATTTAGAAATCCGAAATCGTTTAATCTTTCAACAACTCTTTTTCCGTATTTATTAATTGAGTCGGTTTGGTCGTATTTGTCTTCAGCTACGTGAATGTGAATGCCGGAATTGTATTTTTGCATTAAATTTTGAGCTGTTTTTAAACTATTATCGCCAAGCGTAAAAGAAGCATGTAAACCTATAAGTGCTTGATTATTTTGCAGATAGCTTTCTGTTTCTTCAAAAGCTTGTTTTGTTTTTTTGGCGCCGTCTCTGTCAGAAATTTCGTAACAAAGCAAATGGCTTAATCCAACTTTTTCGAAAGCGTTTGCAAGTATTTGTAAAGAGCCTTTTATGTGGTTTTGCGATGAATGATGGTCGATAACAAATGTGGAACCAGCTTTGGCACAGGCAATTGCAGTTGCTAAAGCGCTTGCTTCAATCATTTCTTTATCAAGTAATTTGTCTATATTCCACCAAATATATTGCAGAATTTCGTTAAAATTGTTTGGTGTTTTTTTTGGTGCCGGCATTCCTCTTGCTAAAGCCGAATATGCGTGATGATGACCGAGTGCAAATGATTTTGTTACAAGTAAATTGCTACAATCAATAATATCAGCAAAATTATTATTTTCGATATTGTTTGTAAATTCAATTTTTCCTGAAATTTCTTGGTTCACAATTATGTTTGTTTGCTTAAATTCCAGTGTTTTCCAATCAACGTAAGTTGCATTTTTTAATAAAATCGACATTTTTTTAAATATTTATGTTTGTTTTTCTATAGCTTTTTTTGTTGATTTCAGATATTTGAACTGTAATATCTAATTTTTGATTTTTATTTTCTGTTTCTATTTGTTTTTTTAAAATTTCGATGCATTTTTCCGAAATCATATTTTTAGTTTCCTGGTTTCTGCCTTCAAAAATTGAAATATTTAGGTTTGCAAAGGCTTTTATACTTTCGCTATCGCCAATAATGTAGTTTTGGTGAATTATTAATCGTGTTTTAATATCATTTAATTGAAATAAATTTGTATTGGCCAGACATTTATTTATTTCAATTAAAAAGTTTTTTTTATTGCTGATTTTAATGTTATCGGAAATTTCTAAAGTGCAATGTGGCATATTTTATAAAATTTGATTAAAGTAAAACTTTATAAAATTATAAATAAATTTTAATTTTATTTTTAAAATGTTTTTTGTAGGATATTATGATTCAATTGAATAGTCTTGTTTTTGAACTGTGAATTTAAAAATACTTCCATTTCCGATTTGGCTTTCTGCCCAAATTTTTCCGCCGTTTTTTTCAACAAATTCTTTACATAAAATTAAGCCTAATCCGCTGCCAACTTCTTTATTTATGCCGTGTGTTGAAAAGTTTTTATCAATACAAAAAAGTTTATGAATATCTTCTTTTGAAATTCCAACTCCGTTATCAGAAACACTAATTTCAAAATGGTTTTCTTTTTCTTCTGCATTAATAATTATTTTACCGCCATAATTTGTGAATTTTATAGCATTTGAGATTAAATTTCTAATAACTGTGCTAATCATGTTTTTATCAGCTAATACAATAATTTTATCATCAATTTTATTTTTAATAGTAATATTTTTTTTATTTGCATTTAATAGTAAAATTTTCAATTCTTCTGATATTAAGTCGTTTACATTAAAATTTTTATTGCAAATTTCTAAATTTCCGGTTTGCGAACGCGACCATTCCAATAAATTTGTTAGTAAATTTAAAGTGTGTTCTGATGTTTTTGAAATAACATCAGCAAATTGTTCAATTTTTTCTAATTTATTGCTTTTAATATGTTTTGTTAGCAAGCTGCTAAATCCTAAAATAGTATTAAACGGATTGCGTAAATCGTGCGCTATTATTGAAAAGAATTTGTTTTTTGTGGCATTTAAAACTTTTAATTCTTTATTTTTTCTTGCCAATTTAACTTTTGATTTTTTAAATTTTTTATTTTTCAATAAAATTTCAGCTTTTTGAATTTCAATTTGCTTGTTTTTTAAGTAAATGTTTTTTCGCGATAAAAATAGAAAAATTATAAAAGAAACTATTGCAAAAATTAGAACAAAACCTATTAAAAAATATAAAAAAAATGCATCTTTTATGTGGTTTATTTTATTATCATCACTAAAACATACAATGTGTGCAACAGGCTCATTATCAAAGTTATATATTGGATAAAACATTACAATATAATTATTTTCATGATGATTTATATGAACAGCTTTTTTATTAAACTTTTTTAATAATTCATCAGTATTATAATTTTTTATAAGTTGAGTTTTTAATTCTTCTATACTTGTTTTGTTTATTTTTGTTTGAGCAGGAAAGTTAGAGTCGCCTTTTTCGTTAAGAAAATTATTGCTTAAAATGTAATCTGAATAATTACAAATACCAAAATCGCCAACTTTTTTTGTAACTATTTCTTTTAAAATAATAAATTCGCAGGCAACTTTATCATATTGTTCTATTTGATAAGTAATAGCTCTAAACGAAGGACTAATTTCAACTCCGCCGATATAATTATTTTTGTGAAATAAAGGATAAACATATCTAAAACCACTAAAAACTCTTCCTTCTTCAAATCCTTGAGCATAGGCTTTTTTTGTGTTTACGTATATAACGGTGCTTCTTATTTTTTCAAGATTATCTCCATATTTATCCGGTTTATGAAACCTAAAAAAGCTTGTATTATCAGGCAAATAAAAATGAAATTGTCTGTAATTTGCTTGTTGTAAATTTTTGTAAGTTGGCTGTAATATTTCATGTAGATCTTTTCTGATTTTTTCTTTTTTTGTGCTGTCAGAGTCTTTTATTTCGCTGAATAAAGAAAGAATTTGTTCGTTATTAATTTTTTCCTCAAAAATTAATTTTGATGTTAATCCGTAAACGCTAATAATTCTGTTGTAGTTGATATCCAGAGAGTTGAGTCTTTCCTTGAAATATTTTTCTTTGGAAGTTTCGTACAGATTATAAATAATAATAATAAAAATACTTTCTATAATTAAAAATATAAAAACTATTGAAGTAATTTTTATTAATTTTTTCCTTTTCATCATTAAATCTTTTTTTAAAGATAATGTTTTTTTTGGAAAAAATAATCACTTATTATGTGATATTTAGCACATTACCAAAGTATTTATAGTATTCTATTTCAGAGTTTATATTTATCAAAATATTTTTATCGTCTGTTTCGATTTTTTTGTGAGAAAAGTTTTTCAAAAAATCTCTGAAATTTATATTATTCTGATTTTCTGAAATAAGTTTTTTTATTAGTTTTTCAGATAATAATATTGGATGTCCGCCTTTGTTTTTATAATATGGATTTATATAATCGTAGTTTTTTATATTTGATATTAATATTCTAAGTAAGTCGTTGTTAATGAATGGATTATCGGAATTTTGAATAAAACACGGAGCATTATTTTTCAATGCAGAAAGTCCAATTTTTATCGAATAAAATCTTTCAAATTCAAGTTTGTTGTTTTCAATAATTTTAACTGATTTTAAGTTTTTGATTTTTAGATTTTTAAAAGTTTCAATTCCGCTTTTATTTAAAACAATAATAATTTCTTGGCAATTAAAGTTTTGATATTTGTCGATAATTTTTTCGATAAAAGTTTTTGAATTATCAAATTTTAAAGCAAATTTTGCTTTTCCCATTCTTGATGAATTTCCTGCTGCTAATATTATAACTGAGTAATTTTCGCTCATTTTTTTTTGTTAAAATAAAATCTTAGATAATTTATTTCTTATTGTTACTTTTGTTGAGATTAAAAAAGGAAAAATTATGACTGATAAATATAGAAAAATAATTGAAGATGCTTGGGATAACAGAGATTTATTAAATCAAGAAAATACAAAAAATGCAATTCGTGCAGTTATTGAGTTAATGGATAAAGGAAAATTGCGAGTAGCAGAGCCAATTGAAAATGGCTGGCAAGTAAATGAGTGGATTAAAAAAGCAACAATACTATATTTTCCGATTCAAGAAATGGAAGTTTCTGAAGCCGGAGTTTTAGAATTTCATGATAAAATGAAATTAAAAACGGGTTATAAAGAACTGGGAATCAGAGTTGTACCACATGCAGTAGCACGATATGGCGCCTATATTTCAAGTGGTGTAATTTTAATGCCATCGTATGTAAATATTGGTGCTTATGTTGATGAAGGAACAATGGTAGATACTTGGGCAACAGTTGGTTCGTGTGCTCAAATCGGAAAAAATGTTCATTTAAGCGGTGGAGTAGGAATTGGCGGAGTTTTAGAACCAGTTCAAGCCGCGCCTGTAATTATTGAAGACGACTGTTTTATTGGTTCAAGATGCATAATTGTAGAAGGCGTAAGAATTGAAAAAGAAGCTGTTCTTGGTGCAAATGTTGTAATTACAAAATCAACAAAAATAATTGATGTAACAGGAAGCGAACCAATTGAATATAAAGGAGTTGTGCCAGCTCGTTCGGTTGTAATTCCCGGAACTATAAAAAAACAATTTCCGGCAGGCGAATATCAAGTTCCGGCTGCATTAATTATTGGAAAAAGAAAAGAATCTACAAATCTTAAAACCTCGTTAAACGATGCTTTAAGAGAGTATAATGTGGCAGTATAAAATAGCTGTAGTTTAGATTTTATGTGATATTTTAAATATTTGTTTTGCTTGTTTTTTTGTAAGTAATTACTAATTACCTGATAATTAATGCAAAACAAATAATATTAGTTATCACAGCTATTTTAAACCAAAGCCTCAAAAAAATCTATAAAAAATAAAAATGAATAAAAACAGTAAAAAATTTCTGGTAATTCAAACTGCATTTATTGGCGATGCAATTTTAGCAACATCAATACTTGAAAAATTAAATTCGTATTTTCCTGAAAATCAAATAGATTACCTTGTGCGTAAAGGAAACGATTCTTTGTTTAAAGAACATCCGTTTATTAAAAATCTTTATATTTGGGATAAAAATAAAGGAAAATACAAGCAATTATTTAAAATTTTAAAATCAGTAAGAAAAGAAAAATATGACTATATAATTAATTTACAGCGATTTGCAACAACCGGAATTTTTACAGTATTTTCAAAAGCAAAAGTAAAAATTGGCTTTAAAAAAAATCCGTTTTCGTTTTTATTTAATTATAGTTTTAATCATGAAATTAATAACGGCAAACACGAAGTTGAAAGAAATCAATTGCTTATCGAAAATTTTACAGATAATGTTTATTCAAAACCAAAACTTTATCCATTACAGTCTGATTATGAGAAAGTTGAAGAACATAAGAAAAATGATTTTATTTGCATTTCTCCGGCTTCTGTTTGGTTTACAAAACAGTTTCCTGCTTCAAAATGGCTAGATTTTATTAATAATTTGGATGAAAAATATAATGTTTTTTTACTTGGCGGACCAGATGATAAATTATTATGTGATGAAATAAAAAATCAATCAATAAATAAAAAAGTAGAAAATTTGGCCGGAAAATTAAATTTATTGCAATCAGCAGCATTAATGAAAGATTCAAAAATGAACTACACAAACGATTCTGCTCCATTACATTTAGCTTCGGCAATGAATGCAAATGTTACTTCGGTTTTTTGTTCAACAATTCCGGACTTTGGTTTTGGTCCTTTATCCGATAATTCAAAAATAGTGCAAATAAAAGAAAAATTGGAATGCCGACCTTGTGGTTTACACGGAAAAAAGGAATGTCCTTTAGCTCATTTTAATTGCGCAATGAAAATTGATATAAATGATTTGAAATTTTGAAAAAAAATATTCTCGCAAAGCTGCAAAGTAATAATTTTATAAATAAATATTGATAATTTGATATTTAATGACCTTAAAATTAATAATTTAGAAATTTTTTAAGATGTGAAAATATCTACTAATAAGCCTTTGCGACTTGGCGGCTTTGTTAGGGAAAAACACGTAAATAAGAGAATAAAATCATGCAAGAAGAAATAAAAAAAGCATTAAATGTTTTGTATAAAGGCGGACTTATACTTTATCCAACCGATACAATTTGGGGAATTGGCTGCGATGCAACAAATGAAGAAGCAGTAAAACGAATTTATGAAATAAAAAAACGTGAAGATTCAAAAAGCATGTTGGTTTTGCTTGATGACGCTACCAGAATACCTTTTTATGTTGATGAAATGCCTGAAATTGCTTGGGATTTAATTGAAGTTGCAGATAAACCTTTGACAATTATTTATCCAAATGCGAAAAATTTTGCAAAAAACCTTATTGCTAACGATAAATCTATTGGAATTAGAATTGTAAACGATAAATTTTGCAATGATTTAATTCGTAAATTTAAAAAACCAATTGTTTCAACATCTGCAAATTTTTCCGGCGAAAAAAGTCCTTCAATTTTTTCTGAAATTACTGAAGAAATAAAAAAAAGTGTTGATTATATTGTAAATCACAAACAAAATGAAACTAAAAAATCACAAGCATCGCAAATAATAAAACTTGGAATTGGCGGTGAAATAAAAATTATCAGAAAATAACTTTCATATAATTTAGTTATACTATTATTTTAATTAAATCTAATTTCTATGCGACTGTATATTTTAATTTTTATATTGTTTATTTTGGCTTGTAATCAAAATGCTCAGGAAAAAAATAACATAAAAACAGATACAATTATTAAAATCACAAAAAAAGCTAAACTGCATAAAATCAATAATATTACTGATATAGAAAAAGGCGCAAAAGAGCGTAGTTCTGTTTTTATTAAAGATAGACTTGAAAAACTTGTAGGTGCTTCATTAAAAGATATTTGTGTAGAAAAAGGATTAGCATATCCGCCAAAATTTGTTCTTTTCCGTGCATTTAAAATGGAAAAAGAATTTGAAATTTGGGCAGCTAATAAAAGAAGCGATAAATTGCAGCTGATTTTAACACTTCCAATTTGCGCTGTTGATAATCAGCCAAGTCCAAAACTTGAACAAGGCGACGGAAAAACACCGGAAGGTTTTTATAATTCGAGTATTTTATATGGAAGTCAGGCTGATTTTATGTGGATAAAGCTTAATAATAAGGAAATTGATACTTATGGAAGTGTTGGTTATGGCTCAAGTTTTAAAATTTGCCTCGATTATCCTAATAGTTTAGATAAAAATCAAACAAAAAAAATCATGAAACACAGCAATCCCGGAAGTGCAATTTGTGTTCATGGAAATTGTGTTAGTATTGGTTGTATATCGTTTGAAAATAAAAATTATTTGCCGCTTTTTCTTATAGCTGCAAATCATAACGAAAAATTATACGGCAAAATAAAAATTCATATTTTTCCTTTTAGATTTACTGATGAATTAAAAAATAAATATTCAAAAAAAGAAAGTAGAATGTCTGAAAATCAAGTGCTTGGCTTTTGGAGTAATATTGAAGAAGCTTATAATCTTTTTGAGAAAAACAATAAAGCCTTAAAAATCAATGTTTTAAACAATAAATATATTTTTAGCGAATATTGAAAAAACGATTTAACCTGCAAGCGTCTATAGACCTTGCAGCGTTTTAAAATTTAGTTGGAAATTTTTCTTCACTATAAAGTTCATTATTAAAATCATGTAAAAACATAAAGTTTTCAATATCTTCAAAAATTTCAATTACTTTTTTTCTCATCAGTTTTGTTGGTTTGTTAGAAATGATAGAATGATAAGAGGTCCATTTGTAGTTTTTTACTTTATTGCTGAAGCCATGATTTACAGGATTAAAATGAATATATAGGATTAAATTTTTTAGATATTTTTCATTTCTTACTTCAATACGTTCAAAACGAGAGTCAAATAATTTACCTGTTCTATTTTCAGATTTATTAAAAGCTTTTGAATATGCATTAAATAAATGTGAGAATTGTTTCTCTGGAACTGGCTTTTTTAATTCGGCAAATTTTTCAATCGTATAATCTTTGTCTGGAATAAATGTTTCCCATTTTTCTTTCGCTATTTTAGAGGTTTTATTTTCCGGAATCAAATATTCAATTTCTTCTTTTTCTTTTATTTTTAGTAATAAATGAAAATGATTTGGCATTAGGCACCATGAAAATGTTTCTGCAATTGAATTAATATATATTTTATAAAGATTTAAGAAATGACTATAATTCTTTTCTGAATTAAAAATATTACAACTATTTATTCCTCTGTTGTAAATATGAAAATAGCTGCCATATTCAATTTTTGGTTTAATTTCCATTGTAGATGATTAAAAAAAATGCTCACATGTCTAAAAAAATGCTCACATGTCTAAAAAAA
>JAFGWC010000147.1 GCA_016937695.1 Bacteroidales bacterium
ATATTAATGAAAATATTATAATTGATTATTAAAAATCCTACATTCTTATCTCATCACTTTTGTGCATTCTTATCGTATCATTTGTAAGAAATAAAATTTATTATGAAGAGGAAATATAGAAAATTCAGCAAACATAAATGAGGAAGTAATTGAAGAGTTAATTGATATATCAACTAGATGTTATTATGTTGCAATTGAAATTTAAAAAGAGGATTTAAATTATTTTTTTCAAATAAAGGAGGAAAAAATGGGACCACGATTACAAGTTGTTAGAGAATCTTCAACAGGTCTAAATGAGCTATTCATGGACATGAGTACTGGAGAAACTCTTACTCGTTTCCAAGTTAAGGAAAGAATTGATCAGGGTAAATACCCCGCTTATGAGTACTATTATAGTGAAGGAACTCTTATTATACGTTCTAAGCCTGATAGTAGTTCTTATTATGATTTAGGCTAATTTTTACATTCACCAGTATTAATAAATACTGGTGAATCAAATAAAAGATGATGTTATGTTTGAATATGGTATCGAAAAAGATGAGGAGTAACTACAATGAGCAAAAGGTATTATGATATTTTATTTAATGATAGAAAAGAATTTTGTGATTCATTAATTGATTTTATATCAACAATTACGCCTCCTGAAATTGATCTTACAAAAGAAGAATATCCAGAGGAAATTGATGATACAAGAGTGATCAGTATTGATGCAGCATGGGGTTTTGGAAAGACTACTTTCATGAAAGCATTAAATGAAAAATTAAAAAATAATGATTACACTGTTTTTACGTTTAATGCCTGGGCCAATGATTATGAAGGAGATCCACTTGAATCTTTTATTAATGAACTAATACCTCAAATGCTAAATGAAATTAATTACGATAAAAACAAAGAAGATGAAACAACAGAAACAATATCTTTATTGTTAGCAGCAGGAAACGAATTAGTTAGAAAATTCTCCAAATTTGATGTAGTAGAGTATATTCAAAGAGTCCAATCAAATAAAAAATATATAAAAACGAATTTAAGTAAAAAAAACAGTTTAAGAAATTTTGAAAATGACTCTCCTTTTAGTAAACAAAAAAAAGACTTTATAACAGCATTGAATACATTTTATAACGATGTAATAAAAATCCATAAAAACAGAAGCAATAAAAAGATTGTTATTCTTATCGATGAACTGGATCGATGTAAACCTACATTTGCTATTGAATTATTAGAAAGAATAAAACATCTTTTTGATACAGGAAAATATTTATTCATTTTTACAATTAACGCTAAACAACTGGCTGAGAGTGTTAAACAAATTTATGGTAATTGTTTTGATGAATCAGGTTATTTTAGAAGATTTTTTGATTATGAATTTTATTTACCACTTCCAAATAGAATATCCTATATTGAAGAAAAAACAGAAATATTAATTAAAAGATTTAACTCGAATTCTAATTTCTTGATCATTTTTAAGAAATTTTTAATTGAAACAGATTTTTCATTAAGAAAATATAATACTATTTTTAAGGAAATTAATTTATTATTACGATTACAAGGAAATGTCCCTATTCCAGTTAATGAATCAATATATATTACTTTTATAGTTATAATAAAATATTATGAACCATCATTTTTTTATAATATTTTAATAAAAAAAGAAAAAAATAAACTCTCAAGAGTTAATGAAAAAAAACTTATAGAAATTGAATTTAAAAATTATCCAAATTTAAAAAAAGTTAATGAAATTTTTATGCCAGTAATAATTAACCCGGAATATGAAGGAAAAGTTAATCAATTTAACACAATAGATATATCATTTGAATCTTGGTTATCAGAAAGTTTAAAAATTAAAAAAATAGCAAAGGAAATTATTGATAAATTAACTATAAAAAATACTAAATTTGATACTTATATTCTAATGTATTCTTATAAAATAGACCTAAACAAAAAAGTTTTTACTTTTGTGAAGATGCGAAACAAAGAAAATCCAGGAACGGATATAATCCTTCAGGCTTATAAAATATTACCTGATTCAGAATCTTTATTCAAATATTCCACTCCAGTAGAAATAAATAAACTTGATTTCAATTTTATCAGCAAAAAAACAATTAATAAAATACTATTATTGAATAAGTTGGAACAAAAAAACTCTTAGAAAATTGCATTACATAATAATTGAAATATATTATTTTTAGTTTAAAATTTAATCATGGAATTAACAAAAGGAATTACATTATTTAATAATAAAAATTAAAAAATATATAAATAAATAAGAGGGTCCTATTATGTCAAAAAAAACTGAGTCTGATTTTTTACATCCTGTTCCATTACAAACATTGGAAAATACAAAATGTGATCAATGTACAAATAGAGAAGAAAGAAAAAGGCATGAGATAGAAGGTTATTGTAATGTTATTGATTTTGATGATAATTTACCAATAAGATGTGTGGGAGATTGGGGAAAAGATAAAATAACTTTTCTAAGAAAATATGTTGATATTGTTGCTAAAGCTATGAAAAATCAATTTATAGTTAACTATATTGAAATATGTTCTGGACCAGGAAGATGTGTTGATAATCATAGTTATGAATTAATTGATGGATCTCCATTAACCATTTTAACTTGTGATAATGCAAAATATATATCTAATTTTCTATTTGTAGATTTTGATAAAAAAACAATAGATATTTTAAATCAAAGAATAAATATGTCAAAAAGAATAAAACAAGAAGTAAAGGATAAATCTAAAATAATTATTGGAGATTATACTAAACCAAATGAATTAGTAACAAAAATTAAAAAAATAATTCCTCAAACATATCAAACTTTAAATATAATATTCATTGATCCAACAAATTTTGAAGTTCCTTTTAATTTATATCATGAAATAATTAATAAACTAAATAGAGTTGATTTCATTATTAATTTCCCCTTCGGAATGGATTTAAACAGAAACATTTGTAACGCAATAAAGAATCCTAATGGATTGAGTTATTCAAAATACAAGAAAGCGATTCCTTATCCAAATAAACTTAATACACAAGAATATAAAAATTTAGCTTTTAAGAATGGAAATTATGATTTAGTAAATTTTATAAAAAAAGATATATTACTTGAATTTAAATTACAAGGATATAAATTTTCTTCCTCATATAAAATAAAGCATTATTATGAATTAATATTTTTTTCAAAAAGTAATAAAGGGCTAGAGTTTTGGAAAGATGCATCTAAAATACCATGTAATGATATTGAAAATCGTCAATCTTATTTATTTTAAAATTAAAGTTCTAAAACATTTATTAATTGATATTTATTATTTGAACTTATATACTATTAATAGAATAAGTAACAAACTTATTTTAAGAAGGTTTTAATGGAAAAAAAAGATTTAAAATTTGGGACAAAAGAATGGGCTCCTTACAATTTTAATTTTATGAATGGCTGTTCTAATGATTGCGTATACTGTTATGCAAAAGAAATGGCTATAAGGTTTAAAAGAAAAACCTCCGAAAATTGGAAAGAAGAAGAAACTGTTTCTCTAAAAGGTAAATCTTTTAACAAAAAAGAGGGAAATATTATGTTCCCATCTTCTCATGATATTACACCAGGCAATATTGAATTAGCTCTAACGATAATAGAAAAATTACTTGAATCAAATAATACATTATTAATTGTTACTAAACCTAATTTCCAATGTATAAAATCTATAATTAATAAATTCGAAAATAAAAAAAATAATATTTTCTTTAGATTTACTATAGGCTCTTCACAAAATACTGTTTTACAACTTTGGGAACCTAATGCACCAAATTTTACTGATAGATTTAGTTCTTTAAAATTAGCATACAATAAAGGATTTTCAACAAGTATTTCATGTGAACCTTTATTAGATAATAAGTTTGATATTTTATACAAGATTATTGAACCATATGTAACTGATTCAATTTGGATTGGTAAAATGAATATGGCTTCAAGAAGAGTAAAAATAAATACAAATTCTACATTTCCAATAGAAAAAATAGATGAATTGACTAATTGGCAAAGTGATAAAAACATTATTGATCTATATCTTAAATATAAAGATAATCCAAAGATTCAATGGAAAGAAAGTATCAAAAAAATTGCTATTGAAAATGGATTGTTATAAATTAAATAATGCTATTGCACTACTTAATAATTGCAAAATAACTATCCTGGTATAAAATTAAATAACCAGGACAATTTTATGCAGTTAAAAACAAAAAATGAAATATTTGTTCAAGATTTAGATTCTTACTATAAAACAAAACAATATCAAGGGGAATTAATAGGTTTATATGAACCAGATACTTGTGATATGGAAAGACTAATTCAAAACTATGCAAATACAAAATATAAATTTCTTATTTACTTTGAACAAACCATACCCAAAATGATTAAATATAAAAACTTTTCTATAGAAACTAATTTTATCAATTTCTATAACACTTCTGAAGTATTTGCAGTATATCAAGATGAAGAATATTATATGCTTAACTTAAAAATATTTGATACGCTATTTTACTCATCTAATAACAATTAAATTTAAACATATTCAAAATAAAAATTAGTTTCTTATTTTTTTACTCGCTGTTTTTTCAAGGGATTTAATAGTTGATAAATACTCTTCTTCAACTGGTGAAAGAGTATTATTTTGGTATTTTCTATATTCTTGCTTTGCTTTTTCTAGAGCATTTTTATGACTAATGTGACCTGCTCCTTCCAAAACCTTTTCACCTGTAGAGCTTAAAATATTATCTAATTGATTAATGTAATCTTTCATATACATTGGCCTTTTTTTCATTGCTTGAATTTCTGCGAAATCAAAATATCCTGAAACAAGATTATTTAATATTTTTAATTCATCTTCAGTTAAATAATTTTTAGCGATTCCTACATCTTTCAAAACAGGAATCTTACCAGAAAAAGTCTTCAATCCCATAAACGGTTCATCCGCATTTGCTCGTTTATAGATTACCTCTGCAGCAGTATTTCCATGAGCAGCATAATGAAGTTTATTTTGAACTATTTTAAAAAATTGAATTGATTCTGAACTATTAGGATTATAATCAACACTTGTAGCATAAAGGTCTAAAACTTGTCGATACATAACTTTTTCTGAAGATCTAATATCTCTAATACGATCTAATAATTCTTTCCAATAATTACCACCACCAAATTGTTTCAACCTATCATCATCTATGGTGAAGCCTTTAATCATATATTCTTTAATTCTTTCAGTTGCCCACTTCCTAAAATGAGTTGCAGTTTTTGATTTGATACGATAGCCAAGAGATATAATCATATCTAAACTATAATAAGTTGTATTATACTTTTTACCATCAGAAGCAGTTGTTCGGAAATTCCGAACAACTGAATTTCTTTCCAATTCTCCTTCTTCAAAAATATGTGAAATATGTTCACTTATATTTGACTTACTAGTCTGATATAATTCAATCAACTGACTTTGAGATAACCATACAGTTTCATCATTTAGTTTAACATCAATATGAGATTTCCCTTCTTCTGATTCATAAATAATTATTTCACCTTTATTTTCAACATCGTTCATATTAATACTCCTTATTTGCAATATTATATCGTGATAAATAAAAAATTGGTATATGAATCGTGTTTACTAACTAAAATCATTTTGGTTGCACTTTCACTTTTTTATTGGTTGCACTTTGGTTGCAATTCTTGCTTTTATCTTGATTGACACTAACTTATCAATATGGTATTTTAACGCATAAACACATATTGCAACCAATTTTCACAAATTTAAAGCAATCACTTTTCGGCCCTGTTAGCTCAGCTGGATAGAGCACTTCCCTCCTAAGGAAGGGGTCGGACGTTCGAATCGTCTACGGGGCATAATTATTACAA
>JAFGWC010000148.1 GCA_016937695.1 Bacteroidales bacterium
AAAAAATATATGATTTATTAAAAGAAAACAAAGAATTAAGCATTGATCAAATTAGTTTAAAATCAAATTTACCTATGAGTAAAGTTTCATCCTTGCTTTTAAATCTTGAATTTTCTGGTTTAGTAATAAGTATGCCTGGTAAAATTTACAAAATATCTCAGTAAATATTTATTTTTGAAAATAGATATTTACTGAGATATTAATTTGTTGATATTAAGAGATTTATATGCAATTGTATTGTTTCTTATATCAAGAAAACAGTTTATTTATTTTGAATATTTATTAAACTTTTCTTCTTCCATAATTAATCCAATATTTTTTTTACCATCAATTTTTACAATAAGGTCATTTTCAAATCTAATATGTCTAACAAATTCATTTTCCCAAAAAGAATCTAATTTATCTAAATAATCAACATCATAAAAACCATCATCTGCATATGGATTTAAGGTAAGATATCCAATTCTGAATGAAGTAAGATTTTGGAAAAAATGAGTTCCTTGACTTGGATCAATTCTGTATTCCGGTAATCCGGATTCAATTATAACTTTTGCGTTAGAAATATTTGCCCATTTTACAGGTATTCCAAGCCATTTGTCTGTTGATCCCCATCTTCCAGGTCCAATCAGAATATAATTTTTTCCTTCTTTAATGAATTTTGAGTTTATTTTATCAACCATTTCAGCAATTTTTGAGTTGTTTGATGAATCAAAAGAACTTGTTTTTACATAAATAATGTCATTTAATCCTTTAATTGAACCATTTCCTAAGGCTTGGTTTGAATATATAATTGTCTCATTTTTAGCGATATCTTCTAGTTTTGTTGTTATTTTTTCACTATTATCAACAATTGGTCTTATTTGTAATAAATTAAATTCAGCAATTTCATTTTTAGTTTGAGGAAGATTCATCGCAAATTCTATTTCAATATGAGAGTTAATTGCTTTTTTTGCAATTTCTGTAACCTTTTCCAAGATTCTGGCCAATGGAAATGCTTCGTATTTTAAAATATTTGAAAATGTGATGATTTTTCTGCCTTCATAGTGTTCGCCTTCCTTTATAGTGTTGTCTTTATAATCATATATAGAAGCAACAAATTTTAAAGAATTATCTTTTTCGGCATCTTTTATTTTTAATTTTTGAAGATTTACCGAATCATCGGTTGAAGGTCTGAAACTTTCATATTTTAAATCAAGTGCGTAGAATTCCTTTTGTGTATCTCTTACTGCTGATGCTGTATCTGAAAGTTGTAGTATTTTAGTTGGATGTTTTAGCGAAAATCTTAAACTTCTTCCGCCTTCAACTATCTGTTTTCCTAATCCCAAACATATGTTGGCTACACCATCTTCAGCTACTTCTTTTCCAATAGGATAAAAATTTATTGAACGAGCAACACCCGAAATTGTAGGATAAAATCTATCTCCATAATTATGACCACAAACTTCCTGCAATACAATGCTCATTTTTTCTTCGTCAATAACATTTCTAGTTGCAGTCATATAAGATTTGCTCGACTTCATATATACCGATGCATACACTGATTTAATTGCTTCAGTTAAAATCTTAACCATTTTTTTATTGTCATCAACTTTTGGTATCATATATGTTGCATATACGCCAGCAAAAGGCTGATAATGAGAGTCTTCTAAAAGACTTGAGGAGCGAACTGCTATCGGATTTTTAGATACATTGATAAAAGTAATAAGGTCATCAATAATCTGAACAGGTATTTTTGCTTCAATGAATGCTTTGAATATTATTTCATCATCTGCATCTGATAAAGCCAGATCGTAAAGATTATTCATTTCCATAAATTCGTCAAAAATCTCAGTTGTTAAAACTACAGTTCTAGGAATTGAAATAATTACATTTTTAAACTCGTCTAATATTGGATTTTTTTTAATTAATGAATCAAGAAATGCCAAGCCTCTTGCTTTTCCACCAATTGAGCCATCGCCAATTCTTGTGAAATTAAGATATTCATCATAATTTTCTTTATAAAACTTTGCTATAATTCCTCGTCCTTTATTTAGTCTGAAATTTGATATTGCTTCATATAAAAAAATTCTTATCGATTGTAAATCTTTAAAATCATCTATACTTAAACTTTTAAATAATTCAGCTAATGGAAATAATGCTCTGGCATTTAGCCACTTAGAAATATGATTTCTGGTTATATGATATTCTAATGAATTATCAGGTATTTCATGTAAGGCTTTTTGGATAGCTTTTAAATTTGATGCTCTGCCTACTTCATAACCTGTGCTTGGATCTCTAAATATAAAATCGCCAAAAGCAAAATATTCGTTTATAAACTTTCTTAGTTCAATTGATAAATATTTTGAATTTTTATCTATAAAACCAACTTGCAATTTTTTTGCAACAGAACAATTTGCAGCATCAGATGATTGAAGTAGAAGAGGCATATACTTATCATCTTGTTTTATTTTTTGTATTAATTTTATACCTGCTTGTCTGTCAGACTTTCCATTTCTATCATATCTTACATCAGAAATTACTCCTAATAGATTATTTTTGTATTTTTCATATAGTTCAATTGCTTCTTCAAAATTTGTGGCGAGTAAAATTTTTGGTCTGCCTCTTAATCTTAACATTTTTTGGTGTTCATTTAGTCCTTCAGACATAAATTTTCTTGATTGTTTAAAAATAATCTTATATATATTTGGTAAGTAACTAGAGTAAAACCTTATTGAATTTTCAACAAGTAATATTGCCTGAACGCCAACATTTTTAATATCTTCATTCACATTCATTTTATCTTCAATTAATTTTATAATTGCAAGAAGAATGTCAGTATTTCCAAGCCAACAAAATATAAAATCAAAAGAACTTGTATCTTCTTTTTCTAATTTTAAAGTAATTTCATTTGAAAAAGGAGTCAGTAAAACTATTGGTATTTCCCTATATGTTTTTTTGATTTTTTTTGCTAAGTCGAAAGCTTCCATTTCACCTATACTAAGCATCTCAATTATCAAGTCAATCTCTTCTTCTTCTAATTTTTTAAATGCATCGCTAGCATTTGAAACTTGAATTACTTGTGGTGGATATCTTAGATTTAGAGAAACGTATTCGTTAAAAATTTGCTCGTCAATTCTACCATCTTCTTCTAACATAAAAGCATCGTAATTGCTACATATTAACAATACTTTTACTATTCTTGTTCGCATTAATACTTCAAAAGAAGTTTCAGGAAATATAAATTTTCTTTTTGATAAAATTTCATTATTATTATCCATTATTCAATTCAATTATTATGTTAATGAATTATTTCTTTATTTTTTTGAGATGCAAATTTAATTATTATTTGTAGAAAAAAGTTATTTCAATTTATTGCTTATTTTTATAGTAGTAAAAATTGGATTTTAAATTAATTTCAATAGCTCTTAAATTTAACTTTATATTAAATTGTTAAACTCAATTATTGGATTTTTTGAAGTAATTGAGTTTTTGCTTTTTTTTTTATAATTTTAACCTTAAAATCATGATATTTATCACATCATGCTATTAAACACAAATTTTGTGCGTTTAATGCGCTTAATTTCAGCGATATAAGTTTTTATCAAAAAAGTGAAGTTTTATCAAAATCATTTTATACTATTTAAAAAATATCTACTTTTGACAAATATTTAAAATATCAAATTATCTTTAATTATAAAAAATAAAAAAATAAAAATGGAAGCTAAAGTTAAAGAGTTTATGGATAAAGTAATATCCAAAAATCCAGGTGAAAAAGAATTTCACCAAGCAGTTCAAGAAGTTGCAGAAAAACTTATTCCTTTTATAGAAGCAAACCCAAAATATAAACATGGAAAAATTTTAGAACGTCTTGTTGAACCTGAAAGAACAATTATTTTCAGAGTTCCTTGGATTGATGATAGCGGAGAAGCCCAAGTAAATAGAGGTTTTCGTATTGAATTCAATAGTGCAATTGGACCATATAAAGGCGGTTTAAGATTTCATCCAAGTGTTACTTTAAGTATTTTAAAGTTTTTAGGATTTGAACAAATTTTCAAAAATAGTTTAACTACATTACCTATGGGTGGTGGAAAAGGAGGTTCTGATTTTAATCCAAAAGGAAAATCAGACATCGAAATAATGAAATTTTGTCAAAGTTTTATGACTGAATTATCACGCCATATTGGTCCTAATACTGATGTTCCTGCCGGGGATATTGGTGTGGGTGGAAGAGAAATCGGATATTTATTTGGTCAATACAAAAGAATTAGAAACGAATTTACTGGTGTTCTAACAGGTAAAGGTATGGAATGGGGTGGAAGTATAATGCGTCCTGAAGCTACTGGTTTTGGTACTGTATATTTTGCTCAGGAAATGCTAGCAACTAAAGGAGATTCTCTAAAAGGTAAAACAGTTGCTGTATCTGGTTTTGGTAATGTTGCTTGGGGTGCTGTTATTAAAGCTACCGAATTAGGTGCTAAGGTTGTAACTATTTCAGGTCCTGATGGTTATATTTATGATCCTAATGGAATTAGTGGAGAAAAAATTGAATATATGCTTGAACTTAGAGCAACTAATAATGATATTGTTCAGCCATATGCCGAAGAATACGGAGTTGAATTTTTTCCAGGAAAACGACCTTGGGAAGTGAAAGTTGATGTTGCTTTACCTTGTGCTACTCAAAACGAATTAAATGGCGAAGATGCAAAAACACTTGTTAAAAACGGAGTTATTTGTGTTACTGAAGGTGCAAACATGCCATGTACACCTGAAGCTATTGAAGCATTACAAGAAGCTAAAGTTTTATTCTCGCCTGGTAAAGCCTCTAATGCTGGTGGAGTTGCTGTTTCAGGTCTTGAAATGTCTCAAAACTCTATGAGACTTAATTGGACTGCAGAAGAAGTTGATCAAAAACTTCATGTTATTATGAAAGATATTCATGCTTCTTGCGTTAAATACGGTAAAAATGATGATGGATATGTTGATTATGTTAAAGGTGCAAATATCGCAGGATTTGTTAAAGTTGCAGATTCTATGATAGCCCAAGGTATAGTTTAATATATTTTGAAATATAATTTGAAACCGTTTGTTTTTACAAGCGGTTTTTTTTTGAAATAAACTTTAATAAATTTGCAAGCTTTTAATAAATGAATTATTATAATTATGTTGATTGACACACATACACACTTATTTCTTGATGCCTTTGATTCTGATATTGAGGAAGTTATAAATAGTGCAATAGGTAATAATGTTGAAAAATTTTTTTTGCCAAATATTGACAGCTCAACAATTGAAAGATTACTTAATATTTCAAAGAAATATCCCAATAACTGTTATCCGCTTATTGGATTGCATCCTACTTCTGTTAAAGAAAATTATAAACAAGAAATTGACACTATTGAATATTGGTTGACAAAAGAAAAATTTTATGCAATTGGAGAAATTGGTATCGACTTATATTGGGATAAAACTTTTGAACATCAACAAGAAGATGCTTTCAAAATTCAAATTGAAATTGCAAAAAAACACAGTTTGCCAATAATTATTCATGCAAGAGAGTCTTTTAATGAAATTTTTTCAATTATAGATCAATTAAATGATGAAAAATTAACAGGAATATTTCACAGTTTTACAGGAAATAAAGAGCAAGCTGAGAAGATTATTAATTACGGAGGATTTAAAATAGGTATTAATGGAATTGTAACTTTTAAAAATTCTGAACTTGCTAATATTGTTAAGCAAATTGGAATTGAACATATACTTTTAGAAACAGATTCGCCATACCTTGCTCCGCATCCTAAAAGGGGAAGACGAAACGAAAGCAGCTTCTTGATTTACACAGCAAAAAAAATTGCGGAATTATATAATATTTCAATAGATGAATTAGCTGATGTTACAACCGAAAATGCTAAACAAATTTTCAAATTTTAATTACTAATCAACTGAATATTAAAACATTAATATTTTTATTATTTGAAAAAATGTAATATCTTGTAGAAGATTTTAATTAAATATTGATTTTCAAATTTAATATTTTTTAAAATAATACTTAATGAACAAACAAAAAACGCCAATACTAATTATATATACAGGCGGAACAATTGGAATGATCAGCGATCCTGAAACAGGCTCGCTTAAGCCATTTAATTTTGAGCAAATTGCAAATATGGTTCCCGCTTTAAAAAGCTTTGATTATAAATTAGATTCAATATCTTTTGAAATTCCAATTGATTCATCTGATATAAATATTGATGTGTGGATTAAAATTGCAAACATAATAAAGCAAAATTACGATAAATATTCAGGCTTTGTTATTTTACATGGAACCGATACTATGTCTTATTCTGCATCAGCTCTTAGCTTTATGCTTGAAAATCTTCATAAACCTGTTATTTTTACCGGATCACAGTTACCAATAGAAACATTAAGAACAGACGGAAAAGAAAATTTGATTACTGCAATTGAAATTGCAGCTGCACAGAAAGACGGAAAACCTATAGTTCCCGAAGTTTGCATATATTTTGAAAACAGACTATACAGAGGAAATAGGACTAGGAAATACAATGCAGAGCATTTTGATGCATTTGAATCTCCTAATTATCCTTCTTTGGCAAAAGTCGGAATACACATTAAATATAATTTTGAAGCAATTCATTATTCAGATCAAAATAAAGTATTGAATGTACACACTAAATTAAATCCAAATATTACAATTTTAAAATTATTCCCTGGAATTACTAAAGAAAGTGTAGAAGCAATTTTAAACACAAAAAATCTTAAGGCGGTTATTTTGGAAAGTTTTGGCGCTGGAAATGGTCCTACTTCTGAATGGTTTATTAAGCTTCTTAAAGATGCAATTGATAAAGGAATAATAATTTTAAATATCAGCCAATGCAATGCAGGAAGTGTTGATATGGGAAAATATGAAACAAGCGTTAAATTAATTGAAATTGGTGTTATAAGTGGATATGATAGCACAACTGAATCTGCATTAACTAAATTAATGTATCTTCTGGGTAAAGATTTAAGTGATGATGAAATAAAAATGTATTTAATAACATCTATTTCAGGTGAAATTAATATAAATAGAGAATATTATTAATTAATAAGTATTAACATAAAAAAAATATTGCCGAATTAAAATAATAATTAATTTTACAATATGTATATAAATTTCATTACACTATTGGAGTTTAAATTATGATTTTTATCAATAAAATGAATTTATATACTGTTTGTTAGCAAATTAATACAACTAAAATTTTCTTATAAAGAAAAATTTTATAATTTCGGCACTTTAAACAGGTCTTAATGTATTTCGATTCGGAGAGATGGCCGAGTGGCCGAAGGCGCACGCTTGGAAAGCGTGTATACCTCAAAAGGGTATCGTGGGTTCGAATCCCACTTTCTCCGCGGACTTAAGGCTTTTGAATTAGGATATAAAATAATATTAATTTAATTTAAATTTAATTTCAAAGAACCGACTATGAAAAAATTTTTTGTGCTTCTAGCCATGATCGGATTGCTCGTTTTAGGAGCTAATTCTGTTGTATTTGCTCAAACTCAAGATACAACTAAGAATAATACTGTTGATGGAACAACTCAGACAATTCAAGATGAAGCTACTGATGAAACAGCTTTACCTGAAGACGAAGTGCCTAGACATCAACAACTTAAAAAGAAATTTATTGAAGGTGGTGCAGCTTTTATGTCTTTTGTATTACTCTCTTTAATTTTAGGTTTAGCAGTTGCAATTGAAAGAATTATTTATTTGAATCTTGCAAGTACTAATACAAATAAACTTTTAGACAAAGTAGAGCAAGCTCTCGACGAAGGTGGCGTTGAAGCTGCAAAAGAAGTTTGTCGAAATACCAGAGGCCCAGTTGCTAGCATATTCTATCAAGGTCTTGATAGAGCTGACGAAGGTGTTGAAATAGTTGAAAAATCTGTAGTTGCTTACGGCGGTGTTCAAATGGGTCTTTTAGAAAAAGGTATAACCTGGTTGGCATTATTTATAGCACTTGCTCCAATGCTTGGTTTCATGGGTACTGTTATTGGTATGATTTCAGCATTCGATTCTATTCAAGCTGCCGGTGATATATCTCCTGCTCTTGTTGCCGGTGGTATTAAAGTAGCTTTGATTACAACAGTATCAGGTCTTATTGTTGCTATCATTCTTCAAATTTTTTATAATTACATAGTGTCTAAAATCGACAGTATTGTTAATCAAATGGAAGACGCATCAATATCATTGGTTGATATTTTTGTAAAATATAACGCAAAAAAATAATTAATTATGTCTAATAGTAATTTATCAAAAATATTATCAGTAATGTTAATTGTTCTTATGGTAGTTTCAGTAGGTTTACTGTTATTATTCTATAAGGCGACATCTGATATTCCGGCAGAAACCGATTTTGATACTCAAATAGAGCTTTATGGCAGTACATTAGACGTATTTATGTATTGGGCATATCTTTTATTTGGTATTGCTGCTGTTTCTGCAGTAATTTTCCCTATTGTAAGATTGTTTACAAGACCTAAAGAAGCTATAAAATCATTAATTTCAGTTGTTGTTATTGCTGTTTTTATTGCAATAGCATATTCACTTTCAGATGGAACAATTCTTCATTTGCCTGGTTATGATGGACCGGATAATGTGCCTGGAACATTGAAATTTGCTGATACAATGATTTTTACTACATACTTTTTATTGGTTGTTGCCGTTTTAAGTATTGTATATGCTGAAGTTTCTAAGGCTTTAAAATAAAAAAACTGCCGGTTTGATTTTTGTCAAACCGGATTTTTTAAAAATTTAATATATATTTATTATGGCAAGACCTCTTCAGGAAATAAATGCAGGTTCGATGGCCGATATTGCTTTTTTACTCTTAATCTTTTTCCTTGTTACTACAACAATGGATATTGATTCAGGTATTTTAAGACAATTGCCACCACCGAAGCCAGACAAAGAAGAACCACAAGATCCTATTAAGGAAAGGAATGTTTATATAGTTCTAATAAACAGTTTTGATCAATTAGCTGTTGAAGGTGAACTAATGCATGTTTCTAAGCTTTGTGATGGTGTAAAAGAGTTTATTACAAATCCTAAGGAAAAAGAAAATCTTTCTGAGAAAAGAGAAAAAGATAATCCTTTATTCGGTAAAATTGAAATTTCTAAAGGAGTTGTTTCTTTACAGAATGACCGTAGTACTTCTTATGCCAGATATATTCAGGTGCAAAACGAACTTGTTCGTGCGTTTAACGAATTAAGGGATGAGTTTTCGATGAGAAGATTTGGAATGCATTTTAATGAACTGGATGAAGAAAAACAGGATGCTGTTAAAGCTGCTATTCCTATAACTATATCTGAAGCTGAACCAAAAAATATTGGAGGATAATAATATGGCGAAATTTAATCGAAAAGGAAAAGGTGGAACACCTGCTATATCTACGGCTTCATTACCTGATATTGTATTTATGTTATTATTCTTCTTTATGGTTACTACTGTAATGAGAGAAGTAGAAATGAAAATACGAATTAAGTTGCCACAAGCTACTGAGATAAAAAAACTGGAGAAAAAATCTCTTGTTAGTTATATTTATGTTGGGAAACCAATACCATCTTATGAAGCTAAATTTGGTACAGAACCGAGAATTCAGTTGAATGATGAATTTTCGCAAATGAGTGATGTTGTTGCATATATATCTGCTGAAAGGGAAAAATTAGACGAGAATGATATTCCTCAAATGATTACTTCAATAAAAGCAGACTCTGATGTAAAAATGGGAATTATAACTGATTTAAAGCAAGAATTAAGAAAAGCTCAGGCATTAAAAATTAATTACTCTACTCGTAAAGAATTAAGATAGATATTAATTTATGATTTAAAAGAAGGAGTTCATTATTGAGCTCTTTTTTTTGTAATTTACTGGAAAATTGATTTTATGGATTTAGATTTTTCACCATTACTTTTAACCTTTAAATTAGCTTCAATTACAACTATTTTATTATTAGTTGTTGGAATTCCACTTGCTTATTGGTTAGCATTTTCAAAATTTAAATTTAAGTTTATAATTGAAGCTTTTGTAAGCATGCCATTAGTACTTCCACCTTCAGTTCTGGGTTTTTATCTTTTAGTTGCTTTTAGTCCTCAAAATTTTATTGGTAGATTTTTAAATGAATACTTTAACTTACGACTTGTTTTTTCTTTTGAGGGTTTAATCGTTGCATCTTTTATTTTCAGCTTGCCATTTATGGTACATCCTGTTATATCAGGATTTAAATCAATACCTGAAAACATTCAGGAGGCTGCATATACACTTGGAAAATCAAAATTTACTACACTGAGAAAAATTTTACTTCCAAATATCAAACCTGCACTTTTAAGCGGAATAGTTTTGAGTTTTGCACATACAATTGGGGAGTTTGGAGTAGTTTTAATGATTGGTGGGAATATTCCAAATCAGACTAGAGTTGCTTCTATTGCAATTTATGATGAGGTTGAAGCTTTAAATTATGCATCGGCCAATAAATATGCGTTTATTTTGTTTATTATAAGTTTTTCGATTTTAATTTTCGTACATTATTTTAATAAAAAAATGATAAAACCGTTTTAAAAAAATGGTCGATTTTATAATCGACCATTAAAATAAAATAATTAATGAAATAATTTTTTATTTCATTAATTTGCCAATTAAATCGACAACTCTAGAAGAATACCCCCATTCGTTATCGTACCAAGATAAAATTTTAACTGTTTTACCAATTACCATTGTACTTAAAGAATCAAAAATTGAAGAGTGTTCGTTATGAATTATATCAACAGAAACAATAGGATCTTCGCAATACTGTAAAATTCCTTTCATCGGACCTTCAGCTGCTTTTTTCATCGCTGCATTAATTTCCTCAATAGTTGCTTCTTTCTTTAATGTAACTACTAAATCAACAATAGAACCAGTAGGAGTAGGAACTCTGATAGCTAGACCATCTAATTTGCCTTTTAATTCAGGAATTACTATTCCAACGGCTTTTGCGGCACCTGTTGTTGTTGGAATCATAGAAACGGCAGCAGAACGAGCTCTTCTTAAATCTTCGTGAGGTGCATCTAGAATAATTTGGTCGTTTGTATATGAATGAATTGTATTCATAAGACCAGTTTCAATTCCCCAATTATCGTTTAAAACTTTTGCAATAGGTGCAAGACAGTTTGTTGTACAAGATGCGTTTGAAACATAAGTATCCTCAGGTCTTAATTTATCATCGTTAACACCAAGAACAATCATATTGTCAATCTGATCTTTTGCAGGAACAGTTAAAATAACTTTTTTTGCTCCATTTTTTACATGATCTCCATATCCACCTTTTGGACTTTCTTTAGAACGAAAAACGCCTGTTGCTTCTATAACTACATCAGGTATTTCAGCCCATGGAATATTAGCAGGATTTCTTTCTTCGCTTACTTTTATTTTTTTACCGTTTACAATAATTCCTTCATCATCAAAATCAACTGTGCCATTAAATTTGCCTTGAGTTGAATCATATTTCAAAAGATGTGCAAGTACTTTGTTGCTTGTTAGATCATTAATTCCAACAACTTCATGATCTGTGTTTTCTAGTATTATTTTGAAAACATTTCGGCCGATTCTACCGAAACCATTAATTCCAACTTTTATTTTAGCCATAACTCTTTTTTTATAAAAAAATGTGTTGTTTTAAAAGACAAAAATAATTATTAATAATTAAATCATCAAGAAATTTGCGAATTGAAATGAATAGTTTCACTTTTGTAAAAAAAAAAGTTTTCAAAATGGATATAGATAAACGGATTCAGGCTTTTACAGAGTTAGGATTATTTTTAAAAAATATCGCGAATAATAGTAATAAAAGTGAATTAGGCTATAATTTCATAAAAAAAATGGAAGAAGCTTCTATTTCGAATCAATGGTTTACAGCTTCAAACATTAATTTTGCTTTAAATGAAATTTCTAAAAGTTTAGAGAAAGAAAATTTAGAAAAATGGATAAGCAAATATCCAAAAGTTAAATTAAATGTTAATCCTAAAATTGTTGGTATAGTGGCTGCGGGCAATATTCCATTGGTTGGATTTCATGATATTGTATCAGTTTTAATTAGCGGACATAGAGTTATTGTAAAATTGTCATCTAAGGATGATAAACTTTTAAGAGGAATTGCTGAATTATTAATTGAAATTGAAGAAGATTTTAAAGGATATATTGAATTTACATCTTATAAACTTGGAGAAATTGAGGCTATTATTGCTACTGGAAGTGATAATTCAGCAAAGTATTTTGAATATTATTTTGGTAAATATCCACATATTATTCGTAAAAACAGGAATTCGGTAGCTGTAATATCTGGTAATGAAACAGAAGAAGAATTAAATCTTCTTGCCGACGATATTTTTATTTATTTTGGTTTGGGATGCAGAAATGTTTCAAAACTTTTTATTCCTGAAGATTTTGACATTAATAAATTATTTAAAGCTATTTATAGATATAATGAAATAATTAACCATAATAAATACGCAAATAATTATATGTATAATAAATCTGTTTTGTTGATGAATAAAGTCAAATTTTTGGAAAATGGTTTTTCTTTAATGGTTGAAGATTCAAGAATGGCATCTGCAATATCTGTAATTTATTATGAAAAGTATAAAGATATATCTTTTGTAAATTCAAGATTGCTGTTTGAAAATTCAAAAATTCAATGTATTGTTAGTAATAACAATAAAATTTCAAATGCTATTCCTTTTGGTGAATCACAGAAACCAAAACTTTGGGATTATGCAGATAATATTGATACGATTGAATTTCTTTTATCTTTATAATGCTTTAGTTTAAATTTTCTGTGATATTTTAAATATTTGTATTGCTTATTTTTGTAAGTGATTATTATACTGGTAATTAATAATATTAGAAGTTCATTTAATTACCAATTTCTAATTTCCTGTCAATTAATACAAAACAAATAAAATTAAGCATCTCAGCTATTTTAAATTAGAGACCTTTATGAATTTTAAGTTATTGTAAATGAGTGAGTTGAAAAGCATAAAAACTCTTATAGTAATTGTTGGACCAACCGGAATCGGGAAAACGGATTTGGGAATTTGTCTTGCAAAAAGTCTTGATACAGAGATAATTTCAGCCGATTCAAGGCAGTTTTATAAAGAATTAAGAATTGGCACAGCCGTTCCTAATGAAACGCAATTAAAGTCTGTAAAACATCATTTCATTGGAAACAAATCGATTGATGATTATTATAATGCCAGTAGTTTTGAATTTGAAGTTATTGATTTGCTTGATAAACTTTTTATTCAAAAAAAAAATATAATTATGCTTGGAGGCTCAGGAATGTATGTAGATGCAGTTTGCAAAGGCATTGATTATCTTCCTGATATTGATATGGATATCAGAAATAAATTGATTAAAAAGTTTGAAAATGAAGGTATTGAAAGTTTAAGATTTGAGCTACAAAAATATGATCCTGAATATTATAAAATTGCTGATTTAAAAAATCCAAAAAGATTGCTTAAAGCTCTTGAAATCAGCATAATGACAGGGAAGCCTTATTCTTCATTTCGAACTAAGGAAAATAAAACAAGAAATTTTTCTTTGTTAAAAATAGGTTTAAATATTGAAAGAGAACAGCTTTATTATAGAATTGACCAAAGAGTGGACAAAATGATTGAAAACGGTTTGCTTGATGAAGCAAAACAGTTTTTGAATAATAAGCACTTAAATGCCTTAAATACAGTGGGATACAAAGAGCTTTTCCCGTATTTTGAAGGTGAATATAATTTAGACAGAGCCGTTGAGCTTATTAAAAGGAACACAAGAAGATATGCAAAAAGACAATTGAGCTGGTTTAACAGAGATAAGGAAATTAAGTGGTTTAATCCATCAGAACGAGAAAATATTTTTGAGTTTGTTAAAAATAATATCTCAAATATGTAATTATTAATTAAAAATTTTAATTTGTCTAAAAAATTTTTACAAAATCTCATCTTTTTAATTCTATTAAATGTAATAATTAAACCTGTTTGGATTTTTGCAATTGATAGAAATATTCAAAACATTGTTGGCGCAAATGAATATGGATTTTATATCTCATTATTCAATTTTTCGCTGATTTTCAATATGTTAGCCGATTTTGGATTAACTCATTTTAACACAAGAAATATTTCCCAAAACAAGCAACTGCTAAGTAAACATATACAACATTTTATTACAATAAAATTAATTCTTGTTCTGATTTATGTAATTATTACTTTTCTATTTGCTTTTTTCGCAAATTATTCCGAAAGGCAATTAAAGTTTCTTGTAATTTTAGTTCTTAATCAAGCAATATTAACGTTTGTACTATATTTTCGCTCAAATATTTCTGCTCTTCAACTTTTTAAAACAGATAGTATTATTTCTGTTATCGATAAACTTATTTTAATTATTATTTGTGCTTTTTTAATTTTTGAATATCAAAGCAATTATAAAATAATTTGGCTTGTTTATGCACAAACAGCTTCATATTTATTTGTTTTAATTATCTCATTTACAGCAGTTTATAAAAATTCAGCAATTATTACATTAAACTTAAATTTAAAATTCATACTGGCAATAATTAAAAAAAGCAGCCCGTTTGCTTTACTTATTTTTTTAATGACAATTTATACCAGAATAGATTCGGTAATGCTTGAAAGAATGCTTGAAAACGGCAGTTTATATTCAGGAATTTATGCTCAGGCTTTTAGAATAATTGATGCTTTTAGCATGTTTGCGTTTCTTTTTGCAGCTCTGCTTTTACCAATTTTTTCTAAAATGATAAAAGAAAAAAAAGACATTTCTGAAATATTAAAAATTTCAACTGCTTTAATGTTTGTAAGTTTAATTATTGCAATAATTCCGATAATTTTATATAGTAAACAACTTATGCAATTGCTTTATAATGAGCATTATGAACTTTCGTTTTTAGTTTTAAATAAATTGCTTTTAGGATTTTTTGGAATTGCGTCAATTTATATTTTTGGAACTTTATTAACTGCAAACGGAAATTTAAAGCAACTAAATATTATTTCTTTAACAGGAGCAATTTTAAATATTGTTTTAAATTTTGTGTTAATTCCTGATTATAAAGCAGATGGAGCTGCGTTTAGCAGTATGATAACTCAAATTTTAATGGCTGCTTTGCAAATATTTTTAGTAATTAAAATTTTTAGAATTAAAATAAACTATAATAGTATTTTAAAATTTACAGGTTTTCTAATTTTTATTATTCTAAATAATATTTTAATAAAATATTTAATTAAAGATATTAAATTAGGATTTATATTAATGATAATAAGCTCTTTAGTTATTGCTTTAATATTTAGAATTTTAAATTTTAAAATGATAAAAGATATGTTTTTATTATCGGTAAATAAATAATCTATTTATCAATTATAGTAACATTTCCTTTTTTTAAGAATTTTTGCTGATTTTCAAATTTTCCGCTGGCAATGTATAGATAAACGCCAGAAGGAAGTTTTGTGTTTTGGTAATATCCATCCCAACCAATTTTTATATCATTGCTTTCAAAAACCAAAACACCTGCTTTACTAAATACTTTTAAGTTATACTCAATAATTTCAACATTTGTAATCGGGTGAAATATATCGTTATGATAATCATTTACTATATAATTCCCTGATGATGGACCATCTGTATTTGGTGTAAATGCTGTTGGGAAAATTATTTGATCATTAGCATTTAAAATAGTAACATTTTTAATTATTGTAGAATCAAAGCAATTGTCTGAAGACCAGGCCCTTAAGACTATATTGTAATTTCCTTCTTTTGTATATGTGTGAATTCCTGTTTTTTCTTTTGAAGTTGTTTCGTCGCCAAACGACCATTCAAAATTATTAACATTTTCCGATTCGTTTTGAATAATTATTTTTTGATTTGTATATATTGGTGAAGAATATGGCCAAAATATTTTTGTTTTCGGTTTATCAAAAACGGTAATTGAATCAATTATTGTGTATGAAATTCCGCCAAAACCTGTTGCTTTTAAACTTATTTTATAAGAGCCCGAATATCTATATGTATATTCAGGATTTCGCAATTTCGATTTTCCGCCATCTCCAAAATTCCATTCGTATTCAAATGCATTGCTTGAAAAATTGTTAATTTCAATATTTAAAGGTGCACATCCTGATTTCGAGTTTATAGTAAATTTAGCTTCGGGATGTTTAAAAGTAATTAAGTTTAATTTTTTAAGCGAATCGCCGTAAATTATTGATAATGCTTTTAGGCTTTTAAGTACTTCAACAGGAGCAATTTCTGTAATTTTTTTTGTGCTTTTTTGTTCAAGCTCTGTTTTTTCTGCAATTAATGTTTCTTTTTTTATTTCGGGTTTTGTTATAAACGTGTTATCTGTATTTTCTGATATTTGATTATATATTGTTTTTGATGATTTTATA
>JAFGWC010000149.1 GCA_016937695.1 Bacteroidales bacterium
AACGAAAATGTGTTTATTTCGTTTGCTTTTCGCACAATGTTAATCAAGGATAAAATGTTCAATTTTAAACGCACCCAAAGTTAATTTTTGTACCTTAAAAGCAAATGAAATTAAACACAATGTTACCCACATTTTTTATTTTTTATTAAATCGTGCAAAATATTCATCTATTTCGCTTCTCATTTCTATACCTACTTTTTCAAAGCAATTAAGCAAGTCATTATAAGCACCTTCACCGCCTAAGAAATCCCAAAATTCTTCTGCAACTTTCAATTCATTATCCAAATCCAACATTCCTGCCATTGTCCAACGGCTGTATGGTTTTGGTTCATAGGGATTGTAAGGAATAGCTATCAATGTGTTAATCTTTGCTTTTGGATTTTCTGCCAAAACTACTGCTGTCCATTCTAAAAGAGTTCGTTTAAATTCTTTGAAACCACCTTTGTTTGGTTTTGCAGTTTTGATGTCAATCAAATAGATGTCATTATCGTGGCTTTCTAAATAAACATCAACTCTTGTGGGTTTTACGGTTCTCATTTCGCCTTGCTGACAAACTTTTCTGATAATTTCTATTTCTTTTTGTTTATCAGGTTTATCATTTGCGGCTGTTAGATTATCCATAATTTTCTGGATTTCAAATTGAGCGGCTGTGCTAATTTTAGTTCCTGATTTTAGTTGTTTATCAGCAACTTTAAATCGTTCAGAAGCCAATGCTACTGCAACAGGTTCAAAAATAGTTGTTCCAAAATTTGTGTTTAAAGAATGGATAAAAGCATATAGAGCCAATCTATCCTTACCCAAAAGCCTTGTATGAAAAGGCATTACGGCAGGTTCTGGATTGTAAGTTTCAAATCGCTTGTGTAAACTATTTCGAATTGTATTTTCTACTAATTCTATTTGTATTTTTGTTAATGACATTATTTTGATTTTAAATGAAATATTATTTCAGCATACGCCGATTTATCTTTTTCTGTTCGGTTTAAAACAGGTCTTTTGTATTGATTTATGATTTGCATCCCCGCTTTTTCTGCTATTGTCGGATACATATTGTATTTATCGTTTGAAACAAGGAAAATATCGTAATTATCTTGTAAATATTTTTTTGAGTTAATTAAAACTTGTGAAATTCCTTCGATATATGAATTTCGGGCTTGTATTCCTTGTCCTTTGAATAATGGGCCTATTTCTAATTCATCGTTTCGCTCAAAACCAAACAAGTCATAAGCATAAGCGTGTTGTTCGTGATAATCAATCAATCCAACATAAGGCGGACTTGAAAAAATTCCTTTTATTTTTTTATTTTCAGCCAATTCGCCAAAAGTTTTGTTTTTTTCTTTTAATTTGTCGAAAATATTCACATTTCTTGCATCACCTTGTAAACAAGTTTGATAAGTTGTAGTTTTAAGTTTTGAATATTCGGCAAGTCGCTTAATAGTGTCTTTACTGTATCGTTCCCACCACGAAAGCATTGAAAATAAAGGTTTACATATTTTTCCGTGTTTTCTACAATAATAAGTCTGTGTTACAGGCTCTTTTAGAGTTGCTAAATCTGCGTGAGTTGTTGCTCTGCAAGAGCGAATTGTTCGACTTAAAATTATTGTTATTACTTTTTTTGTTGTCGGATTTTTTATGTGTTTTAGTAAATCAAAGACAAAATCAATTTCATTTTTTATCGGTTGTAAATACCATTTTTCAAGAAAGTTATCTACTTTTTCCTGTTTTATTTTTAGGTTGTATTTTTCTACAAGTTGGTTAAATTTTGGCGTAAACTCGTTTTCTTTTTCAGCTGTATATGTTTTTTCGTCAATTTGTTTTTGTCTTACTTTAATTTTAAATTCAGGCGAAGGAAAATATTTTTTATTGAAAACATTAAGCTCTTCAAGTAAGTCGTTTTCAAATTCTAAATTGTTATTTTTTGAGATAAATTCTTTTAATTGATTTGTTATTCTTGTTAATTCTGTGTGTAAATCCTGAAAATCAACTCGCCCAACTTTTACATTTGCAATCAAAGTGTTAAATGCAGAAATATCAATTCCGATGGCGTGCATACCTAATTCACCTGTCTGAACCATTGTTGTTCCACTTCCAGAAAATGGGTCTAAAATAATATCGCCTTTTTTGAAATAGGTTTCTTTTTTGAAATTATCAGTATGGTCGTCTAAAAAATACTCAACAAGTTGAGGAATGAACTTTCCTTTGTATGGATGCAATCTGTGAACGTGTTTTGTTGTATCTTTTTCTTTGCACCAATCAAATGACAAAGCCCAATTCAAATCTTCGCCCAATTTTTCTTTCCAATTATTTTCTCTCTGCCCGTTGAAACTTTTATAATATTTTATTAAATCATCTTTTTTTACAGAAGTCGTTCCGTTGTTTCCATACTTTTTAATTCTGCCATATTGGATTAAATATGATATATTTGAAGTAGTTACATTCTTTTTCAAATATTCAGTTGCCCAATCGCTGGCTTCTTTTATTGTTAATAAATCTGTCATTTCAATATTTTTGATTTTTGTCTATGCAAAGATACAATTTTCATTTGTCTTTCTACTTGAATTATCGTTATCGCAATTGTGGGTAACG
>JAFGWC010000150.1 GCA_016937695.1 Bacteroidales bacterium
CCGATAATGCTGCTAAGTCCGTATGCAGCAGTTTGACTCAATAAGGATTTTATAGGACTTTTCATCAATTATTTATTGCTTTTTTAATTCTAAAAGTAAAAGTTCTTTTTCGCCAATTTTGATTTGTTGCAACGTTTTTTGGAATCCAAATATTTTGAAAAATCCTATTTTATTTTCCGAAGATATTATTTGAATATTTTTTTTTGAAGGAAGTAAATCTTTTATAACATATCTTAAAAGTAAACTGCCAAATGCTTGTCGTCTAAAATTATTTTCTACTCCAAATCTATCAATCAAAATATTATTTTTATCCGATGTGTATCGTAAAAATGCCACATATTTACCTGAATTATTGAGTAAATAAAAATTAGATTTAGAATCTTTTCCATCAAATTCGTGAAATTTATTATACTTTAAATCTTCAACATAAATTTTTGATCTTAAATCTAAAAATGCTTGATATTTATCGTTATTTAAATCTGAAAATCCTTCTATTTCGATAAACATAATTTATATTTTAAAGATTAATTATTCGTTTAACTTTTAATTTATATTGCTGATATTCTTTCATATACATATTCTCACAATCAATTTCTTCTTGAATTGCAATTTTATAACTAATAAAAGAAATAACAATATTTAAAATCAGCACAAAAATATTTAAAGTTGCGATAAAAACTCCTAAATAAATAATAAAAAAACCCAAATATAAAGGATGTCTGCTAATTTTGTAAACTCCACTTGTAACTGGTTTATCAAATTCATTTATAGCAAAATAATACATTGAACTTATATATAACAGCATTCCCAGAATATAAATTACAATTCCAATTATGAAATTTATTGAAAAATGTAATTTAATAATGGATGAAAATATTAATAAAATGTAAAAAAAAATTGTATTTAATCTTGAATAAAACTTTAAATGAGGTACTTTATTAAATCTATATCTAAAATTTGTTTGAAACAAAAAATTTAATCCGTAATTAAAAATTAAAAAAATAACAGTAAACCACCACGAAAAAAATATTCCAAAACCATATTCCATTAAATATCAATTAATTATAAAAAATTCTTGTATAATAAAATCTGATAAAAATAAGCCTTCTGTACTAAGCTTTATTGTATCATTTTCTCTACGAATATAGTTAGTATTTTTATTTTCCAAGTAAATTCGTATTGTATTTTCATAATACATTTGTCCAAATTCAATTAAAATATGTTGTAAATTAATTCCCCACTTGGTTCTTAAAGAAACCATTATAAATTCGTTGTACAAATTATTTAAACTTAGCTCTTCTTGTTCATAAAATTTTGAAACATTAATTCCTTCAATATATTTTGTTAAAGGTGTATAATTCCAAAATCGGCTTTTATTATTGTAAGAATGTGCTGAAGGACCTAAACCTAAATAAGCAACATTTTTCCAATAATTTGTGTTATGTTTTGAATAATCCGAATTACGAGCAAAATTAGAAATTTCATATTGTTCAAATCCAAGTTGTTGAAGTTCGTTAACAACTAATTTGTAAAAATTAAAACTTTTTTCATCTAGTATCTGTTTTAAAAGTCCCTTTTTCAATAACTTTCCAAAATATGTATTTTTTTCTATTGTTAAATGATATGCAGAAATATGTGAAACATCGTATTTAGATATTATTGAAATATCATCTAAAAGGTTTTGTTCTGTTTGATTTGGAATTCCGTATATTAAATCAACACTAATATTTTTATAACCAACATTTAAAGCCAGTTTAATACTATTTTCAGCCTTTTCAGAATTATGTCGTCTATTTAAATAATTTAAAATCTGATTATTAAAACTTTGTGTTCCAATACTTAATCTATTAAAGCCTAATTTCAAAAGCTGATTCAAATATTCTTCATTTATATCATCAGGATTAAGCTCAATTGTAATTTCTGAATTTTTATTTACTGAAAATTTTTGTAAAATATTATTTAAAATAATTTGCAAATTATTTATTGAAATTGCGGATGGAGTTCCTCCTCCAAAATATATTGTTTCAATTTCAGAATCTAAAAAGTCTGAACGTATTTCAATTTCTTTAATTACTGAATTTATGAAATCATCTTCTAATTTTAAATTAGCCGTTTTATAAAAATCGCAATAATGACAAATTTTTTTACAAAATGGTATATGAATATAAATTCCTGCCAATTATTTTATTTTTATTATTTGAAAATTAAAACAGCATTTGCAACAGCGCGAGGCGTTGCTGGTAAAGAATATTTATTATCCTCATAATCAGGATTATATGGTGATATATTTAATATTTTACCATCAACAAACAAAGTGCTGCTTCCACCAGGGTCAAATCCCATTGCAGTAACAATATCGTATTTTATTAAAATTTCTGCCATATCAATATGTGTTGCACCAACAGATTCTCTAATGCGACCATTAACAGTTAAAACAATTAAATTTCCAGATTTATCAATTCCAACAGCTATTTTAGGACCTCGCATATCTAAATAATCTAATCTAGCGGCTTGTGTTTTTATAGAATTTTTAGTTGTCCAACCTTCGTTTTCCATATCAATTGCAATTTTTCCTTTAGTTATAAGCATTGGTCCGGCTTCAACTGCTTGAATAATATCTTTAAATTCTTCAAATATTAATTCTAATTTATCACCAATCCGTAAATCATTTGGTAATAATTCTTTCCGAAATGATAAACTTAAACCAACCGGATATAAAGCCAATTCTTCATTCTTTTTGGTTTCTATTATTTCAATTACTGTATTTCCTGATAATCGAACTATTGTTCTTTCATCTGCAAAAATAAAATCATTCTTGTATAATAAATCATAATATCCAAAATCATTTTCTTTAAGATTATCAGAATTATAATTTTTTTTATCGAAAATATATTCTTTTTTATTGAATTTAAGAATAAATCCTTGTTTAGAATTTACAAGTTTAATTTGTATATTATTCTGATTATCAACCAATAAAGCTGCTTTATTAAATAATGGTGGAGATAATAATTTACCATAAGAAATAATTAAACCTAAATTTGCGCCAATAAAAGATTCTGGCAAAACAAGTTTTCCAACCAATTCAGGGTTTAAAATATATCCTCCGTTCCATGCAAGTCTAACAGTTTTTTTATTATTCTTTTCAAATTCGGAAACAAATTCTTTCACTGTTTTTGTTCCATCTAAAGAAGAAACTATATTAAATGTAAATTCTTTGTCCTTATTTAAATTTAATCGCGCATAAGCGCCACTATATGGCAATCCATCTTTATGCAAACCGGTAATTTGATTGCTATATAAAATTTTATCTTTTTTCTTTTTATTCTGCAATGATTTTAAAACTTCATTTATCGGATTTCCATTAAGTTTTGCATCTTCATTAAGTTTATTATAAATATATTCTTCTCCGTAATGATTTGATAGATACATAAATAAATCACTATTTAATGCGTCAGAAAATTGTTTTGCATTTTGAGTTGGCGTTGGATATGCTAATGTAGTTCTTAGTCCTGCCGGAACAAATTGAATATAACCGCTATTTATAGGAATTCCGAGAATATTTGATGCTAATTCCGTTCCCACATTTCCTATATGAAATTTATCAATCTCAAGAATATCAGTCATTAAAGCAGAATTTCTTCGTGTTGTAATTATAAACCCATTCTGATTTTTTATTTTTATTAATGTTTTTAATGCTTTATCTCCAAGTTGTTTTATATTAATTCCAACACTTAACTGAGTGGTTTCAATAAGTTTAATAATTCCAAAATTATATAGCAATTTCAAATCGCTGTCGCTTCCTTCTAAAATATACTTTTTTATATCGTTTGCTCTCGACCATTTTGCAAGCGACTTTTCTTGTGCAAAAATATATATGGTTGAAAGTTTATCAATATTATCTTTTAAAATTTTTTCAGTAAATTGTTTTTCAACAGAAATATTCAATTTATTCCTAACTGATTGTAATACAAATATTTCCAGTTCATATTTTACAAATCTACCAGGAAAGTAGGCAATTGGAACATTTTTACAAAGCTTTTGTTTTAAAATAGTTCTATCATCAATTGCAACAAAATCAGATGAAGTAAGTTGAGATAAAGCTAAATTCCAATTTGTGAAAAAATGTGAACTTTGATCAATTTCTAAAACATAATCCGGTTCAATAATTTCTTCGTGCAATAAATTTATAATTCCTGTTAGTTCCTGCAATGTATAATCGTAATAAGGAAACCATTTTTTATTGCGATGTCGATATGCAAATGAATGATCGTGCCTTATTTTTTCTTCGCCATCATTTATTTTGAAAATTGTATCAACTGCATTATAAAATTGATGTATTTTAATAATATCAATATCTTTATAAAAAATATCTTCTTGAACCAAATTTTTTGCAAACTCCATTGAACGTCCTCTTATTTTTTGTTGCTCAACTCTAAAATATGAAGGATCTATTAATGATTTTAAATATAACATAAATGCAAGTTTTCCATATCCCTGCATAAAATACCTATTTTCAGTATCAACAAGTTTATTTACAAGTTTGCAATCTTTTTTGTTCAATTTTTCATATTGTTTAAAAGTAGATTCAACTTTTCCTTCCAATTTTGTATTGTCAGATATTTGTAAATACAATTTGTATAAGATCTCTTCAATATTTTCTCTTAAAGATGTTAAACTAAAGCGTTTTTTTACTACTCTTTTATTATGCTCAATTTCAGCAATATACATGTGCGGAAAAAATATTCTTTCTGTAATATCATGCAAATGTGTACTTTTAATTTCTTTACCATCAAATTCAATTACTTTCAATCTGTCATTTTCAGGTAAATGTTCTCCAATTACCTCTGCATAAACATTTTCAGGAAAATATCTTCTACAAAATATAGGAACTCCACTTGCTGTTGATTCAATTATTGGTAATCCTCTACCTTCAGTTTTACTAGGTAATAAAATAAGTGACGCAATATTAAATAATTCAGGTATTCCTATTGGATCTTCAAATTTTGCTCTAAAAGCTTTTTTGTCGAACTCGCTAAACATAAAACCCAAATGTATTCTGCTTGCCTTTTCTTGTGGTAATGATTTTATTAATTCCTGAAATCGTAAAATCAATTTTTTAAAATATTCTCCCTGTCCGGGTGGTATTGGTCCGGTAACTAAAAGTGTTAATTTTAAATGTGGAGATTCATAAAACTTTTTCAGAAATTTTTTATTATCAAATAACTTTTTTATAAGTCTGAAACCTACTTCAATTCTTTTTCGTGATACTATTCTTGTTGGTTGAAGTAAAATTATATTTTCATCAACAAAATTAGAAAAAACTTTTGTCTGGTTTCCAATTAAAATTGGCTGTGGATTACTAATATCGACAAGTTCATTACTAATAACTCCATCAACAGAATATGCAACTAATTTATCGCTGTTTCTGCAAAATATTTTTTCAAATTGTATTAATGTATTAAATTTATTTCTTTTGCTGATATTGGAATATTCTTCTGTATCTACAGCAGTTCCAATCTCACAAACGTTTGCCGGATTTTGACCTTTGATATTTATAACATAATCTGATTGCTTTCTATTGATATTTAAAGTTAACCAAATTCTTGATTCCCAAGGATATAGTACTTCAATCTGTGAAAATATCTCGCCAATATGATAATTTGTAAAAAAAAAATCTCTTGGACCATCAGGAAGTTTTTTAACTTTTTTATCAAATTCATTATTACCACCTTCCCAATAATAATCATGACAATTATTAATAACGGGAATTCCAAAAAACTCTGATACTAAAATAGTTGCAAGACAAAGCGAAACATTTCCTGGATTTGAACATATATTTAAAAGATATAATAGTGAAATATCATTTTTCTCAATATAAGCAGATAAATCTAGTGAAATTTGTTTTACTTGTTTCCAAAATAAAACAATTGTTTCATTGTACTTTTTTGAACCTCGGCTAAGTTTATTATTAAAAAAATCATTATACAAATCCCAATCATCAAATCCATTAGCATTTTTAATTAATAATAATTTAGAATTCTTTTCTATAAGTTGCTCAGCTTTTGGATAAATTTCTCCAGCAACGTAATGTATTTGAATATTGTTAAGTAGATTTTTAAATATTTTAGCATACTTTTCAACTTCAATAGTTACTCCATCAATAGAAAAATAAAAACTCACAAATGCAATTCCTTTTTTTGATAATTTTTGTTTAAATGTATCATAATTATCATTTAATAATTCCTGTTTTGAAAGTTTAGTTTCTTTAAATTTATCAATAAATAAACCTAAATCGAACCATGTATTTATTTGCTGATTTTCTAAAAATAAATTGAATTCCTTTGTTGTTTTATTGTATGTCATTGAAAATATATTGATTAGAAATATTCACTAAAATGAAAATATTTGATTTTTTATTTCTATTAGTTTTTTGTTCTAAGTTACAACAATTTATTTTCTTTGCATAAATAGATATAAACTTATGATTATAACAAAATTGAATAACATTTTAAAAGATTACTATAAAAGCTTGGTTTGGGCAATATTAATTTTAATTTTAAGTTTGATAAAATTAAATCCTGATAAGGAAATTAATACGCTAGATTTACCTTTAAATAAAACTGCGCATTTTTTACTTTACTTATTGTTAAGTTTTATTTTATTTTTTGAAAATAGAAAGTTTTTTCCGGAAAAAAAAAGAAGTATTAAACTTATTATTTTTTTACTTATTATCGTAAACTTTTATGGTATTTTTATGGAATTTTTACAATTTTCACTAACAGATTACAGGAGTGCAGAATTAACATATATTTTAAGCAATTTTTCAGGTTCTATTGTAGGTTTTTTTATTTTTTATAAATTAAAACTTTTAAAACTTTAATATTTCTTCTGCATTGTAATATCCATCTCTGAATTTTCCAATTGTTAAACTTTTAAACTGTTTGTGAAGTTCATCTCGTAAAGTATCCAAATGAACATGAAAAGGGCATAATTCCATTTTCTTTGGATCATCATCACATATTTTTACTCCTATTAAACAATCATGGAAAAAATCTAAACCATCAATAATTGCAACTATATCCAAGAGTGATATTTTATTGGCATCTTTTCCTAAACTAAATCCTCCATTAGGCCCTTTTGTAGAATCTAATAATTTATTTTTAGAAAGCATCTGTAATATTTTTCCTAAAAAAGGAGAAGGCATTTCTAAATCAGTAGAAATTTTTTTAATACCTATTTTTTCACCTTTTTTTTCATTTACAGCTAAATAAATTACTGCTCTTATTGCGTATTTACAGGTATTTGACAACATATGTAGAATTTTATCTACAAAAATAAATAAAAATTTTCACATTTTAATATCTTTCATTCTTTATATTATGATAATGCTTACTAATTGCTTTTATATGTTTTTCTAAATGACTTTTTAAATTTTATTAATGCTCTTCTTTTACCAAAAAGGTTTTTGAAAATATTTTGTGTAAATATGTTTTTTATAGTAGTAAATCCAATATCAAAATAAAATACTCTTAAAGTAAGAAATTTATAAATTAGCATAAAAAATCCGAAAATTTTACTTCCTTCATTAATTTCAACACTTTTATTTCTATTATGTAATAAAAGTAAATGTAAATCAATTTTAGCCGGACAAACTTCTGTGCACTTTCCACAAATTGTACAAGCAAAACTTAAATGCGATGAAACATCAAACCCTTGATAAAAAGGACTTATTACTGAACCAATTGGACCTCCATAAGTTGCTTCATAAGTATATCCGCCAATATTTCTATAAACCGGGCATGCGTTTAAACACGCTCCGCACCTAATACATGATAAAACATCACTTTGCTTTGGTTCTTTTAATAATTCTGTACGCTTATTATCTAACAAAATAACATACATTTTTTCTGGTCCAAATTCTTCGTTTTCTCTTTTCAGTCCGGTAAAAATTGAATTATAAACAGTTATTGATTGTCCGGTTCCGTGTGCTGAAAGTAATGGCCAAAATTTAGAAATATCTTTGAATGATGGTATAACTTTTTCAATTCCTGCAATAACAATATGTACTTTAGGAAAACTAGTTGACATAATTGCATTTCCTTCATTTTCTGTTACAGCAATTCCACCTATATCAGCAATAATAAAATTAGCACCTGTAACTCCAATTTCAGCTTGTTGATATTCTGCTCTAAGCTTTTTCCTAACGTAATCTGTCATTTCTTCTGCAGAAATATCATTATCCATTCCAAATTTTTCGTGGAATAAATCATTTACATCTTTTCGGGATTTGTGCATTGCCGGTGTTACAATATGATAAGGTTTTTCGCCTGCAACTTGCACAATAAATTCACCTAAATCGGTTTCTACTGATTTCACTCCCAATTCTTCTACAAAATCATTAAAATCAATTTCTTCCGTAGTCATTGATTTGCCTTTTACAATAGATTTTGCA
>JAFGWC010000032.1 GCA_016937695.1 Bacteroidales bacterium
AACGGAACGAATGGTACGAATGGTACGAATGGTGTTGACGGAAATGCGAATGTGCAAACTTATGTTTATAACAGTCCTGCCTGGGGAACAGCTTCTTGGATGGATATTGACATGTCAGATATTTTGACGGATGAAATACTTCAAAATGATGTTATTTTGGGATATGTTAAAAATACAGGATTTAATATAGTAAATCCGATTCCCGGAGTATTAGCCGGAAGTAAGAACTATAAAGTCAATATTTTTAATTCGAATGCCGGAAGTTTGAGTTTCTGCTATAGAATTGTTTCATTAGAATTAGATGGTTCCGAGACATTAAATGCTGATTTGCTGGCGGCAGATTGGGTTAAAGTTGTTATTATTGAATCTACCAATACTACATCAGTAGATGGTAATGGTAAAAAAAGGTTGAATTCCCAACAAGCAATTTATGATGAATTGGACAAAGCCGGTGTAGATATTAACAACTATTATCAAGTAATGGATTATTACGGATTGGAATATTAATCTTTCATTTATTCATTTTATGAAAAAGTCGGAATTAAGGTTTCGGCTTTTTTTTATTATATTTCACACACAATCATAAATTTATCTGTTTTTTTTATTTCCTCAATATCAATTCCAAAGGTATCTGCGATTATCTGTAAATCAGGTGCTTGCAGTGCTTGCTCCCTTTTTTTAAGGACAGTTTTATTATCGTGTCAACTTCTTACTTCCTTTTTATTACAGACATAATTGTTCATTATGCTAACATAATTAAAATTGAAAGTGATAGTTTCAGAACTAAGAAGTATAATAAATCTAATCGATTTTATCTGTTTTTGATAATATCCTTTTAGTGAATAAAATAGTGGCACTTTTTCAAGAATATTAACATCTGATAAATTTTTTATCTGCAAAACCCTTTCTTCTTTTGAAAATTTCTGATACTTTTGTCGGTTCTGAATCATATTCTAAGTACATATAATGGCTATGACATTATATGTACTTAGAAAGAGTAAAAGTGTAAAGTATTGCGATACAACGCCAAATCTTAGATTTGGCGTTGTATATTATATTTGGCAAATAAAAATTTGACTATTTGCGGTTAGAAAGTGTGTCCGTTAAAGGCGACCTTGTGCTTCATCAGAAATGAAAAAGAATATTTTATCATTGTTGTCCTATAAAAATATTCTTTTAAGCAGAAACCTATATTATTACTTGATTATAGCTTTAATACAAATAAGAGAGCTTTGTTTTTTTACAAGTATTCTCAACTTTAAATAAAAACATTAGTAGTTAAAACATAACAATTTAGCAATATAACAATTAAACAATTGCTCAAAAAAGATTGAAATCTAAAATTTATCGGACAATAATGATTTTTTTTATAAGTTTGTACCAATTTTTATACCTACAAAAAATGTTCTAGGACGGCTTGGTCCATACATATATCCCGCATCACGAAATGTACCTTTGTCGAAATCTGTTTGATAACTGTTCAAAATATTCTGTACGCCGCCGTTTATTTGTAATTGCATTGCGGTTCCGATTTTGAAATTTTGTGCAAGTTTAAAATTCAATTCCATAAACTCTGGGCTTTCTTCTAATTTATCATTGTCTATAAAACCGGCATAGTGAGGAACATACATTTTTCCCGTATAAACACCTGATAAAGAAATTGTTGAGTATTTTATCGGATTAAAATTCAATGTGAAATATCCATAATTATCAGGAGTTCGCAGCAAATATTTTGTAGCTTCTAATGTTTCGTCATCTGCCCATTGTTCCGATTTTGTATATTTGCTTTTTTGTGATGTAAAGCCCATTTGAAGTTGCAAATATTTTGAAAATGCTGTTCTAAGTTCGGTATTTATACCGTAAACTTCTGCTCCCGAGCCGTTTCTGCGTTCTAAAAGCATATTTCCTTGTGCATCAGTTCCTATTTCTTCAACTACAAATACATCAGTTAATTTTGTATAAAAACCTTCTATTAAAAAATTGGTTTGCAAACCAAAAATATCAAAATAGTAATCAAAAGAACCGCTATAAGTGCTTGAAGTTTCAGTTTTTAAATCGTCAGCAAGTTGAATAAGCATTACTTCGCCGCCAACTGCCATAATGTGCAAATCTTCGTCGAATGCTTGCGGTGCGCGAAATCCTTTTGAATAAGAAAGTCGTGTTGAAAAATCATCAGTTATTTTATACAATAAATTTGCTCTCGGACTGAGAATTACATTATTGATTAAATTGTGTTTGTCTGCTCTTGCACCAATTAAAAAATTTAAATGCTCTGTTTTCCATTCGTTTTGAACGAAATAACCAATAATTCCAACTTCCTGCAATAAATCTCGACCGTATCCGGGCATTTTATCGTGCAAATTATTTAATTGATATTCTAATCCTGTTGTTATTGTTGATTGTGCAAATAGAAATTTTGTAAAATCGTAATTATATTGACTTCCGGCAACAAAAGCCAAATCGTCTGTATGTCCGTAAGCATTTGCATCTTGCTCTGCACCATAATAACTTTCTCGTTTTGTTTGCTGTGCTGATGTATATAGTGAAAATTTTGATTTGTAATTTTTTGATAATAAAGTATATGTCAAACCACCTGCATTAATATTGTGGTCTGTTTGTTCGGTAATATCTGTTTCGTGAGGTTGCAATTCAAATTTATTTCCACCACGTCTAAATTCATTCAAATTGTGATATTCAAATATTATTTTTGAATAAATAGTGGGTTTAAAATAAGACCTGAAACCAAATGATGTATTTTCTAAAATTCCTAATTCAGAAAAAGCATCATTATTCGCATCGTAATGGTCTCTTTTTCGCATTGAACCAAACATCATAATCCCGGCTTTGTTGTCGTCTGAAACTAATGAAGTGTTTATATTTACTGTTCTGTCTAATGAATTTTTGTCAATCGCAGATAAATTTGAAGCAACTTGAAATGAATTATAGTTTGGTTCTTTTGTTATAATATTAACAGTTCCGGCAATAGCATTTGAGCCAAATAAAGCTGAACCGCCACCACGTACAACTTCTACACGTTCAATCATATTTGTAGGAATTTGTTCAATTCCGTAAACACCCGATAAAGCACTGAAAATTGCTCTGCTGTCGATTAAAATTTGAGTATAAGGTCCGTCTAAACCGTTAATACGAACTTGTTGGAATCCACAATTTTGACAGTTCGTTTCTACTCTTAATCCAGGTTGAAAACTCATACCTTCTGCAAGACAAACAGAATTGGTATTTTCAAACATTTTTGGGGAAATTGTATTTACGATTGTTGTTGCATTTTTGCGACTAACTTCGTTGCGATTAGAACTTACAACTATTTGTTCCAGGGCAATTACGTCCTCTTCTATATCAAAATTTATTTCTAATGTAGTTCCGGCTTTTGTAGTTAGTTCTTGTGTTTGCGATTTATAACCGATTGATTGCACTTTTATGGTGAATGTTCCTTCTGGCAGATTTATTAATTTGTAATGTCCGGTGTTATCGGTAGCTGTACCAATAGTTGTACCTTCAATAGTAATTGTAGAAAGCGGTAAGTGACCATCGCCACAAGTAACATGCCCAAAAATATTAGCGTCGGTTGGCGCTTGTTGAGCATTTAAAGTTCCATTAAAAATAAATAGTATTAATGCTATAAGTGAATTTATTTTAAAACCATTTAAAACGACATTTTTTATTGAGCTTTCCGGTTTAATTACCTTTGACTTCTCTTTTACTTCTGAAAAATTTTTTTGTTGCCAATCTTCTGTAATAAGATTGAAACTACCTGCAATATGGTATCTAATACCTTGTATATCTTGTTTTTTATCAATTAATTTCATTTTGAATATTATAATATATTAAACATTTTGTGAATTGATTTTTTTGCATAAATCTCCCTTTTTCATTTTTAGTATAAAAAAAATGAAGCAATTATGCCGGATAAAATTTAACCGAGAGTGTAAAAATTTTAAAAAAATTGTATTAATTAATTGATAGGCGGAGCCCGTAGTTGATAATGGACAGTTGGAAGTAAAAACGTGATATTTTCATTAAACAGAATTAACTGTTTTTTTGTAACTTTTTGAATAAAGTTATATACAAAAGATACTATAAGTAAAAATGTAAATAAATTATTTATCAGCGAAATAAAAAGTAGTTGATTGGTATTGTGTGTATGTTGTTTTTGAGGTTCATTATTTTCGTTTTTAGAAAAAGGGTGCGAATGCACAACCATTTCGCCATTAGGCAACAAATGGCGGTGTTGATTAGTAATATTGTTGTACATTACTAATAATAATGTAAACAATAAAACAACACTTATATATTTTTGTGTTTTTCTAAAAAATAACATTTGCTTTAAATTAGAGTGCAAATGTAAATAATTTTATTTTTTTGTTATATCACTATTTTTAGGTATTTTTTTATTCCTGCTTTGTTTTTCTTAATGCTAAAAGTTTGCAGCTTGGCAAGTGTGTATGATTGTTTGCGTTAAAGTTTATAAGAATGCCTTATGTTGAATTAAGCACAAATATTTCATATAAATACTTCAGCGCCGCCATATTTAAAAGCCGCTGTTATTGGTTAATTGGATTATTTTAAATCAATTTATTAATATATTTACAGACTGAATTAAACCATAAAAAAGCCGATTAGAAAATCGACTTTACACACTTTTTTGGATAGTGTTAAAAAAATATAAAGGCTAAATAATTGATTATTATTTATTTTGAATAATATTACTTTTATATACTCTTTTTTATTCAATCTTCGCAGGAAGAATAATTTTTTTGCTTGCGGAAATTATTATTGCATGAAATGTTTTTCGTAAATTAAAATTTAAGAATAAAGAAAACGCTGCAAGGTCTTTCAAAATTTTGTTAAAACAATTGTAAATCGAAAAAAATAATCAGGCACAAAAAAGAAGGACTGTTTCAATGGAAACAGCCCTTTGGCTTTTAGTAATTACTTAATCTATTTTTATTAGTAAAATTTATTCTTTAATAAAGGTTTTTTGAAATACTTCTTTTTTGGTTTGTAGCTCAATAATATACATTCCTGATTTCAAATTTGAAATATTGATTCCATTAGCAGCTTTGCTACCACTAATTTCTAATTGTTGAGCACCGCTCATATCAATAATTCTAATCAAAGTATTTTCGCTAAGTTCTCTAGCTTGAATATTTAATATATCGCAAACAGGGTTTGGATAAATTTTAAAATCTTTAAATGATAATTCTTGACTATTAACATCCATAAAAGTTTGGTTTGTAAAAGAAGAAACTTTTACACCTCCGGATAAACAGAAATTAGTAGTTTCTGAGCTGGTAAAACTACCACCTGCAGCAAGAGTTTCTGCTCCATTCATTAGTTTATAAGAGCCATTACCATACGAACAGCAAATACCGTCGCCATAAGTATCGTTAATAGTAAAACTATAGCAACCATCATTTAAACAAACAGTTTTTGTAATTGTAGAACCATCAGCTTGACTGGCATAAGTTCCGCCAGAAGCTATTGTAGCACCAGCATCATCTTTAAGAGTCCAGCTTGTTTCTTCAGGATAATTATCAAATGTAATAGTTAAAGTAACATCAGTACAAGTTCCAACAGGCGGAGTAACTTCACCTTCGGTTGTTAATTTTACATTATCAATAGCCATATCACTAGTATAAGAGCTTCCTGTTGTACCTAAAAATCTTAGCTGAACTGTTTCGCCAATATAAGAATCAAGGTCAATTGCTTGAGAAAACCAAGTATTTCCTAAATTACCGGATTTAGACCAAATAGTAGCCCATTCTCCGCCGGCTGTTTTAGCTTGTAATGCTAGAGTTCCCATGCTAGTTCCATACATATGATAATCAAAACTGAAAGAAGCTGCATCTTCAGCAGATAAATCAAAACAAGGTCCATTAAGAGCAGCAGTTTTGCTAGGATAATTAGGACTTGAAGATTCTATATACATATAATATGAACCTGCAGTTGCAGTAGAAGGTCCTGTACTGCTTGAAGGAGTTCCGCCTGAATCTCTAGTCCAGTCAGTATCGTCATTTGTGTCTTGTAACCAAACACCTGTTCCGCTTTCAAAACTTTCGGCATAAGGGAAAGTTGAAACTGTATTATCACAGTCATCACCAACAGGTGGTTCAACAGTTCCTGTTGTTACGCTAATATTGTCAAAAGCCATATCGCCTGTATAAGAGCTTCCTGTAATTCCAACAAATCTTAACATTACAGTTTCGCCTGAGTAAGCACTTAAATCGATAGATTGAGAATTCCAAACATCGCCTAAGTTACCTGATTTAGACCAAACAGAAGCCCAATTTTGACCTGCATCTGCACTTAATTCAACACTTAAACTACCCATTGATGTTCCATACATATGATAATCAAAATTGAAAGAAGCATTATCAACAGCAGTTAAATCAAAACAAGGACTAGTTAAAACAGTAGTTTTACTAGGATAATTAGGGCTTGAAGCTTCGGCATAAACATAATAAGTTCCGTTTGAAGCAACTGAAGGTCCTGTACTTCCTGAAGGAGTACCGCCTGAATCTCTTGCCCAATCAAAATTATCGGCACTGCTTTGTTGCCATAAACCAAAACTACTTTCAAAGCTTTCATTATAAGGGAAAGAAGAAACAGTATTTGCACAATCATCAACAACAACAGGTGTACCTGTTAAGCCACTAATAATTATAGAAAAATTCTGATTGCTGTTTGTTAAACTTCCTTTATGATTTACGGTAACAGTATAATTTCCTGAGCCTGGATTAGCAATATAAACTTGCTCAACATTATCTGTATTATTATCAGCTTTAGTAGCTGCATTTGCAGGATGTAAAATATCTAATTTGTAAGGATAATAAGTTGAAGTTCCATTAGAAATTCTAAGATCAAGGTCGTTAATTAACATTTTAGTTCTGTTATTATGAACTTCATCAGTAGTTGTAGCAATGGCATTTCCTTTAACATCAGTCCAAACTATTGTAACTTTTAAAGGCTTAGTTCCACTTGCCGTGATATCTTTAGTGAAAGTTCCGCCATTGTTTAAAGTTTGTTCGCCAATAAAATAGCTGTTGTCGTTATTCGAAATTGCAATAGCAGCTTCTTTAGTGTTTAATAAACCCCAACCAAATACATAATCAGGACCTTCATAATTTCCGGCTTCATCAGCAGCATGTATTACTAAAGCTTTTAAAGTTGCAGAACGCATAAATTGGCTATGTAAGTTATTATAGTGCTGTTGTAACAATATTAAAGAACCTGTAGTCATTGGAGTAGCCATTGAAGTTCCTGTATATGTGTCATATGCAGAGTTTGAAGTAGCAATTGAAGAATAAACATCAGTACCTTTAGTTGAGATATCAGGTTTAATACGTCCATCATCAGTACCTCCCCAGCTACTGCTAGAAGAAATAATAATGTTATTCATATCTTCATAATCAACATTACCAATTGTTAAAATATTTTTAGCTGTAGCAGCAGTTGAAATATTGTCAAAACTATCTTGTTTATCCTTAACAGGACTTGTAGATGTTCCAATTGTTCCGTTTCCACCATCATAATAATATTTAGTTGTAGATGGGAAATTATAAAAGTAAGGACTGAAATTATGGTCGTTTCCAGCAGCTTTAAGGATAAGATAATAAGGAGCATTGTATGCTATTTCATCCCAATCAGCAGCATCAGGGCTGTACCATCCAAACATATAGCAAGCAAATTGGCTATTATCACCAACCCATTCCCAGTCAGATGAACCACCGCCAAAATAACCATTACCATAAGCCCATCCGCAAACAGAACCGTATGAGTGGTTTGAAACTAAATAATTTCCGGCATAAGTTGCAATTTCATCATCGCCATCATAAAAGCTGTATGAATGAATGCTAACACCGTAAGCCATACCTTTAGCAGCGGCATCAACACCTGTAGCACCAATTGTGCCGGTTACGTGAGTTGCATGATCACCAAAAGTACCAGTTTCTTTAAGTGTTACTCTGCTGCCAAATTCCTGATGTGTATTTCTTGAAGGTCCGCCATCCCAAATAGCTACTGTTAATCCGCTACCTGTAAGGCTTAGTCCAAGTTCGCCACCCGGCCAAAGAGCACTTGTTTTATTTACAACTGAACCACCATTTGTGCCACCACTATTTTTTACACTATTGTAAACTGGCAAATAGGATTTTCCTAATTTGTAAACTCTTTGTAAAACTGAAACATTGCCATTTTTATCAACTAGTTTAGTTTTCCAGCCTTTTTCTTGGGCTATTTTAAAGGCATCAGTTCTATTTTGTTTTGATTTACTACTAATTTTTTCTAACTCGGAAAAATTTGTAGATTCTTTTACTTGTTGTAAGCCTTTTTGGATTTTATCCTGAGCTTGTGAGCTAAAATTGAATGCTATAAATAGCAAAATTGTGAGGAATAATGATTTGTTAATTAGTTTTTGGTTATTTGATTTAGTACAAGTTTTTGACTCTTGAGCTTTAACTTGAGCAAAAATAAGTTTTTCGGTTTGTTTTACCAAAAAGCTTTTTAGTAAATAATTTTTCATTTAAGTTAATGTTTAGTTAATAGATTTTGTAATTACTAAAAGTTGCTCAAAATATGAAAAAAAAATTATTAGTGCAATTTATATTGATTATAATAAAAATTTAAAGACTGAAATCTAATTTAAAAATGAGATTATACAACTGGTTAGATTAATATTATTGAGATGAAGAAGTTGTGCATGTATAGCTTCCATAATGAAAATTATTTAAAGTCATTTTGCATAACACGATTAATTATGAAGTAATTTCATTTTTATTTTTGTGTTGAAAATGACCGTTTGACTTATACTTCGAGAAAATAAAAAAAGAATTAGAGCACTCCAAAGAGCATTATTGTAAAAATAATATTTAAGAATATAAAATGCAGGAAAAAAAATAATAAATGCAGACAAAATCATAGAATTTCTCATTTGTTTAGATGCAGTTAGCCCAATAAAAATTCCATCCCATAAAAAGCTTGCAAAACCGGCAACTGGAATAATTAGTATCCAAAACAAATAGGGTTCAGCATCATTAATTATGTTTGAATTATTTGTTAACAAGTATAAAATATTTTTGTCGAAAAAATAATAAATAGCAGTAAATAAAATGCTTAAAATAAATCCAAATATGAAAATTTTGTATATTATTTGTTTTAGATATTTAAAATTTTTAGCGCCAAAATATTTTCCTGTAAGAGCCTCAGCAGCATATGCGAAACCATCCATAAAATAAGAAAATAACATGAAGAATTGAAGTAGGAGAGTATTTACAGCTAGAATTCTGTTCCCGTATAATGCACTTTGACTTGTGAAAAATGAAAATACAAAAATTAAAAACAAAGTCCTTATAAAAATATCTTTGTTTACATTAAAAAATATCAATAAATCTGTTCTATTTAATATTTTTTTTAAAGAAAGATGCTTAAAAATATCATTATACTTTAATATAATTATTATAATTCCAATAAAAAAGCCGATATATTGAGATACTACAGTTCCTAAAGCAACACCTTCTGATTTTAGATTAAACTTAAATACTAAAATTATATTGAAAAATATATTTAAAACATTAATTAGAATTGCTAAAAACATAGGAGTTTTAGCATTTTGTTGTCCAATTAACCAACCATTTATAGAATATAATCCAATAGAAGCAGGAGCTGCATAAATTCGAATATAAAAATATTGTTTAGCCAGATTTTCAACATCTTCAGTTCCTTTTAAAAAGTAAAAGCCTATTTTTTCAATAGGAATCTGAAAAATTATCAGTAAAAAACCAAATACTAATGAAAAAAACATAGATCTGTAAAATATATTGAAAATTTCATTTTTATTATTTTCCCCTAAAGCCTGAGAAGTAAAACCACTTGTGCTCATTCTTAAAAAGCTGAAACCCCAATAAATAAAATTGAAAATAATCCCGCCAAGAGCAATTGCGCCAATGTAAATATCGGATTCCAGATGGCCCATTACAGCTAAATCTACCATACTTAAAAGAGGAACAGTTATATTGCTTATTATATTTGGGATGGCAAGCTTTAAAATTTCTTTATTCATAGATATTTGGTCTATTAAAAGACATTGGCTATTAAAATTTTTTACATTTGCAATATTAAAAGTTTGCAAATATATTTATTAGTATTTAAAAATTCAGTAATTATCATGATATGAAAGAACTAAGCGTTGGAATTGATATAGGCGGAACAAACACAGCAATAGGAATTGTGGATGAAAAAGGTAATTTTTGGGCTGAAAGCTCAATTTCTACAAATAAATATTTAACAATAGAAAGTTTTGTTGAAGCTTTAACTAAAAAGATAAATGAATGTTTAGATTCGATAAATGAAAACTATATTGTAAAAGGAATTGGAGTTGGTGCACCTAATGGTAATTTTTATACCGGAACTATAGAATTTGCACCTAATTTGAACTGGAAAGGAGTTGTGCCTTTAGTAGAATTATTAAATAAAAACTTTCATTTGCCAATAGTCTTAACAAATGATGCAAATGCTGCTGCAATGGGAGAAATGATTTATGGTTCAGCAAAAGGAATGAAAAATTTTATTGTAATTACTTTAGGAACAGGTTTAGGAAGCGGATTTGTTGTAAATGGCAAACTTGTTTATGGTAATGATGGTTTTGCAGGAGAATTAGGTCATGTAATTATTGATGTTAATGGTAGAAAATGTGGCTGTGGTAGAAAAGGTTGTTTAGAAACCTATGTTTCGGCTACAGGAATTAAAAATACAGTAATTGAACTTTTAGATAATAAGAATAGTGAAAGCATTCTTAATCAAATAGATAGAAATAAATTAGATTCAAAAGATATTTTTATGGCAGCAAAGGAAGGCGATAAGCTTGCTTTAGAAGCCTTTGATTTTACTGCAAAAATACTTGCATTACAACTTGCTAATAGTGTAGCAATTACAAGTCCGGAAGCAATATTTTTATTTGGCGGATTAGCTCTTTCCGGCGATTATATTTTAAAACCAACTAAAAAATATTTTGAAGAAAATTTACTTGAGATATTTAAAGATAAAGTAAAACTTGAACTTTCAGGTTTAATGGGGAAAAATGCAGCTGTTTTAGGTGCCGCAGCTTTAATTTGGAATATTTAAGAGGATTAACTTATTTTTATAACAAAGAGCCATAAAATTGTGAGGCTCCTTGTTATAAAATTTTCAATACTTTTTATTAATAATGCTAAAACCAGCTTTATTTAAGTATAAATTTTGAATTAATCATTTCCATATTTGTTTCTAATTGCAAAATATAAACATTTTTAGACAAATATGTTAAATCAATAGTTTCTTTAGATAAGTTCTCATATTTTTTTGAAAAAACAATTTTTCCACTAATATCAATAACTTTTATTTCAACATTTTTTAGATTTTCTATAGAAGAGATATTAATAATTCCATTAGTTGGATTTGGATAAATAGTTATTCCTAATTTATTCAAATTAGTTAAATCATCAATACCTGTGGTAGCGCCTGCTAAATCAGATTCCCACAAACCACGACCATATGTGGCCGCTCTTAATTTACTATTGTTATGATCGGCTGCATAGTATATTTCAAGTTCGGTAACCATTACATTAGGTAAACCTGTGTTGAAAGGAGTCCAGTTTGCATCACCCGGTTTACAATAAACACCAACATCAGTACCAACATATAAAACGTCATTATCTGTAGTTGCTTTATCATGTACAATACTATAAACTGGAATATTTGGTAAACCAGCTGATATATTCGTCCATGAAGAACCGCCATCAGCAGATTTATAAACTTTATATGAATTATATCCTCCCATTGTAAGCCATATAGTTTGTGGATTAGTAGCATGAACAGCAATATAAGTTATACTATTTGTAACTGTTGGCAATGAGCCTGTAATATTTGTCCAGTTTGTACCGCCATTTGTAGTACGCCAAATATTTGATTGATCTGCAACATATATAGTTTGATTATCTGAAGGAGCAATTGCCATTGATCTTAGATTATCGCTACTGTTCATAGTAGATATTTGTGTAAAATTATCTCCATTATCTGTAGATTTCCAAACATCTGCATAACCAACATAAATAGTGTTGTGGTTAGTTGGATCTATTATATATGGTGTTACCCATGCACCTTCTAAGGTGCCATCGCCTATATTTTCATTGATATCTGTTGTGTTAGACCAATAATCTGTCGTTCTTGTAATTTGTCCATTCACATAGGTTGCGTATTGTGTTGCATCATCTGTATAATCAATTATGCATTCCATGCCATCACCACCTTTAATATCATACCAATTTCCATCACCATAGTATATAATTTTTGAGCCATTATCCTGTAAACCTGTTATCATTGAGTTTGAATAATTTTGAGAAACACCAATTCTGTATATCTGACTAATAACTAGTCCGTTAGATAAATCAGTCCAACTTGTTCCGCCTGTTGTAGTTCTATAAATTCCGCCATCATTTCCTTCAAATAAAGTTGAGGCATTTTGATATTTCAAACAATGTTTATCGGCATGTACAACAGGGGAGCTAATAAAATTATATGTCCCACTTGATGTCCACATATTATTGTTTGTCCAGTTTACACCTCCGTCTGTTGATTTCCATGTATTTATTCCGCCAACAAAAAGAGTGTTTACATTTTCAGGGTTTACTGCAAGTACAATATCATAGTTTCCTTGTCCCGTATTACTGCCGGAGCCATCGCTGTAATATCCGAACAAGCTTTTTGTGCTACCATCAAAAACCATTGAAAAATTATCGCCGCTATCTGTTGACTTATATATTCCTGTTAATCCGCCACTACTGTTAACAACAGCAGCATAAACAATATTATCATTAGTAGTTCCTGAATATGCGCCAACGGCAAGTTCAATTCTTGTATCACTAGATGCGCCTGTATATTCTAATGTCCAACTTGAGCCTCCATCTATTGTTCTGAATATTTCAGGATAATATCCCCATCTATCTTTTGTACAAGCATAAATTGTATTTGGGTCTCCTGGGTTAAATTCTAAATCAATAACATATTCGCCTGTATTATATACTCTTGACCAAGTTGCTCCATTATCAACAGTTTTATAAATGCCATCATTTAATCCTGCATATAAAATTGCAGGATTTGAAGGGTGAATTATTAGTGCACCAATCAAATTAGAACTTGAAACAGATATACTTAAGGTTGTAGCTGCCCATGTACTGCCACCATCAGTAGATTTAAGAACGCCAACAGAATTATTGTCGTTATAGTTATCTCCTCCAAGAGACCAACTGCTTCCTCCATCTCTATCGCCCGTGGCAATGTATAATGTGTTATCAGAAGCAAAATTTGGAGAAACAGCTATTGCACTAACTCCAAGAACCGGATTATTATCAGATTGGCAAGTCCAAGAACTTCCGCCGTTTGTAGTTTTCCAAATTCCGCCAGAAGGTGCGCCAACCCAAAAAGTATTATTATCAGATGGATGAAAAGCAATGCAATTTATCCTTCCAATTCCTGCATAACCACCACTAGATGAGTTCGTTCCCAAATTTGTCCATGCGCCGCTTTGGCTTTTGAGATTTGTTGTGCTGCTTTTAAATTTAAGCATTTCATCGGCAGTAGTTGTATTTGGAAATTCTCCTGTTGAGGCATTTACTCTTGATTCCCAATAATACTCCCAACGTTTAAATTGTTTCCAACCCGGAGCTTTTACAAGTTCGCCATCTTTTAAATATTTTCCGTTTTTAACATTATATTTTGCCCAATAATTGTTAAATGCTTTTTGATAATCAAAAAGCGTCAATTGTTTTGTAGTTTTTGTTCTAGGCAAATTATCAAGCCAAGCCTGGCTAAATGAGATATTTGCGAAAACAATAAAAACTATAAATAAAATAATTTTTTTCATAATACCTGTTTTAATTATTAACCAATTTGTTATCCTAATATGTTTATTATTAGGAGTTTACTTAATAATAAATTCTTTTGTTACATTCATATTTTCATTATAAATTTTATAGTTTATAATAATTCTGTACGAGCCTTTTTCTGCTTTTTTATAAATTGTTTCTCTAATTCCTGCATCCGCAATTTTTCCGCAAAAACTTTCTTTTTGATCCCAAGTTAATGTAATTTCATTATTGACAGTTAATTCAATTTTTTCTGGCGGTGCCATGCAAGGTGCATCACATGGACAATTCAAAATCCTGAGGTTTTTCCAAATTTTGTTTTCTTTTTGTTGTAAATTTGGTTTTGTAGGACTATATATTATAATATTCTCATCAGAAATATTTTTTACTCTTATTTTTATAGCCTCACCAATAGAATAAGTTTTTTTTATATCAACATCTAAATATTTACTGTTTTTATTTTGTTTTACTGATGTGCAGGAATTTAAGGTGATTGCAGATATAATCAAAAATATAATTAATTTATACATAATACAATTTTTAGATTAATGAATAGGAATAATTTTATAAGAATTAAATTTTGTTTCAAAAAAAATATGTCAACTTAAAGATAATGAAAATGAATTTAAAATTAAAATTATTTTGATGTTATCCTTAATTAAATACTCAAATAAATTGAACCTTTTAAAATTTATATTTTAATTAAATTTATATTTAATATAAAATTTATTATATTTGAGTTATATTAAACTAACACTAAATAAATATGTTCTCAGATTTTCCAACTTGGTGGGATGGATTAAGTGTTTTATCTAAAGTATATTGGATAATTGCTTTCCCTGCTACTTTAATTTTTTTGATACAATTAATAATGACTTTTATTGGTGGTGATGTTGACCATGATATGGATGGAGATATGGACAACGATTTAGATCATGACATTGGTTTTCATTTAATTACCTTTAAAAATATGATTGCATTTTTTACTCTTTTTGCATGGAGTGGATTAGCAAGTATTGAGGGAGGTTTAAGTGTAATTTTTACAATTGTTATTTCAACAGTAAGTGGTGTAATAATGATGATTATAATGGCTGGTTTGTTCTATTACATCAGTAAATTTACCCAAAGTGGAACAATGGACATGAATAATGCAATAGGGCAGACCGGTGATGTTTATTTAAGTATCCCTTCAAAAAAAACTGGTTTAGGAAAAGTGCAAGTAAATGTTCAAGGACAGTTGCGAACGTTAGATGCAATGACAGAAGATACTGAAGATATTAAGACAAATTCGATTATAGAAGTAGTTGAAATTATCAGTGGAAATGTTCTTCTTGTTAAAAGAGTACGATAATATAGTCTTTTAATCTAAAGATTTAAATTTACAGATAAATATTACATTAAAATATTAAGCATCATTTTTATTAAAATAATACAAATTTAAACCAAAGGAGATTTTATTATGGGTCAATTAGTAGTAGTAGTAATAGCATTAGCTATTTTATTTGTTTTTGTGCTAATATATTCGTTGTTTAAAAGATTTAAACGATGTCCGGCTGACCATATACTTGTTATTTATGGTAAAGTTGGAGGAAGTGGAAATTCTGCAAAATGTATTCATGGTGGTGCAGCATTTATATGGCCAATAATTCAAGATTACGAATATCTTGATTTAACGCCAATTCCTATTGAAGTTGATTTAAGAAATGCTTTAAGTCGCCAAAATATCAGAGTAAATGTTCCTTCTCGTTTTATGGTTGGTATTTCAACTATTCCTGAAGTAATGGCAAATGCTGCCGAAAGATTATTAGGGCTTGCTCAAGATGAAATAAGACATTTAGCTGCCGATATTATTTTTGGACAGTTAAGAGTTGTAATTGCCACAATGGACATTGAAGACATAAACAGCGACAGGGAAAAATTTCTGAAAAATATAACAGAAGGAGTTGAACATGAGTTAATTAAAATTGGTCTTAAATTAATTAATGTTAACGTAACTGATATTACAGATGAATCTGGATATATTGATGCATTAGGTAGAGAAGCAGCTTCAGGTGCAATTAATGAAGCAAAAATTGCTGTAGCATTAAAAGAAAGAAATGGTTCAATTGGTGAAGCCGAAGCAAATAGAGAAAAACGTATTCAAGTATCCGCTGCAGATGCAAATGCTGTAATTGGTGAAGCTCAGGCGCAGCAGAATGAACGTATTAATGTAGCAGCAGCAAACGCAGCAGCAGTGGAAGGTGAAAATAATGCGAAAATTACAGTTGCTAATTCAGATGCAAACAGAAGAAAACAAGAAGCTGAAGCTGAAAAAATAGCTTTAACTGCAGAAAAAACAAATGAGGCAAATGCATTAGAAGCAGCTTATAAAGCCGAACAAATTGCAGAACTTGGTAGAGCTGAAAAAGTTAAAGCAACACAATATGCAGATACAATTGTACCTGCTGAAATTGAAAAGCAAAGGATTGAAATTAGTGCTGAAGCTAATGCAGAAAAAATCAGGCGATTAGCAAAAGGAGACGCTGATGGAATTTATTTAAAAATGGAAGCAGAAGCAAAAGGACTTTTTGAAATTTTAACTAAACAAGCTGAAGGTTTCAAGAAAATAGTTCAAGCAGCAGGAGATGACTCTAATGATGCTGTTAAGCTTATGATTGCTGATAAATTGCCAGAACTTGTAAGGATGCAAGTTGAAGCGATTAAAAATATTAAAATAGATAAAATAACAGTTTGGGACAGTGGAAATAAAGATGGTGTCTCATCAACAGCAAACTTCATGAAAAGTATGGCTGGTGCAATACCTCCTTTAGATGATTTGTTTAAACAAGCAGGAATGCAATTACCTGATTATTTGAAAGGGAAAAATGAAAATTCTGAAAATATAGAAGAAACTGAAGGCTAAAAAAAATATTTGTATTTAATTTAAAAAGGATTGTTGGCAATTGTCATCAATCCTTTTTTCAATTAAAGCATGTGAATTTGATTTTTAATTAGGAAATTTTCTTTGAACCCAATTGACAATAAATATTATTTTGAACTGAGATTAATATCTAATTTAGATTGAGTTTTAAGAGTTCTAATCAACCAAAAACATAAAAAAACAGCTATCAAAGCCAGAAAACTCATTAAATACCAATTAGTATTAAAACTGTAATTTTCAATAACTTCCATACCTATTTTTGAACTAAAAATAAGTGCTAATGAAAATGCCATAGTATATAAGGCCATATATTTTCCTTCCTGTCCTTTTTGGGCTCTGTCCATTGCAAATGAATTAGTAAAAGGGAAGCCTAACATTTCAGCAAAACTTATCAATATCATACTTATAATAAGAAAACCAAACCAATTTGAAATATTTAAAATAAAGAAACTTAGTGATACAAGAATTAAACTTAAAAATATTACTTTAATCTTATTAATAACTGTTTTCTCAAGATAAAAGATTAAAGGCATTTCTAAAATAAAAATTAAGATTCCATTTAATGACATAAGTAATCCTATATAAATCTCAGATAATTTGTGAATTTCTCTGTAATACAAAGGTATTGTTGAAAATAATTGGAAAAATGTAAATCCCATAATAAAAACAATACTTAAAAATATCCAATAAGGTAAATCTTTATAAACAGATTTATTTGAATCTGAAATTGGTATTTTTTTTATTTTGTTTTGCGTTGGATTTTTTTTCTCTTTTAGAATTGTCATAAATACAATTATAGCAGAAATACATGTTAAACCATCCACCCAAAATAAACCATTATAGGATATTGCAGCTATAATAATTCCTCCCAAAAAAGGTCCTAGCGAAAAGCCTAAATTAATTGCTAATCTAATTAGTGTTAAAGATCGAGTTTGGTTTTCCGGTCTGCTGTATGCTTTTAATGAAACGTACATTGCCGGACGAAAACTGTCTGCAATTAGCATTGTAAAAAAAATAGCTACTATAAAACCCAAAAAGCTAGTGATATATTGTAATGAAATAAATATGAAACCTGTTAATAATAAGCTCCATACCATTACTTTGTAAAACCCAATTTTATCAGTTAATTTTCCACCTAACCATGAACCAATAAAAGAACCAATTCCAAAACTACTCATAATCCATCCAACTTGACTTAGGCTAAAATGTAATTTTTCAGTCAAATACAATGATAAAAATGGAATAACCATTGTGCCTGCTCTGTTAATAAAGGTAACTAAAGCTAAGTACCAAACTTCTTTTGAAAGCCCTTTGAATGAATTGATATATATACTAATTATTTTTCTGAGCATTTTTTTATAAATGAAATACAAAATACTTAAATATAAATTTATTACTTTAATATTGATTTCACTAATTCATTAATATGAAAACTCAATTTGAAAAAGAATAAATATTAATTTTCAAAAAGTTATATTTTTAATTGATATAAAAATTTGAAAGCTATAAAATGCTATGGAAGAGATGATTACAATAAAAATTATTGAAATAAATCTTATTGTTTAATAAAAGAACCGTTTTTTAAAACCGGAATTACATTTACAACATCAAACTTCAAACAATATCTTATATCATTAGCCAAATAATCAATTTTATCTTTAAATCTCATTGAATAATCCATTATAAAATTAAATAAATTCTTGTCAGAATTTTGATAAATAAGTTTTGCATGATTTGCAGAATCAGTAGGATGTTCATAATTTTTAAATTTTAATAAATCAGAAACTAATTGACCTGCAAAAACAGTATCTTCTATGCTTATATTATTTTTCCAACCGGAACAAACTAGTAAAATGTTTTTATTCTGAGAAATTAAATATTTTTTTAATATAGAATAATTTACATATGCACCAACTATTAATTCAGATTCAGGAAATTTTATTAATTTTTCTGATATTTTAGCTATTGTTTTTGTTCCATTAGTAGTTGTGATTGCAAATTTTTTCCCTGCTAAACTTCTGTCCATTAAGCTAATAGGTGAATTATCGTAATCAAATCCTTCAAGTTTAATTCCGTTTCGTTCACCAGCAATAATATAACCTTCTTTTTTTAAAGCTATTGCTGAATTAACATCTGCTATAGGTTTTAATTCGCTTACTCCGTATTCTAAAACTGTACATATAGTAGTGCTAGCACGTATAATATCAATAACAACAACAATTGTGTTTTTTAAATCAAAATTATCGATAAGCAAAGGACTTAGACAAACATCTAAGTTTAATTTTCTGTTATTAAGTGAATCTGAAGTCATTTAGTTTTAAAATTTATTAATTATTTGAAATTTTAACATTTATTAATAAGTCTTTAATGATTTTAACATAAACAGAATCTATCTTTGTATCAGAAAAAAAGAACAAATTTTTTCATAAAAATAGGTTTTAAGTTAGTAAATAGGTTTAGTAATAAAGGTGGGAGTGGTTACCCGCCTTTTTTTTATGTTTTTTTTGAAAGAAAATGGCTCGTATTATACTGATATATAACGATTTGAGTTTTGAAATGTTTTGAGAGTAAACCTCTATTTAGCAATGTTTAATGTTAATTTATTAAACAGATTAACATCAGTATAACAAAATAGAGATTTCCCAATCATTTAAATTTTAATATCAGGCTTTGTAAAAAGGTAAACTTACAATTCTAGCTTTAATATTATTATTTCTGATTTTAATATATATTTCAGTATCCAATTTTAAATGTGAAGCATTAACATATCCCATTCCAATCCCTTTTTTTAAACTTGGCGACATTGTTCCTGAAGTAACAACTCCAATATTATTTCCGTCAGCATCAACAATTTCGTAACCGTGACGAGGAATACCTCTTTCGATTAATTCAAAAGCTTTTAGTCTTCTAACGATAGGAGCATCTTTTTGTTTTGTAAGAATATCTCTGTCAATAAAATTATTTCCATCTACAAATTTAGTTATCCAACCTAAACCGGCTTCAATTGGTGATGTTGTATCATCAATATCATTTCCGTAAAGGCAATATCCCATTTCAAGTCTTAAAGTATCTCTTGCAGCAAGTCCTATTGGTTTAATTCCTTCTTCTTTTCCGGCTTCAAAAATTGCATTCCACATTTTTTCTGCATCGCTGTTGTACATATATAATTCAAAACCTCCTGAACCGGTATATCCTGTAGCAGAGATAATTACATCTTCAATACCAGCAATTTTTCCTGTAACAAAAGTGTAGAATTTTATTTCAGATAAATTTATATCAGTAAGTTTTTGAAGCACTTTTATAGCTAAAGGACCTTGTATTGCAAGTTGAGATGTTTTATCTGATGCATTTTCAAGTTCAGTAGCTTCGGTGTTTTGCTGATTTAGCCAATTCCAATCTTTTTCAATATTTGAAGCATTAACTACAAGCAAATATTTTTGATCTTCGTAATGATAAACGATTAAATCGTCAACAATTCCACCTTTTCCGTTTGGAAAGCAAGAATATTGAGCAATTCCCGGTCTTAGTTTAGAAACATCGTTAGAAGTAACTTTTTGAACAAAATCGTATGCTTTAGGTCCTTTAACCCAAATTTCGCCCATATGTGAAACATCAAAAACACCAACTCCGTTTCTAACAGTTAGGTGTTCCTCGATAACTCCTGTATATTCTACAGGCATATTATATCCTGCAAAAGGTACTAATTTAGCACCAAATTGTTTGTGGAAATTGATAAAAGCTGTATTTTTCATTTTATTGATTTATTATATTGTGTTGATATTTAATGTTTTATCCTAGTTCTTCAAATCCGTCTTGATTATATCTTTCGTCAAAAGAAAAGAAAAAATTTGATTCCATTTCAGCATTTTCATCACTATCAGAACCATGAACAGCATTTTCTTGCATTGAAATTGCAAATTCTTTTCTAATTGTGCCTTCTTCAGCTTTTTCAGGATTTGTAGCACCAATAAGTTTTCTGTAATCTTCAACTGCATTTTCTTTTTCTAAAATTGCAGCAACAATAGGTCCTGAAGTCATAAATTTAACCAAATCTTCGAAAAAAGGTTTATCATTATGTACTCCATAAAATGCTTTTGCTCTTGTAACGCAGAGTTTAGTCATTTTCATTGCAACTATTCTAAATCCGGCATCTGTTATTTTATTGAGTATATGACCAATGTGTCCGTTTTTTACTGCAACCGGTTTAATCATTGTAAAAGTTCTATTACCACTCATTATTTAAGGTTTTTATTATTAAAAATTAAAGCAAAGATATTATTTTATTTTAATGTTTGGCAAAATTTTAGATATGTATAAATATTATAAAAGCAATTTTATTTTACAATGATTTTTGACATATAAAACATTAGAAAATAAAAAACAATTAATTATTATTAGACTTATTATATTAATAATCAGACATATATATGGTTTTGTTTAATTTATTAATTTAATGATTAGATATGCCTTTGATATTGTGTTATCTTTGAAAAATTTATTGAAAAACAGTAATAATGAATAGTATTCATAGAAAAACGATTTTAGAAGTAGGAATTTTATTAAAAACGCAACAAAACTTTGTGATTTTTGGACATGTAAATCCTGATGGAGATGCAATAGGGAGTACATTGGCATTGTATCATTATTTAAAATCTAAAGAATATAATGTTTTTGTAATAATGCCAAATGATTTTCCTGATTTTCTTAAATTTTTACCTTTAAGTTCAGATATTATTATATATGAAAAACAAAAAAAAGAGGCTGAAAAAATAATTAAAGAAACGAGCCTTAGTTTTTATTGCGATTTTAATGAACCAAAACGTTTGGGAAATTTATCGGAATTAGAAATTAAATTAGACTCGATTAAGGTTTTGATAGATCATCATCCACAACCTTCAAAATTTGTAGATTATTCAATATCAGATACTTCTGTAAGTTCAACATCAGAATTAATTTATGAATTTATTTCTCAAGTAGAAAATTCAGCAACTGTTTTAAAAGAAATTGCAGAATGTTTAATGGCCGGAATTATAACAGATACAGGTCTTTTTCATCATAATTCATCTAATCCAAGAACATTTGAAATAATTGCAAACTTAATAAAATCAGGAGCTGATAAAGATTTGATTATTAATCAAATATACAATACTTATTCATATGACAGAATGAAATTGCTTGGCAGTTCTTTATTTAATTGGATGAGAGTTTTACCGGAATATGGTTCGGCATATATTTATTTATCGAAAGAAGTATTGAAAAAGTATAAATACCAAATTGGTGATACTGAGGGACTTGTGAATTATCCATTGTCTATAAGCGGAATAAATTTTTCGGCCTTATTTGTTGAACATGATGATTATGTTAAAGTTTCGTTAAGATCTAAAAATAGTTTTGATACAAATTTATTTGCAAGAGAACATTATAAAGGCGGCGGCCATATAAATGCTTCTGGTGGTAAATCATTTGTTTCGTTAAGCGAAACAACAAAATTATTTACTAAATTGTTGTCTAAATATAAATCTGAAATTATAGAACAATAGTTAATGATATAATTATATAATAGTGTAATTGTACAATAAAGCTTAGTTAAATTATTATTTGTTTGTAAAATCCAAATTTTTAATTTTGTAGGGAGCAGATTTTTTTAATTATATAATATTGATATATAACTTGTTATGAATAAATTATATGTTTTAATATTCTTCTTTAGTTTAATGTTTTTTTCTTGTACCGAAAAATCCGAAAAGAAAAAAAATATGACTCAAGAAGATTTAGCTAAATTAGAAAAGCCATTAGAAGCAGTAAACAGATACTTAGTTACAAAGGATTCTGAAATAATTCAAAATTATGCAAAACGAAGAAATTGGGAAATGCATCAATCTGAAACAGGTGTTTGGTATATGATTTATGAAAAAACTGGTGGTGAAAAGGCGATTCAGGGAAAAATAGCAACCATTAATTATAATGTGTTTTTATTGAACGGAACATTATGTTATTCATCAGATTCTTTAGGTCAAAAATCATTTTTAATTGGTAGAGGTGGAGTTGAATCGGGATTAGAAGAGGGAATTTTACTTATGAAACAAGGTGAAAAAGCAAGACTAATAATGCCGCCATTTAAGGCTCACGGTCTTTTAGGTGATATGAAGAAAATACCTTCGAGGGCAATTGTGCTTTATGAAATTGAATTAGTGAAATTAACCGATAAATAGTTAAATAACATACGGAATTACTGCCATAAAAATGGCTATCCATAAAGTTATTTTATTAATTTTTATATCAGTTTTGTCTTTTATCGAGCATTTTTCATCAATTAAAAAACTAAATCTGGTTGGTAAAAAGAAAATAAACGCCATAATAAAAACTCCTATTAAAACAAAAAAGAACTGAAAATATCCTTCTAGAGTATAAAAAATATCTGTTCTTGAAAAATAATTGCCGAAAAGATTTCCAAAAACTTCCCAAACTGCAGTATAAGCTATCAAACCATAAATAACTAGTAATGAATTGGATATGAAAACAATATTTGATTTTAATGGTTTTAATTCGTTTTTAGGTTTATCTTCTAAAAAGAGAAAGAATCTATACCAAATAAAAAGCTCTCTAATAAAAATAATTACTAAAATTAACACATATAAAAGTTGATAATTTTCAAATGAAATTCCAAAAGCATTAGCCATTAAATTACCAATTAAAAAATTATTAACAAGATGAAAAATAGCTATTAAAATAATGCTTCCACCAGATTTTAAAGGTGTTTTAGTTTTTCCACCTGAAATATATAAAGCATATTGCATTTCTTTTGACTTTAAAAAAACTCCAAAAGTTTCAGTTACAATTGCAATTAACAAGATTATACCAAAACCTTTAGAAATGCCATTTTGATTATTATATGCTAAAGAAGCTGCATTATCAAAAACATATCGTGCGAGCAAAAGCGAGTAAACGGCAGAATATAAAACAAAAAACAAATTATACTGAATTCCCGGACGGTTAAATATATATTTATTTAAAAAGTTTATAATTTTTTTCATGTGCCTTAATTTTAATGATTTACACTCTGAAATGTTGATTTTAATTAAATTATTATAAAATATTTAACACTTGTTCTTTGATTTTTTCAAGTTCATCTTTCATTTGTACTACAATTTGCTGAATTTCAGAGCTATTAGCTTTTGAACCAATTGTGTTTATTTCTCTACCAATTTCTTGAACAATAAATCCCAATTTTTTACCGGCATTTTCTTCATTTTGCATTGTTTCAATAAAATATTTACAATGATTAGCCAGTCTTACTTTTTCTTCTGTAATGTCAAGTTTTTCAATGTAATAGATAAGTTCCTGCTCAAAGCGATTATTGTCAGTATCGATATTTTTTAAGTGTTCATCAAGAGTTTGTTTAATTCTATCTTTTATTTTATCTATTCTATTTATTTCAAAAGGTTCAATATCATTTAATAGATTTTTAATATTTTTAATTCTATCAAAAAAATCTTTTTCAAGCACATTTCCTTCCTGAGTTCTAAAAATGCTTATTTCGACAAGAGCTTTATTAACAGTATCAGCAATTATTTGCCATTCATTTTCATCAATTTCATTATTTTCAGATTTTATTACATCTGGTAATTGCAAAATTGTTTGAAAGATATTTTCATTATGGATATTTTTATTTAATGATTTGGAAATTTCAATTAATTGGTTGTAGTATGATTTAATAGTTTCTTTATTTAAACTAAGATTTTTATCACTTTCAGTTTTATCTATCCAAACAGATAATTCAATTTTACCACGATTAAGATTTTTAATAAGCTCGTTTCTCAATATTAATTCTTTTTCCTTATACTGAGATGGTAATTTTATAAAAATATCAGCTTGTTTACTGTTTAATGATTTTATTTCAACTGTAACTTTCTTATTTTCAGACTCATAACTTGCCTTCCCGAAACCGGTCATCGATTTTAACATAATTTTTTATTTTATTTTATTTAACATCATTCAAAATTAATAAAATATTTAGTTTTTATATTATTTTGATAATTGCATTTTATTTAGTAATTTATATGCGCAAGTTAATAAACTTAAATAATATTTATTTTAAAATGTATTTATTTAAAGAAATATTATTAATTCTGCTAATAATGGACTTACCTATAAATAAATTATACTCTCAAGATTATGATGTATTAAGAAAAAATATGGTTGAAAAGCAAATAGAGAGACGTGGAGTTTCTGATAAAAATGTTTTGAAAGCTATGTTGAAAGTAGAAAGGCATTTATTTGTTCCTCAGGAATATATCGAATCTGCATATGATGATAATCCATTACCAATAGGCGAAGGACAAACAATATCACAACCATTTATTGTTGCTTATATGACTGAGTTGTTAAACTTAGATTCTACAAAAAATGTATTAGAAATAGGAACAGGTTCCGGTTATCAGGCAGCTATATTAGCTGAAATTGCAGGAAATGTTTATTCAATAGAGTTAATAAAATCCTTATCTGATAAGGCAAAAAAAGTATTGGATATGCTTAATTATCAGAATATTAAACTAAAAGTTGGAGATGGATATTTGGGTTGGAAAGAATATTCGCCTTTTGATGCAATAATTGTTACTTGTGCTCCAACACATATTCCAAAAATGCTAAAAGATCAGTTAGCCGAAGGCGGAATTATCATAATTCCGGTTGGTGAGGCATATTCGCAAGAGATTGTAATTTTAAAAAAAGAAAAAGGGAAATTATTGAAAAAAGAGACAATAGGCGTAAGGTTTGTCCCGATGAAAGATGAAAAAGGGAATACATATTAATTATCATCAACCAGCCATTCTAAAGCTTCTTCAAATGTTTCGAAATGTTTTGGTAAAAGTGAAGTAATTCTATTCATTATAGACAGAAATATTTTTCTTGAGCCTTCTAAACCAATCTCAGCTGTTTTTTTTGTATAAGGTTCCATTTCTTTACCTGCTTTTTTGAAAGCATTAAAAATTTCAGGTATTACGTAAAGATTTCTTAAATCTTCAAGAAGAAGAATCTCTTTTTCACCTGAATCTTTAACAAGCTGAACGGCCGTTTCAATGCTTAAAATAACAGTTTTAGCATCTTTTCCAAATCGGCCATGATCACTATGAAGTATTTTTTTCCCTTTGTGATATATCCAAACTAGTTTTTGCATTAAGAGAGGTTTTTATTACTTGCAATATAATAAGAATAATTTTAAAAATCAATGGTGTGAGTATTAATTTGGATAATATCGTATTTATAAGGTTTTAAATCAAACTGAAATAATTAAATGAGAAGATTTTTGATTAATTGTATTTAATTCATTGCATATTCTTCTTCAATTTTTTCATCACTTATTTCAGAATTAAAGTTTAAATTTGCTCTGTATCTTGATTTATCATTGCTTCTTACTTGTCTAATAATCATTCTGATAGCCTGAACAGCTTTTTCCTGATTAATAATTGTATTTTTAGCTTGTTCAAGCTCTGGAAGTTCAGTAATAAGATATAAAACATCACCGGAAATATTTAATAATTTAAGTATATGCGCTTCTGAAAGAGGCTCTTTATACCATTTGTTTTTAAAATTAATTTCTTCTATATCATTTCTCACAGTAGTAATATCTTCATAAAAAAATTCACTACTTTTTTCATTTAGAATTTCCTCATCAAGCCAATTATAACTACAAAAATAATAGCTTAAATATTTTTTACTTAAAATTATTAATTGAACATTCCAAAATGAATAATTAAAAAAACCTTTATTTGAATAAATTCTATGTAATTTATCATTTTCAATTTTTTGTGTAGGATGAAAAACCGGATATGGAATTATAATTAATTGTTCCGGCGATATGCTTTCATTTTGTAGTTGTAAATATTCTAAAGCTCTATTTTTAATTTTAGATTTTAAATCTTCAATAAGCCATTGGTATATTTTGTCGTCAGAAATTCTGCTATTGTATATTCGTTTCTTATTAAAGTATGGGAAAATTATAGTTCTATACAATATAATACTAATAAATCCGACAGATGAAATCATAATTGCAATACTTTGAAATAAAAGCATAAACGCAACTCCAATTGTTATAAGCGATAAAAGGATATAAATTATTTTGTTTAAAGATGGCGGATTTGGCTTTTGATTAAAAAAATAATTTTTTATCAGTTTATTACGTTCTTGATCGTTTGTTGATAAATACATAAGTAAATATACTTAAATGACATTTGATAATTGTTTGATATACTTAAATAGAATATTAAGCAAAGTCTACATGTGAAAAAAAGTCAAAATTCATATCTATTTTTGGTAAAACTATAGATTGTCCATTTTTTACAATTCGATATGATTTAGATATAGCCTTAGATATAGAACTTGTGCAGATTCTTTTAGTTATTCTTTTAAAAATAGTTGCAATTTTCTGTTTATTATTACCAATATAAACAATAGTATGCAATTTTTTATCAAGTTTCTTTTCCAATTCAAATAATTCATAATCATTAAATTGATCATTAATAATTATGATTAGGCTTTTATCAGATAAGTTATTAAAATTTAAAAAATTATCTGTAGTATGTTCCTCGTCAATCATTAGAATATTCTCATAAATTGCACCATCGTTCATTTCAAATATCTTAGAAGACAGGTATTTATTTTCAGTTGTATCAATAAAACTGCTCATATCAGGTTTAGATTTAATTTTATTAATTATTTGATTTTCAATAGTTAAAACTAGCTTTTCATCAACAAAAAAGTTGTTTTTTACGACAGGTTTTGTTTGGTAGTCAATCATGGTTTTATCAATTAGTTATAGGTTAAATACAATTAAATAATTAATCTTGTTCTGCTTCAAAAATATCCTCTACTTTTAATCCAAAAAACTTTGATATTCTAAGCGCTAAACTCAATTTTGGCTCTGTTTTTCCATTTTCGATAAGATGAATACTTTGTCTGGTAGCTTTTACAGCATCCGCTAAAACTTCTTGGCTTATTCTTATTTTAGCTCTTTCAACTCTGATAGAATTTTTCATGTTTCTTTTTTAGTTTTTTTAAGTTTAGATGTAATATTCTTGAATTAGAATCTCTCTTTTCGAGGATGTTTCATATGTTGTTTAAAAATTGTTAATAATTAAAATCAAATATTGCATTACAGTATAATTGTTTTATCTAAATTTGGTATATCAATAACCTAATAAGGTATAAGTCGTGCGTGACTAAAATACGTAATAAGTATACTTGATGTAAACAAATATAATGTAAAAGTATATTATTATTTTCAGATATCCAAGATATTATGAAAAAAAAACAGTAAAATGTATAAAATAGTTATTAAACTTTACTTTAATCGTATATTTAATACAAATAGTAAATCATATATTGCAATTATAATTGCTCATAATAAATTTAATGGAAGAGTTAAAAATACATAACAGACTAAGATTAGCAAGGATTAAACTAAACCTAAACCAAATTCAGATTGCTGATGATTTACAAATTCAACAAAAATCAATTAGCGAACTTGAAAATGGCAAGTTACTTAATATACCGAATAGGTATATTTATTATTTTCATAAAAAAGGCGTATCCTTAAAGTGGATATATGATGGTTTAGATGAAATGATGATTTCTGATAAAATAGATGAAAAGAAGGAGATTGTAAACAACAAATTATTTGAAGAAATAGGAGATGAGCTAATTGAGAATTCAATATCGAATAATATAATTGATAGAGATACTAAAATTGATAAAACAAGTGATTATTTTTATGAAAGAATTATAAATTCAAAAGATTTCACAATTAAAGTTTTATTAAAATATTTAAATCAGCAAATGGAAATAATAGAATTATTAAAAAAATAGTCTGAAATAATGATATTTCAGACTAAATAAATGAAAAAATAATATAAGGTTTAAGAAAGAAGTCTTAACTGTCGTTTAAAAAGATCTTCAATATGATCGGTTTCAAATTTGAACCATGTAACGCATTCGTCTTTTGAAAATAGTTGATTATCAATACCATACTTTAAAATTCCGTTTAATGTTTCATATATTTGTTTAATTGATGAAAATCCACTTTCAGGAATAAAACTTAACTGACTTCCCATAAAACCAGAATCAAAGAATTTTTTAGCCAATTGAGGCGGTAAAAATATTTCAGGACCTAATATTGTGAAACCAATATCAAAAGTGCCGGAAATAGATCTAATACCTGAAAAGTATGAATTAGTTAAATCGCTGAAAGAAAAGTCAACATCCTGAAATCTAACATCTTCAAATATGCAACCATTTAATCTTGAAGTTGACATATTTATAAGTTTAAAATTTGAATGAGAAAAATTAATTCCAGAAAGATTAGAATTGCTGAAATTGTATTCATCTTCATTAGAATCCATATTTATACCTTTAAACAGGGATTTTGCCCAATATGGTGAAGAATCGCTAATTGAATAATAATTCCAATTTCGAATCATTTCAAATAAATTTTCATATTTTTCAATTGTTGAATTAAAGTATTTTTCCTGACCTTCGTTATTATACAGTATATTTCCAACAAGAAGAGCAAGCCATTTATCAGTATCCGGAGGTAAATTTCTGGTAATATTTTTTTGAATAGCAAATATCTCTTTATCGTATAAAGCTGTAAGTGATTTACCTTTTACAAGTAAATAATTCTGTTTAGAATCAATAATTTCGCTGGCTAAATTTATTATTCGGTCTATTTTTTCTTGAGTAAAAAACCAGTTTTCAAGACTTTCCTGTGGATATTCTGATGAATTAAAAGGTATATTTATTTTTTTATACCATTCATAATATATGTCGTGACAGAATAAGTGATTATGTTTTTTTGTAGCTAATGATGATATTAATGGAAAAAGAAGTTTTCTTTTTTGAATTAGCTTATCATTAATATTTTCTGAAGCAGAAGATCTTAATAATCTGAGCATTTCAACAAGAAATTGAATTGTTTGTCCTGTAGGAACTCCAATCATTAATTTAGTTCTAGCTTTTTCAACATCAAAATCTTCATCAAGTGCAAATTTAATAAATACTTTAAGGTAATATTCAGCTAGTAAAATTTCTGCAAAAGATTGATGCTGAAAGTGTAATATATTATTATTTTCACCAAAATAGGAGTGAGATAGAAACTCTATTTCTAAAACTCCTTGATTTTTATACCTTTCTAGTATTTCTTCATCCGTTTCGCTTGTAATTTCGCCATCAAGAACTCTGCAAATATCAGCTTTTTTTAATTTCCACTGTCTGCCATTTTGCCATTCATACATTGATAATGAAGCTATTGAGTGAAGAATATTTCTAAATTCAAATTCTTTATTCAAATCAATATGTACATTATCTTCTATATATTTTGCCTCTTTTGTTAATAAATTAATAAATGATAAATAAACTCCTATTTTGCCGACTTTGTAAAAATCTATATTGTTTATTAATAATTTAAAAATCATATAAGCAAAAATTGGCCTTCTAAGCTCACTTCTTGAAAGAGTTCCGTTTGATAAAAGCTCGTCGTAAACATCAATATATTTTAAATCTTCAATATTTTCTTGAATTTTTTGAGCTAATCCACTTGCTTTTAATTTTAGAAAATCAGGATAGTTAAAAAGAGTATCAATAATCCAATTATTAAATTGAACTTTTGTAAATCCGTAAAGTGATATAAAATACTCAATATTTCTGCTTAAACCGTTTTTAATAACATGTGGATTATGTGTTTTTAATTGACTGTATAATCCGCCATCAAATGGTCTTGAGCTAACAATAATTCTGTTTTGACGATATTTTGTTTTATCCAGATTCTGAATTTGTTTAACTGAAGTAATTATTTTATCAATCGAAGTTTTTGTTAAATCGCCACTTTCATCTAGCGAATCGATTAGAAAAACAAAATTTCTGTCTCTATATCTTGCATCTTCAATTTTAATTCCGTAATCAGTTTCAAGATAATCGGCAATTACACCTAAGCGATATTCGCTTGAATAGTTTTTAAAATTTCTTAAATTAAAATAAACCGGGAAAAGGCCTTCGCCGGTTTGCAGATAGTTTTTTGCCAGTTTTGCTGCATAATGTTTTAAAAAAACTGATTTTCCTTTTCCAAAATCGCCAAGAACAAACAAAATTTTATTTATATTGTTTTGTGGCTGAAAATTGAAGTAATCTTCTATAAGCCTTTCTGCAGGCTCAAGTTTGTCTTCTTCCTCGTTTGTTTTTGTTTCGCCAAGGTCAATATCATCAATTTCTCTGAACTCTTCAACAGGTTTCCATTTTGCGTAAGTTGTTTCATATTTTAGGTTCTCAGTTTCTTTAAAACCAATTTTTCCCAGATTTTTCATATCCCAAAGAAATTCAGTTTCAATTTCTGAAAATCTTAATTCTGAAATATCCTCTAAATGAGCTTCATAGCTTTCGCCAAATACTTTTTTTACTTTTTCTGAAATATTATTATTAAAATGCTTAATGAATTCATTTACAATACTTTCATCAATATTTAGTTTATCAAGAATATTGGTATATTTTTCTTTTACAAATAAAATTGCAGGATGATATTTAGCTTGAAATACCATTATTATTTCCGATTCGTCAATTTTTTCAATTTCTTCTTCAATTACATCTTCTATTGCCTTAACAGCATCTTCAATAGAATCTTCATTTACAATCATTTCGCTGACGAATTTCAATGAATCTTCGGCTTGTTCAAATCCGGCAACCATGTATGTTGGAGTTCCGTAGTCGTCTAATTTTTTCTTTTGCGCTCTTGTATAGTAACCTTCAATTAATGAATGTCCAAAAAGATTTATAATTAAACCAACCGTACCACTTGCATTCATTATTGTTTTATGACCGGCAATATTAAAGTTTGTTTTCAGATGATTTGAAATATCTTTTACTGCCTGAGGAAATTTTTTACTAATATTATGAATGGTTTCTTTTTGCATTATTCTTTGAATTTAAAATATTTATACGAAATCATTGACACAAATATAAGTAAACATTACATTATGTCAAAATATATATGAAATATTTTTGTTTATTAAAGAATAATTATTTTGTAATATGCTGATAATAAGCAAATTAATATTCGAATGAATTTTAATTTTTGAAAGGATTTAAATCGAGTTTTCTGAATAAATCAATATTTTCGGAATTATTTTTATCTTTTTTAATAAATTCATATTCAAGAACTTTTCTAAGTTCAGAACCTTTTACATCAGAATGAAATTTACCCGATTTTATATAAGAAATTTCTCCTGTTTCTTCAGAAACTACAATTGAAAAAGTATTTGCAGATTCTGAAATTCCTAGTGCAGAGCGATGTCTTAATCCATATCTGGGATCAAGGTTTTTATCATCTGAAACTGGTAAAATACATGCTGCTGCATAAATTTTATCTTTAAAAATTATAACAGCTCCATCGTGTAAAGGTGTGTTTTTAAAAAAAATACTTTCAAGCAAACTGCTTGATGTTTCGGCATTTAGAATTGTCCCGGTTTCGGCGTAATTATCTAATTTAGAAGTATCGCTAACAATAATTAACGCTCCTGTTTTAGATTTAGACAAATTTATACATGCAATTGCAATTGAATAAACTTTAACTTTTGGTTCTTCTTTTAATATTTTCGAGAAAATATTTTCAATAGATAAATTCAAATTAGATAGATAATCTGAACCTATAATTAAGAAAAATCGCCTGATTTCTTGCTGAAAAACAATAATTATTGCAATTACGCCAACTCCCATAAATTGACCAAGTATTGTGCTTAAAAGGCTCATATTTAATGCTTTAACAAGCAGCCAAATAAGATATAAAGCAAAAATTCCTGCAAAAATATTTATGGCAACCGTGCCTTTAAGAAGATTATATAGTTTATATAGCAAAAATGCAACAAGCAGAATATCTATAAAATCAATTATTCCAAAATTTAAAAAAGACATTTTTTAAGGTTTTTAACTATTTATAAAGCCATTCTTCAGCTTTTTCAAAATCGTCAAAATATTCTATTTCAAACAACGCAGCTTCTTTTTTTTTCATTGTTTCTTCAATCGAAACCTGCGAATAATAATTACGACTTAAAACAAAAGCTACTTTTTTCATTCCTGCCAAATATGCGGGTTTTATTAAATTTTCATTAATCCAAATTTGCATTTCATCAGATATATAGTAATCGTAATTGCTGTAGTCAATTAGTTGTTTTTCAGGCTTATAAATTTTAATTTGTGATATCCATTCTAAAATTAATTCTTTAAAAGTTTCATCATCAGTATCTTTTTTTGCAAGTCGTTTTATGAGAATACAATTATTTTCAGAAAAATAATCGATACTCATTTCAGAATGTTCAAAAACCCTCATAATTTAAGAAATAATTTGTTTTATTGTTGAATTTTCGAAATCAAAAATATAAAACTATTCTTAAATAAATTAAATAAAGCTTAATAATTAACTAAAAGTGTAATTTTCTTGTTAATCATTATTTTACAATTATAACGCTACAGTTTAGATTTTCTGTGAAATTTTAAATATTTAGATTGCTTATTTTTTGCAAGTAATTAGTATACTTGGCAATTAGTAATTAAGAATTTTATAAGTTCATTTTTAATTTCCAGTTACTAATTTCTAATTACCTGATAATTAATGCTAAACAAATAATATTAGTCGCCACATCCATTTTAAACAAGAGTCAATTATAATCATAAATAACTGATATTTAATTCAATGCAGATAATATTCTAATTGATTCAACAGCTTCTTTTACATCATGAACTCTTAAAATATCAGCACCTTTTTGAATTGCGACTGTATTTAAAACAGTAGTTCCGTTTAAGGCTTCGCTTTGTTCAATTCCAAGATATTTGTAAATCATTGATTTTCTCGATATTCCAACCAGAATTGGGAGGCCGAAAACTTCAAAATTTTGAAATTCAGACATTAATTTAAAATTGTGTTCTATGGTTTTTCCAAATCCAAAACCCGGATCAATAATAATATCTTTAACTGCAAGCTTATTTAAAATTTCCAGTTTTTCAGAAAAATAATTGGAAATTTCTTTAATTAAATCATCATAAACAGGTTTTTGTTGCATATTTTCCGGATTTCCTTTCATATGCATCATTATATAAGGAACATTTAAATCGGCAACAGTCTCAAACATATTTTCATCTAAATTACCGGCAGAAATATCGTTAATAATTGAAATTCCATAATCTTTAACAGCTATTTTTGCTATTTCTGATCTAAAAGTGTCAACTGAAAAAATTATATTCTCAAATTTTTTTGAAATTAATTCAAAAGTTGGTAATAATCTGCTAAGTTCTTCTTTTTCAGATATTTGCTTTGCTCCAGGTCTTGACGAATACGCACCAATATCAATAATAGAAGCACCTTCTGATATCATTTGAATAATTCTATTTTCAATTTTTTCTAAATTATTATAAACTCCGCCATCGTAAAAAGAATCAGGAGTAATATTTAAAATTCCCATTACTTTTGGAATTTTAAAATCAAGTAATTTACCTTTACAATTAATTGATTTTTTTTTTGTAGAAAATACGTTTGTCATTATTAAAATTTTTAACTGTGATATAATATTTTGCAGCTTTTTTTGATTTATTGCTACTAGAAACTGGTTTCTATTAGCTGGTTTCTAGATTTGAATATCAATGTTTATTTAATTGTATAATTGCACCATTATACAATTAAAACATTGGTCTTAAAATTCACACTTCTTCATATTTTGCAAGCAATACTACATAGCTTATCTAAGTTTTTGATCGGAATTATATTTTCTTATCACAATAATTTTATTTTCTAATAAATATCATTTATATACAAATATAAAAATTTTATCTTTGGCATTAATTTTTTGATTTTTTATATAGATTTTAAATTAAAATAAAATTAATATTTATATAAATAATTAATAATCAGCTTAATATAAAATTTATAGTTAATAATGGAAAATACTAATAATCAATTCAGTAAAGTAATAAAAATTTGCAGGGATTTGTTTGAAAAAAAAATGATTGATTATGGAACTGCATGGCGTGTTTTAAGAACAAGCTCATTAACCGATCAAATTTTTATAAAAGCACAAAGAGTAAAAAGTTTTGAAGTAAAAGGCGAACAAAAAATTGACGAAGATATTAAGGGAGAGTACATTGGAATTATTAATTATGCAATTATGGCATTAATTCAGTTTGAATTAGGTGCAGATGAAGATATTAATATGGAAAAACAAACTGCTTTAAAATATTACGATAAATATGCGAATGAGGCTTTAGAATTAATGAAAAAGAAAAATCATGATTACGATGAAGCATGGAGAAGTATGCGAATTTCGTCATATACTGATTTAATAATTATGAAATTATACCGAACAAAACAAATTGAAGATAATGCAGGAAAAACCTTGATTTCTGAAGGAATTGATGCTAATTATTTTGATATGATTAATTATTCTGTATTTGCACTTATTAAAATTGATGAAACAGAAAAAATTAAAAAATAAAATGAATATCCGAATTATATAAATAAAATCAAATAAAAATGAAAATATTAAAAAAAACTTCAAGAATTATTATTGGAATGGTTTTTACCTTTTCAGGAATTGTAAAAGCAATTGACCCAGTTGGTTCGCAAATTAAATTTACCGATTATTTCAATGCATTTGGTCTTTCATCATTAGGCTTAATAGCATTGACTTTAGCTGTTATTTTAAGCGCATTAGAGTTTTTGGTAGGCGTATGTTTACTTTTTAACGTAAAACCTAAATTAGCTTCATTTGGCGCTTTAATTTTCATGATAATTTTTACACCATTAACTTTATATATTGCAATTGCCGATCCTGTTTCAGATTGCGGATGTTTTGGCGATGCATTAATTATTACTAATTGGCAAACATTTTGGAAAAATATTATACTTATTGTATTAGCTGTTTTTTTATTTATAGAGATTAAAAAAGAAAAATTAGTAAATAATTTAAAATTCGATTATTCATTCATTGCTTTAAGTACAATATTTATTTTTTGGTTTCAAATATTCAATATAAGACATTTACCGGTTATTGATTTCAGGCCATATTCAGAAGGAACTTTCATTCCTGATAAAATGAAAACACCGGAAAATGCAAAAAAAGATTCAACCATAACTTATTTATATTATCAAAAAAATGGTGAAACCAAAAAGTTTTATATTGATGATATTCCATGGCAAGATACAAGCTGGAAATGGGTGAAAACAGAAACTAAAATAATTGAAAAAGGATATGTTCCGCCAATTCATGATTTTAGTATGTTTTCTTTCGATATATATTCAAAAGAGCAGGATGGAAGTATAAATATTTTAAATGAAGTTTTAGCAGATACTTCATACAGTTTTTTAATAATATCACACGATTTAGTTGAAAATAGATTTACAGATTACGAAGCAATTAAAATTATTAAAAAAAATTCTGTGAAATATAAATACCAAATGTATTTTTTAACATCTTCAACAGCTCAGGATATAAAATTATTTAATAAATTACTTAATTTAAATATTAAATTTTATGTTACCGATGGCTTAACTTTGCAAACAATTATACGTTCAAATCCCGGATTAGTTTTACTAAAACAAGGTAAAATAATAAGAAAATGGCACAAAAATGATTTTCCTACAATGGAAGAAGTTGAAGAAATAATTAAAAAATAGAAATTTATTAGTTAACTTTAAACTTAAGTTTAAAAAATATAATCATGAGAAAAAAGATAGTTGCAGGAAATTGGAAAATGCACACCTGCATTGAAGAAGGAGTTATTTTAGCTGCTGAAATTAACTCAAAAGTAAAAAAAGAAGTTTCAAATCAAGAAACAGGAATCATAATTGCTCCGCCGTTTACACATTTGTCAATTATTGGTCAAATAGTTGATAATGAGAGAATTTGCATTGCTGCTCAAAATTGCTCGTCAGAACCAAAAGGAGCATTCACAGGAGAAGTTTCTGCTAAAATGTTAAAATCGTTTGGTGTAAAAGCTGTTATTTTAGGACATTCAGAAAGACGCGCTTATTACGTAGAAACTAATGAAATTTTATTAAAAAAAGTAAATCTGGTTTTGGAAAACGATTTAAAACCAATTTTTTGTTGTGGCGAAAAATTAGAAGAACGAGAATCTAAAAACCATTTTAATGTTGTAAAATCTCAAATAGAACAAGTTTTATTTAATTTAGATGTTGAAAATTTTTCAAAATGTATAATTGCATACGAACCTGTTTGGGCAATAGGAACAGGAGTAACAGCCAGCTCAGAACAAGCTCAGGAAATGCATCTTTTCATCAGAAATTTAATAGTTGAAAAATTTGGAAAAGAAATTTCGGAAAACATAACTATTTTATACGGAGGAAGTTGCAAACCTTCAAATTCAAAAGAATTATTTTCAAAGCCTGATGTTGATGGAGGATTAATTGGAGGTGCTTCTTTAGATGCCGATGATTTTATTGCTATAATTAACTCATTTTAAGTAGTTTATGCTTTTTTTTAGACGTAAAACTGAATAATTTAATTGTAATGAAAAAATTATCTTTAATCTTATTTTTTGCAATTCTTATTTTAGAAATAGGTTTTGAAATTAAAGCTGCCGATTTTAATAAAGATATTGAAGTTCTTGTACTTACAAAGAAAAATGGAAAAGTTAAATATATAAAATCAGGTAAAAAAATTATAATATGGACAAATGCAGGCGAAAAAATTAAAGGTAAAATTGAAGATATTTCAAATAACAGTGTTGTTGTTAAAAATAAAAAATATGAACTTGCTGATATAAAGGCAATTAGGGTTAATTATCAAGCAGCAAAAATAAGTGGTGCAGTAATTGGTGTTGGCGGCTTGCTTTCAACATATATAGGCATGGCAATTTATATCGATTTAATTAGCAAAGGCACAATAGCCGGACAATTATTTGCGGTTTTAATTGGATTACCAATTGCTGCTTTAGGAGTTTTATTAATAACAGCAGGAGTTTTAGTATTTACAATCGGCAAAAAACATAAACTGTCTAAAAATTGGAAATTTACAACAGCACAAATTGCAGAATAAGATAATAAGCTTATAAATAAGATATATTATTAATTATCATAAAAGAAAAACGATTTTATTTCAAAATGTTTTTCACTTAGCTTGCGATAAAAAATGAAATACGGCCATATTTTGCCGTTTTCATTTTTACTTACTGATTTTGAATTCTGAACTTGAAACTCGCTTTCAGATGTAATTCCAGTGCTGCTCAAGCTGTTTAGTTTTGAATTTATCTGATTTGAAATATAAAATTTTGAAAATAAAACACTTTTAAAAATTCCTGAACTCAAATTATTACTTATATGTTCGTCAGAAGAAACTATATTTGTTTTTTCTGATGAACTTTCATAGAATTTAAAAATCTTCCAAGCATTTTCAAAGCTCTCATAACCAATGCATTGCCAATTTTCATTTTGCATTTGTTCAAAAGTTTTATTTTCTTTTCTATTCAATTTTTTTTCAGATAAATTCTCAATTTTAATTTTATCTTCAAAATCAAAATTTAAGCATAAATTATTCTCTTTTATTACGATTTCATCAATTTTATAATTAAAAAACGATTTTTCAATACTTTTAGCCGATAAATTTAGATTTGTAATATTTTCAGATTCATTATTATTAGTTAAATTACCTTGATTTAATGAAGCGAGATTATAATTATTTGAGCCATTTAAATTGTTAAATAAGCTTGATTTTTCAATTAAATTTATAAAAAAAGAAGCCCAAACGCCAAAACCTAATTTATTATATATCTGAACTTTAGATGTATTTTTAATTAGTGTATTATTATACGAAAAATTAGTTTTTGGAAAACTAATTTTAATAACTTTCTCATTTAAAATAAGTTCAGATTTTATTGAAATATTATTTGAAAGCTTATTGATTTTGTAATTACAAATTATTGAATCATTTAAATTTGCTATAAGCTCAATTTCATCAATAAAAACAGGAAAAATATTATTTTCTTTCTGAAAACCCAAACGCCTAATTACCTTAAAATCAAACTTATTTAATAAATCCTGATTTAATTCTGAGAATTTCAATAAAATAAATGTTTCATTATATTTATTTCTAAAATATTTTTCAGTAATAAAATTGTTTATATATAACGAATCTTGACTGAAAATACTTGTATAAACTGCATTTTCTACAGTATTTGAGTTTTTGTTATCGGAATTTTGATTGCCTAAACCATAAGTGCTTAATGAATTTATTTCTGATTTATTTAAAATTGAATGATTTATTAAAGCTCTTAAAATTGCCTGTTTTTCAGCTGAAATACTATCTAAATCAGGATCTGAAATGCCTATTGCATAATCAGATTTTTGATAATAATCTTTATTGAAAAACCAATCAGGTATTTTATTTTCCTGAGATTTGATGCTTACAATACAAAAAAAGCCAATAAAAAGTAAGATTAATTTTAAATACATTTGATAATTTTTATATAAATATTCGTTTAATATTTAGCATTATAACTTATAAACGAGGAAATAAATTATTTTATTAATAAATATTTACTAAATTTATAAATAAATCCTTACAAAATATTAATTATCCCTTTTTTTATGTTCAAATTTTTATTTTAATTTAGCGTTTAAATACTATATTTTAAGATGAACAAATCCTACATAATTTTTATATTAATTATTTCTCTTAATTTTAATGCAAATTCTCAGGACTTTACAAAAATTGATAGTTTAAAAAACCTTTTAAAAACATCAAATAAAGAAGAAAAAGCTAAAATTTTAAATAGTTTAGCTTTTAGATATCATACTATCGATTATAATATCGGTTTAGAATATGCAAAGCAATCATTAAAAATTTCAAATGAACTAAAGAATAATAAATTAATTATTCTGGCTTATAATGTTTTAGTTACAAACTATTGGGCAAAATCTGAACTTGATTCAGCCATGTTGTTTGCAAAAAAAGCATTAGAACTTAGCTATGTACTAAAAGATTCTGCTTTTATTTCTGATGCATATTTTAATATTGCATTAATTAATTCATCAGAATCAAAATATAATATTGCAATTAAATATTACGATACTTCATATAATTATGTGCCGGATAAAAATCTTTTTTCAAAAATAAGTATTGAAATAAATAGAGGCGTATCTAATTATAATTTAACAAATTATAAAGAAGCTTTAAAATCATTCTTGATTGCAACAAAGTATTATGAAGCAAATAAATTTAAAGAGAATTTACCATATACTTATGATTTATTAGGAAATATTTATATTGCTACAGGCGAAAAGGAATTAGGCCTTGATTATTTAAAAAAAGCATTAAAAATTTCAAGAGAACTAAAATATATTGTTAGTGAAGGAACTGCTTTACAGTCAATTGCATCATATTATGAGACAAAAGAAATCTATGATTCGTCATTAATATATCTAAAACAAGCTTTAGTTTTATCAATTAAAACCGGACATAATATAATGACAATCGATATTTATGCAAGTATTGGTGATTCATATATAAAACGCGGCCAAATTGATTCAGCAAAATTTTATTATAATACTGTTCTTGATTTGGCAGAAAAAAATGATGATAATTGGGCAAAAGTATCTGGATATAAAGGCATTGCAGATGTTTTTTTGAAACAAAAAAAATATAGAAAAGCAATAAAAAATTATGAAAAGGCAGAAGTAATAGCTTTACAAATAAATTCAAAAGAAGTATTAAAAGACATTTACGAAAATCTTGCAAAAGCTTATAAAGCTGCAAATAAATTTAAAAATGCATGTCTTATTCAAGAAAAATACATTAAAATAGCAGATAGTTTATATAACGAAGAAAGTGCAAAACAGCTTTCTAATATGAAAATAATTTATGAAACTGATAAAAAAGAACAAGAAAATGCAAAGCTAAAAGTTGAGAATAAGCTAAATGAAAAAACTATTGAAAATCAGAAAATTTTAAATATTGCAATTTTAATAGTTTTCATTTTATCTGCTATTTTAATTGTGGCTTTAATTTTATATAGTCGAAAAATTAAAAATACGAATTCTCGATTACTATATAAAAATGAGCAAATTCATCAGCAAAAAGAAGAAATAACAATTCAATCAGAAAATCTGTAAAGAGCATATTCAAATTTAAAAGAACTTGAAAACTTTAAACAAGGTTTAATAGGAATGATAGTTCACGATTTAAAAAATCCTTTGAATATTGTTATAAATATGTCTGATAATGAGTTTATTATAGATTCTGGTTATAAGATGTTGAATATGGTAAATAACATTCTTGATGTTGAAAAATATGATGAAATTAAAATGCCCATAAATCTTGAAAATATTAATTTAAGAGATTTAGTTGAAAAATCAATCACAAAAAATAATTTTTTAGCAAAACTTCAAGATATTAAAATTGAAAACAATATTGAAAAAGCAATAAAAATAAATGTTGATAAAGAGATTTTAGAAAGAATATTTGACAATTTGTTAACTAATGCGATTAAATTTTCACCAAAAGACGAAAAAATTTCAATTGATGCTAAAATTGAAAATAATTTTATAAGTGTATCTGTTTCTGATTGCGGAATAGGAATTCCGGATGAATTTAAAGATTCTATTTTCGATAAATTTGTTCAAGCTCAGGCAAAAAATTCTGGTGTAATACGTTCAACAGGATTGGGTTTAACATTTTGTAAACTTGCCGTAGAATCCCATGGAGGTAAAATTAGTTTTATAAGTGATTATGAAAATAAAGGTACTACTTTTACTTTTACTATTCCAATTAGTTTATAATTACTTGAATTAATTTAATATCTTAAACAATAATTACATTTTTATTATTCTAAATTCGGTTCGTCTGTTTAGTTGATGCTCTTCTTCAGAACAAGGAACTTTTTTACTGCCTTCGCACTCACATTTGTTAATTAATTTGCTTTCGCCATATCCTTTTCCATAAATTCTATCAGGAGAACTTATTCTTTTCTTTATATATTCAGCTGATGATTTAGCCCTTCTTTCAGACAAGCTCATGTTGTATGCTTTGCTCGCTCTACAATCTGTATGAGAACCAAGCTCAATAATCATGTCCGGATTATCATTCATTACTTTAACAATTTTATCTAATTCAAAAGCCGCATCTGCTCTGATATCAGATTTATTTAAATCAAAGTATATTGGTTTTATATCTATAATTTTACTTAAATCCATTCCTACTTCAATTTGATGAAGTTTTATATTTAATTCTTCATGCAAATTATACTGTCCTTCTCTATAAAGCTTTTGTGTATATACATAAGTTTCAGACATATAGCCTTTTTTTTCAAGTTTTAAATCATAGCTTAAACTGTCATTTAGTTTGCGATTTTTTAATTCACGATGGAAATCTCCCGTTTCTGGAGTGTAAATAATTTCGCTATTATTATTATAGATATAGTCAGTTAAAGTAACTTTAACGCTATCTAAAGGAAGCATTGTTCTTTCATCTTTAATTATACAATAAATTGAAAATTCAGGTGTTCTATTCAGAACTAAATTTGATATTATTATGTATTCATCTGTATGTGTATCAGCAGTATTTTTGGCTTTTTTATATTCTGGTTTATCGCCGGTCAATGAATAAAATTTGTCTGGTTCTGCTTCAAATTCATATTTTCCATTTTCCTTTGTTTCTACTGTTGCAATAGTCTTGCTATTTTCATCATATAAATTAACTTCAACATTTGATAATATATTTTCTTGTGTATCAGTTGCTTGACCTCTAATTAATTTCCCTGTAAATGGCTTTAATAATCTAAACAGATAAATATCGTCATCTCCTTTTCCTTCAATTCTGTTTGATGAAAAATATCCGCTTTCTTGCTTATCATCAAGTATAAAAGCAAAATCATCGTAATTGCTATTAACAGGCACACCAATATTTTCAGGATTAATAAATTTATGATCTTTCATTTTTGCAACAAAAATGTCCAATCCGCCTAGTCCTAATAAACCGTTAGAAGAATAAAATAATAAACCATCAGGATGTATAAATGGAAACATTTCATTACCTTCTGTATTTATATCTTTGCCTAAATTTTCTGGTTTTGTCCAACTTCCGTCGTTTTCTCTGTGTGTAACATAAATATCAACACCACCTATGCCATTTGGCATATCTGAAGCAAAGTACATAGTTTTACCATCTTCAGTTAAGCTTGCATGCCCAACAGAATATTCACTACTGTTAAAGTACATTGGTACAGGCTTTTGCCATTCATTGTTTTTAAATTCTGCAGTAAAAAGTTTTAGTTTTATTATCCCTTCTTTACTTTTTCCCTCATAATTATTTCTGGTAAAAGCCATAAATTTTCCGTCTTTAGAGAAAGAAGCAGGTCCTTCGTGGAATTTTTTATTAAGTTTTTTATTAAATTTCTTAAAACTTTTAAAATGCAGATTTGAATCTTTTTCAGCAATGTACAAATCAAGGAAAGGAAGTTCATTCCATGTCCATCTGCGTCTAATCATTTCAAGATCTTGCCTTGTTGAAGCAAAAACAATTTTATCTAAATAATAACATGTTCCAAAATCTTCTTGTGCAATATTTATATTTAAGTTTTCGATTTTAAATCTGCCTTTATCTTTTTGTAAATCCTTATAAAAAGTATTATTATTAGCCCATAATTGTCCTCTACTATCATTTTTTACTAATTCATTAAACTCATTCATCCATTTTGCAGATTCATCGTACTTTTTATTAATTGCTAAAACTGCTGCATAACTATAAATATCATCAGGTGTTTTATCTTCTGAAGTGCAAATGGTTTCATAATATTTTTCAGATTTGTTGAACCTACCAATATTATAGTAACTCTCTGCTAATCTTCTATTTATCTCTGTTGTTTTTTCTGTAACTGCTTCATATTTTTTTATAGATTCTGAATAGGAATATGTTTTATACAAATCAGAACCTCTTTTTAGTTTTAATTGTTGAGCACTTATGTTTAAGTTTAGTGACATTAAAAATATTAACAATGCAAAAATGGATTTATTCATTTTAGTATTAGATTTATTAATTGAAAAATTAATTGTACTATTTTATAATAATTAAAAATATCTTGGAGAACGAATCTTTTTATTACCTGCTAAAACCAAGTCGTATCTAATAATAATTTCATGACTTCCGGCATTATATTTAAAAGTTGTATTAGTCATCGACCAATCAAAAGAATATCCAACTGTAAGATAATCAGTAATATTGATACCAGCCAAAGCGCCTAAAGCATCACCGGTTCTATACATTGCGCCAACCCAAAATTTTTCTTTAACATACAAAAGTGCAGATATATCAGCTTCTATTGGTGCAGCTTCCGTTATTTTTATAAAAGTAGCAGGTCTAAGCATAAATATTTCTGATAGTTTAAATACTGCACCACCAATTAAAAAATAGTGCTTTTTTTCTATAGCTACATCGGTTTCAGTTCCAGTATTAAAAGTATTTTCTAATAATTTTGGAATTGAAGCTCCTATGTAATATTTGTCTGTAAAATAGTACAATCCAAATCCAAAATTAGGCATAAAATCTTTCTCTAAACTTTCAGAAAAAACAGGATCATTTCCTTCCAGAATATTTAAACTTGAAATATCTGTTCGCCTAATATTAAATCCTGATTTTAGACCAAATGCTAATTTTGCTCGTTCATTTATTTTAATTTTATACGAAAAATCAATATATAGAGAACTGGTATTGCTTGGACCTATTTTATCATTTAAAAAAGATATTCCTAAACCCACATTTTGGTTAAAAATAGGAGTGTGAGCTGTTATTGTTTGCGTTGTTGGCGCTCCATCAAAAGAAACCCACTGAGAGCGATGCAAACCCGTAATTGTTAATGCATCTCTACTTCCTGCATAAGCAGGGTTAATAGCCACTGTATTAAACATATAATGAGTAAACATTGGATCTTGTTGTGAGATTGCATTAAATATATTAAATGCTAATATTGTAAATAAAAATAATTTTCTCATACTTATAATTATAAAACTTTTATGATTATTAATTATTAGTTTTAAATATTATAATTGTTTAATAATCAAGATATATGTAGCCTTTTTTTACAGGGTCACCATTTCCAGGATCAATAATATAAAAATAAGTGCCAACCGGTAATTTGTCGCTTCCAAGACTTACACCAAACATATTTGTTCCTTCCCAATCGTTAAGATATGGTGATGCTTCATAAACTTTATTTCCCCACCTGTTAATAATTGTAACTTTATGGTTTGGTCTTTTATCTAAACCTTCAATTATAAAATAATCATTTATTCCATCTCCATTTGGCGAAAAACCATCATAAACTATAATGTCGCATTCTTCAATAGTTACTTTTGCTGTATTATTTAATTCTGACATACAGCTAGTTATAATATTTGTCGCAATAACTTTAATTTCATTTTCTCCAACTTCCAGTAAATCTGTATTAATTAAAATTTGTAAATCATTAGTATTTCCGTTATCACTTGCCAATAAATCATCATTTAAGAACAGAGTATAAATAGTATTATTTTCTGAGGATTTAATTGTAACATTGGCGCTAATATTAGTGCAAAATGTTCCTCCTTCAACAAGCAATTCAGAATTTGGATTTTCATTTATTATAACATTAGCTAAATCAGATAATGAAATAGAACAATTTCCATTATCTCCAACAATTTCAATAATATTATTGCCAGTTGAAAGTTCATCAGCATCAATTGTTATTTCTAAATCATTTCCATTACCAATTCCTGTCCAAACTGAAATAGAATTTAAAAAAGCTTCATAATTAATACTATTTTCTGATGATTGAATTAATATAGTAGCATTGCTTTCATCGCAAGTAGTATAATCAGAAACAGCTAAGCTTGAATTTGGAATTTCATTTATATTAATAATCGCAGTATTATCTAGAGTTTGGGCACATGCTGAATTTGATGCTGTTATTGAAATCACATTATTACCCACAATTAAAGCAGATGTTTCGCATGAAATATCAATATTCCCTCCATCACCAATTCCTGAACCAATAAAAATTGCACCATAATAAATATCATAAAGTACACCATTTTCAGTAGAGAAAATAGATATAGTTGCATCATTTCCTTTGCAAACAGTATTTCCACTTACAACTTGATTTGTTAAAGGTGGATTAATCACTTCAACTGTAGCCTGATTTGATAATGGAACAGCACAATTTGTTGGCGCTGTTGAACTTGTAGCGACAATATCAATTGTATATGAGTTTACAATAGGTATGTCAACAGAGCTTATATTTATATCTAAATCTCCACCACTTCCAGAACCTGCTCCAACAGAAGTAGCTCCAATAAAAGCTTCATAATCAATTCCTAATTCTGAATTGGCAATAATAATGCTTGCATTGCTTCCTATACATACAGTACTTCCGTAAACAATTTTGTCAGTAAGTGGATTTGCATTAACTGTAATACTAGATTGATCACTTAAATTAGAAATACATCCCGTTCCTGCGCTTGTAGCAGTAATAGTAATTGTATTCGCGCCAATCCAAGTTCCATCTGTAGGAAATGTTATATCTAAATCAATGCCATTTCCTAAACCTGTCCCAATTGAAGTCACACCATTAAATGCTTCATAATTCACTCCGCTTTCAGAGTTACTAATAGTCAAAGTAGCATCAGTTCCTTCACAAACGATGTCGTCAGAAACAGCAAGAGGAATATCCGGATTCGGATTAACTACTATCAACGATTGGTTATCAAAATTAACAGTACAATTACTTGTATTTGTAGCTGTATAACTAAAATAGTTATTTCCAATATCTAAATTCAAATCTGAAATAGTAAAATATATATCATTTCCGTCTCCAGTTCTTGTTTCCAATAGTGTTATTCCATCATAAATCTCATAAACCACATTGTTTTCTGATGAAATAATATTAATGCTACCATCAGCACCATCACAAATTTCATCATCTGAAACAGCTAGGTTTGCTGCTGGAAAATCAACTATATCAACAATAATATCATCTGTTTTATCAGCACATGTTCCACTTGAAACAGTCCATCTAAAAGTATAAGTTCCTACATCAGTGCCTGTTACGTTAGTTGTTGTATTATTTGGATTAAGAATATTTGCGGATGTAGTACCAGAAACAAAAGACCATTCGCCGCTTCCATAAGTAGGAATTTCAGCCGTTAATACAGGTGATTCATAACGACATAAATATTGGTTGTTTCCAGCATTAGGATCTGATGGAGTAGGGCTATTTACAACAATTATTTCATCGTTTAAAGTACAACCACCATTTTGAATTTCCCAATTGAACTCATAAGTTCCAGGTATCATACCTATTATGTCAGTATTAAAATCATTAGGGCTAACAATACCTGCTGAATTAGGTCCTGAAATTTGCGACCATGTTCCAGTTCCAACAACAGGGTTATTACCTGACATCGTAATTGATGTTACATCACACAAATCTCGATCTATATCCGCATCAGGTGTTGATGGCGGTATATCAGTAAAAGTAATATCTACATCATCAGTACTTTCGCTACAGACATTCCCATTTATTATAGTCCATCTAAAAGTGTAAGTTCCTATATGTGAAGGATTTGAAATAGTTGTATTGTTTGTATTTGGGTTATTTATTGAAATAGTTGCACTATTTCCCGCTGGTGATGATATTAAAGTCCATATACCAATTCCTATTGTTGGTAAATTACCATCAAGTTGAGCATTTAATTGACATGCATTATTTTGATCAGCACCTGCATCTGATATAGTAGGTGGATTATAAACGTTAACTCTCATAACATCTTTATAATTTCCACAATAACCATAATCAATATTCCATTCAAATATATAAACGCCTTCGGTATTTAAGTTAGAAACCAAAGAGTTAAATGTGTTGTTCTCAATTGTAGGATTACTAGGTCCACTAACGAAATTCCATGTACCTGTTCCAACTCCTGGCTCATTTGCATTCATTGTAATTGACGTTCCGTTTGACGTACAGATTTCTTGGTCAGCACCAGCATCAGGTTCAGTACCATATGGAGTAGTTGTAACAATTACATTATCTTCGAAAGGACCAGTGCAACCATATATTTCAGGCAATGAATAATTGAATTCATATACTTGATCTAAACCCATTCCATATACCATTGCAGTATGATAAGCATTATTAGAAATTGTAGGTATTGGTGATCCTGAAACTAATATCCAAGTTCCATTTGTTCCATTTGTGCCTTCAAGTATAGTGCTTGTTGCATCACATAGTTGAATATCAGAACCTGCGTTAGCAGGTGCAGAAACCTGAACTAAAACATCATCTTCTTTTGCAGCACAATCTGTTCCCGTAATTATTGTCCATCTAAAAGTGTATTCGCCACTTGTAAGACCTGTAACAGTAGTAGTTGGACTAGTAAAGGAAGCAATACTTGGGCTGTTTGGTGAATCTATAATAGACCAGGTACCCGTTCCTGAGATTGGATTATTTGCAGATAAAGTTGCTTGAGTATCATTACATATAACAATATCATTTCCTGCATTTGCATCTGAAGGTTCATTTGAAACAGTAAGCACTAAATTATCAGAACTTGAAGGGCATATTCCTTTTTCAATTAACCACTGAAATTCGTATCGACCTGCCGTTAAGTTAGAAAAAAGAGCAGTTGGTGAGTTTGCACTTGAAATAGTATATCCTGAATTTCCTGAAACCTGAATCCAAGTTCCTGTTTCACCAATATTTACGGAATTAGCACTCATAATTATTTCATCCCCGCAAATACTTTGATCGGTTCCTGCAAGAGAATTGGTTACAGCATTTCTAATCGTTACTTGAAGTGTATCTTTAGTAGCATCGCAGGTAGGTACGTTAATTGACCACTGAATTGTATAATCACCATCAACTATATTATTGATTGTTGTATTGTTTAAAGTAGGATTAACAATAATAGGTGAACCTGGTCCACTTAATATTGTCCAAATTCCAGTACCAATTGCAGGAACGTTACCATCCATTCCAATACTTATTGTTCCCGAATTTGTACACTGGTCAGGTCCTGCATAAGCTAAACTAGGCCCCTGTACGTTTGTTGTAGTAATAACAACATCATCAGAAACAGGTCCACATCCATTTATTACTGTCCAAGTAAAAGTGTATGGAGTATTTGCAGCCATTCCTGTAACAATTGTACTAGGATCATTCGCGTTAGCAAAATTAATACCTATGCTTGGATTAACTGTCCAAATACCTATCTCATTATCTTTAGGTGTATTACCAGATAAAGTTATAGCTGATGAATGACAAACTGATTTAGAATCTCCTGCAGCAGATGAGGCTGTAGTTTTTGAAACTATAACATCAACTTCATCTTGTGTTGTAGGACAATTATTTCCTGCTGAAATAACCCATCGGAATGTATATTTACCAACTTCTAAACCACTGATTCTTGAATGTGGATCATTTGCGTTTTCAATAATTGCATCAGGAACCAATGAAGGTCCTTCAACTTGTGACCAAAAGCCGTTTCCAATTGCTGGCATATTTCCCTCTAGCTCAGTTTCTACAACATTACATGAGAGTATTTGGTCAGTTCCTGCATTAGAAGCAAGTGGTGAATCTGAAACAGAAATTGTTAAATAGTCAAAATCTGATGTACAACCAATACCATTAATATAACTTTCAAACTGAAGGTTATAGATGCCACTTTCTGCAAATGTAACATTTGTGGGATTTGGAGCATTATTCCAAGCTGTTGTATAAGGACCGCTAACAATTTTATACCTTGAAGCAGATCCACTAGAGTAGGCAACATTAATAGATGCTGATGTAGTTCCACATGTTAAATTTGGATCTGCTAAACTTGCATCAATAGTTGGTTTTGCTCTGTAATAAATTAGAACATCATCTGTTCCGCTTGCACATCCTGTTACTGTATTTTCTATAATGTACCTAAATCTGTAAGTATGAGTTCCATCAAGATCTGATACGCTTGTAGTTGCAGAGTTTGGATTTGTAATATTGGCAGTATAACCGGTAATTTGGGTCCAATAACCAACTTCGTCAGCAAATTCAGTTACTGTGCCTTCTAATACAATGTTTGATTCCGGATAACAATATGTTTGATTTGGGAAGTTAATAACATTAGTAACATCTTGAGTTGCAGCAGGAACAGTGATTATAACTTCATCGCTTCCATTTACACAAGGACCTGTTACTTGCCATCTAAAAATATAAATGCCTTCTATAAGTCCCGAAGCAGTTGTTGTATTATCATGGATATCTCCGATTACAGCATAACTTGGGCCACTTACCATTGACCAAGTTCCTTGTTGTCCACCATAATTAGCTCCGCCAAAAGATGCAATTAAATTGGTTGTTTGTGTAGAAGTATAGCATTGACTAAGAGTTTGATCAGCACCTGCCGAAATAGGATTTACGCCGCCATAATTCGTTATATTAATTTCATCAAAAGAAGTACATAAATTTGAATTCGTAATCGTCCACCTCAGTATAGAGACGCCTGCATTAGTTTGCGATAACGTAACACTTGAACTAGGAGAATTAATATTTAAAATATTAATTCCACCTCTGTTATCTATAATAGACCAAGAGCCTGTTTCTTCAATATCTGTTATCTGATTTGCCAATAAAGATAATGTTGTAGGGCATGATTGAATATCTTCACCAGCATTAGCCTGGCTAATTGGCTTTACAGTAAATTCAACATCATCATGAACAGTTTTTCCATCTAGGCAAGTTGCTGTGATTCTAAAAGTATACGTTTGATCAGGAAGATATCCAAGAACGCTAGAATTCAAATTATTTGGATTTGATATATTTACCGAAGGTCCTCCTATTTGTGACCAAACTGCATGTATATCTATAAGCCCATTCTCGCCTCCTTGAAGTTGCATGGTTTCATTTTGGCATAAATCTTTGTCGATATCTGCATTTACAGTACAGTTTTGTCCAATAAGAAAATTTGAAATGAAAAAGTTAAATATAATTAACTGTAGAATTTTTTTTTTACTTGCCATTATATTTATGTTAAATGATTTTTTTTAAATTAATACAAAATTATTTAAATTTAATTTAATTTTATAAAAAAACGACTGCCTTTTTTAATAAAACAGTCGTTTTTTAAATTTATTATTAAGATTTTTATAAATCCATTAATTTTTTAAGCTCTTCTTCGTTATCTTTAAGCTTATCTTTTAATTCAGCTTTAATAGCGTCTCTAACTTCAAAATCAGCTTGATATAAATCATAGAATAACATAACTTGTACTTCAACAGTTCCAGCTGTTAATTGTTGCTTGTTATTTTGCTTTAATTCTTTTTTAGGGATTTTAGTTCTATATAAAAGAACAACTGGTTTTGTTTGAGTTAATGTAGCTGAAGTAATACTTTTAGCAGACTGAACGATGCTCATTTCAGTTTCAGCATCTACTCCGGATAACTGTGCGTTTGCAATATTTGATGTAGTTAATGCAGCTACAAAAGTTTTTAATTTACCAGCTAACTCAACTTTAGCTAATTCAATAGCTTGCATTTGAGCTGCAGATTTAGTTTTAGCTACGCCATTACCAGTTGACCAGATATATGCGTTAGTTTCAGCTCCATCATCATTAAGTTTCATTTCATATTGCTTCATCCAAGAATCATCTAACATTTTAGCTATCGGAACTGCGCCAGGAAAAACTCTCCAGCCTTCTTTTTCAATTTCTTTTTCCATTTTGCGAGCTTGCTTAGTCGCTTTTTCCGTAACTTTTTTTCTTAATTCTTTTCTTTCTTTATTTAACTCTTTTCTAGTTTTAATTTGAGCATCAGCCATATTAGGTAAGATAGTTACCAAAAGAAAAAGAGCTGATAAAATTACTAGTGCTTTTTTCATGATTTTTTAATTTAATTAATAATTATTTAAGATTTTTATTCAAATTAACAGTTTTTTCCTGTTTTTATATAAAACGCAATTAAACAAATATATATATATTCTTGCAAAATTCTTTGAGCAATTTGATATTTATATTGGTAATTGCATCTTTTTTTTAGATTAAAGTATTAGTAAAAAAGATTTTTTTATAATTTACCAGTCTGTATTTACACTTTGATTATAAAAATTATGTCTTTTAGTTTCACCTTTCGTTTTTGATTTATAGAAAATTGTTCCTTCAATATTAGGTTTATTTTTAGAACTTGTTTTTTTAAGATCAATTTTATCTACAAGGTCTAAAATAAAGCTGTGAGCACCTTTACCTTCATATTCTTCGTTAATATTCGAAACTGTAATTGGGGAAAGACCTGGCCAGTTTAAAACAACTTTTTCAATAATAAAAGGAGCATCATATTTAGAAACCACTGTGAAATCGCATGTAAAACCATTTACATTTTCCTCATCTTTATCGGAAGCTTTCATATTTATATCGCCTTTAAGGAAAATTTGAACCATATCAGATGTAATATCAAAATAGAATTTTTGCTCAACATTAGTATTAGCAAATTTATATTTTATTTCAATATAATTTTTCTCATCTTCCATGCAATCTTCGTAGCTATACTTTATTGTTTGAATATGTTCTTCACTTGTTTTAGATATTATTGTAACACATTCAGAGTTCTTATATTTTGGTTTTTGAGAACTTGCGTAAAATTTATCTCCAATTTTTAAAGTATATGTTAAAACACCAAGATTGTTTTCTAAAGGAACAATTTCAATTGATTTAAGCATGTCTTTTATTTTGATAATTCCTAAATCAGCTTGTTTTTTTCTTTGATCAACAAAATAATCTGAAAGATATTGCAATTCTTTAATATTAGCAGAAAGCTCTTCAATTTGATTTGTTTTCTCAATATTTTCAAGTATTAAGTTTAATTTAGAAGTCATTTCCTGATCCTTTTTATTAAACTCTGCAACTAATTTTTTATGTTCCATTTCAGAGAAAGGATATTTTACATGATAAGCAACTGTAATTTCTTTAGTTTTTTTATCTTGAAATTTCTCCCAATAATAGTCGCTTACTTTGTTTAAAGTAATTCCTTTAAGCGAAGGAATATCAGCTGTTTGAACTGATGAAGTATTTTTGAATTTTTCAATTGTATTTATTACATTGTTTTTGTTCACATTTTCAATTGAAATTTCGCTTGCCGAGTTAACATATATTGCAACAGAATTAACTATTTCATTTCTGATTTCTGTCAGAACATTGTCTTTTGCTTCATCAATAGTTTTTCCTCTACCTGTTACAATAATAAAATCTTTTTCTGTACCATTTACCCAAGCCGGCTTTTTTTTATGGCTTTTATCTAAAATTTTTTCCTGAGCAAAAATATTTAAAGGTATTAGCAAAAGAAATACAATAAATATGCTTAATATTTTTGATTTATTATTTTTCATTTTATTATTTTTAAATGAATAAAAAATTAACTGCTAAACTAATCTTTAAAATAATTAGCTTAGCAGTTATATTAGAAATTTAGTCTTCAACAAAATTTAAATCGTATTCTTCGTTGTTAGGATTACTTTGATTGTATTCGTTGGCTACTTTTTTGTAAGCTTCAACTTGTTCTTCTCTTGTAGCAGGAGCTGCAGCTTGCATTTTAACTTCTTCGCCTCTTTCTTCAGGGCTCAGATTATTAATTTGTTTTGCTAAATCAACAGCTTTATCGTAACAGTCTGAACCAGGTTCAATACTTTCAAGATGTTTTTTTGCCTCTTCAATATTATTGTTTGAAAAAGCTTCTTTTGCTGCTTTATAATCTTCCTCACAATTTTCGCCCATCATTTTTTTATAGATAGGATTAATTGCATCAAGAGCTTTGAAATAACACTCCTGACAAACTTCCGGAACTGTCATTAATTTATAAATTGCTTCAGCATATTTTTTTTGATTAACAAGAGCATCAGTTTCTTTCAACAAAACAACACATTGAGTATTGTAATATTCAATAATTTTTTCTTTTCCTTTATCAACAAAACTTTTAACTTTTGAGCTTTTAGGATTAATATTTTTAATTCCTGAAAGAAAAGCCTTTGTATCATTTTGACCAACACCTTTAACGCTTAATGT
>JAFGWC010000007.1 GCA_016937695.1 Bacteroidales bacterium
AAAAAAACCGACAGTAGACACTTTTTTGGATAGTGTCATGCTTTTCTATTATTACTGTTAGTTTTGAAAATGTTTTTCAGATTTCAGTTTTTCTCTTAACATTTCAAGTTCTTCAATTTTCTGTTGCATTTCTTGGTCTTGATATGCCTTTTCAGCAGCTTGCTCACGGAATTTTTCGAGAAGCTCTTGTGTTTGTTTTCCTGTTTTTGATGTAAATAGAATTGAAGAAATACTTTCAGAAACTTTTTCTACAAATTCTATTTCATGTTTTTCAAGTTCTTTGAAAGAAGCAATTTCTATAATTCCAATTACGTTTTCTTCAATCTTTAAAGGAACAACTAACAAACTTTTAGGGTTTGCAGTTCCAAGTCCTGATCTAATTTCCATATAATCATCAGGAAGTTTAGTCATATAAATTGTTTTTTTCTCTAAAAAGCATGCGCCAATAACTCCTTCGTTAAGTTCAATCCTTTTATGGTGAAATCTGCTTCTGTTATAGGCAAAAGACGCCATTAATTCGATATGAATATCATTAGGATTATCATCGTTTAAAATTAATAATCCTCCTTGGTTTGAATTTAAATATCGAATAAGAGTACTGATAATTTTGTGAGAAATAATATTTAAATCATCACCAGTTCCTTTAATTACATCGCTGATAAGTCCCTGTCCTTCGGCAATCCAGTTTCTTATTTTATTTTCTTTTTGTCTAATTCTTTCTTCTTCACGTGCTTTTCTTAAACTTTCACGCATCTCAATAAGAGAGTTTCCAAGTTGATCGCCACTACTTAATGCTGTGAATTTAGCATCTAAGTTACCTTTTCCAATTTCATTTGCAAATGCAGTATATGAGCTAACTCCATCAATTAATATATTTAAGGAGCTATTCATCTCGCCAATTTCATCTTTTCTTTCCGAATCAATTTTTGCAACGCCATGTCCTTTAGCCATATCAAGTAACTGATTGTTAACCTGGCCAATAGCATTTGTAACATTACTTCCTAAATAGTATAAGAAAATTGAAGCCGCAGCTACAAGAAAAATACCTATTACAATTGTAATCCAAACCAATTGATTAATCTGTTGCTCTAAAGCGCCTGTTTTCTTTCTAACTTCTTTTTCGATATTGTCGATATAAACACCAGTTCCAATAACCCAACCAAGAGGTTTAAAAAGTTTAATAAAACTCATTTTTGGTAATCTTTCAGTTTGACCGGGTTTAAAAAAAGAATATTCTAAAAATCCTTCTCCTGATTCGTTACAAATATCAGCGAAAGCTTCGTAAACATTTATGTCAGTTCCTTCAATTTTATATACATGTCCGCTCCCTTCTAATTCAGATTTCGTGGCGTGCATAACTACTTTGTATGGAGGTTCTATATCGTTAATCCAAATATATCCGTCAACACCATATCTAAGTACTCTTAAATTTTCAATTGTTATGTTTAAAATATTGATAGCAAGCATTTTAATATTATCATTCCCTGATTCGTCAAGCCTAATACCGTAGGTTTCTTCAATGGCTTTTGCGCTAGAGCTTTCGTAGCTTTGAGCAACCATATTAAATGATATATAAACGATGTCTTTTAGTTGCTGTTTAATTTTTTCAATTTCCTCAACTCTATAATTTTCAATGTTTTCAATAGTTCTATTACGAAAATTGACGATAGAGAATATTGCAATAAATGCTATAGACAGCAAAACCGTAATACTTGTAAATAAAGGAAGCTTGGTTTTAATTTTCATGTGTCTATATTTAATTTAACCTTAAATACATTGCATATTTAATGCCGTATTTTACAATTTTATGATATTTTTATTAAAATGCCAAGTTTTATTGATATTAGTTTATGAGATTTTTTTTAGTGATAAATTTTAATATTGTTTTTGTAAAAATAAACAGTTTTTTATTAAGATTGTATCAATTTAAGAAACTTTGTTTGTATGAGTCGTTTTTTTTAGATTTTAGTATAAATATCTTCGATCAGAATTGTTTAATTTTTTAATAGAGAACAAGTTTTATTAATTAGTTTGTTAAACTTTATTTGTTTTTATTTGAATTAAAACTATATAATTGGTTTTATATTTTGAACCATGCAATTGATTGTAAATAAGATATATATAGTATGAACTATTTAATCAATAAGCATTGTAAACATAAAATATTTTTAAATATGTTATTTAAGATTTTAGAAATTTTAAATATCCGTATATTTGTATATAATTATTAACTTAAAATTTTGTCCATTAATGGATTTAAAATATATAAAATTAAACGGAGATTATTTTTTTGCAGGTATTGATATAGGGTCAACCACAGCTAAGATTTCTATTATAGACAGTACTAGAAAAATCATATATTCTAAATATGTTAGGCATAATACAAAAATTCAAGAAACAGTTATAGCCTTATTGCTAGAAGCAAAAAGCAAACTTGGAAACTTTAGAATGAAAATAAAAGTTACGGGTTCTGCAGGAATAGGTGTTTCTGAAAAATCTGATATTCCTTTCATTCAAGAAATTATAGCTGCCTCCGAAGTAGTTAAAAATTTATATCCATCAGTAAAAACATTAATAGATATTGGAGGAGAAGATTCCAAAATGATCTTTTTTTATGATAACAAAGTGCCGGATATAAGGATGAATGGTAGTTGTGCTGGCGGAACAGGAGCGTTTATTGATCAAATGGCTTCTCTTTTAAATGTGGATGTATCTGATTTTGATAAACTTGCAAAGAATTATAAACAAATTTATCCTATTGCTTCAAGGTGTGGCGTGTTTGCTAAAACAGATGTGCAGAATTTATTAAGCAGGAAAATCAGCAAAGAAGATATTGCAGTTTCTGTTTTTCATGCTGTAGCAATTCAAATAATGAATACATTGGCAAGAGCGCATGATATTGTTCCAAAAGTGATGTTTTCCGGCGGTCCGTTTACATTTTTGCCTGAACTACGAAAAACTTTTATCCGAGATTTAAATCTTAAAGATGAAGATGTAATAATTCCAAAAAATCCTGAACTATTGCCTTCTATAGGCGCTGCATTATCTGAAAAAGAAGGTTTAATTATTAAAGTTGATGATTTAGTAAATAGAATTAATAGATCTGATAAAAAAATTAACTTAGATAATAGATTAGATGCACTTTTTTCTTCAAAAAAAGAGTATGATGAATGGATTGAAAAAAGGATTAGTTTTAAAGCTCCAAGAATAAAAATCAAAGATTTAGAAAACAAAAAGTGTTTTCTTGGAATTGATTCAGGCTCAACTACTACAAAAATACTTGCAATTGATGAAAATAAACAAATAATTTTTTCTTTTTATGAAAACAGTAATGGAAATCCTGTTGAAATAGTAAGAAAAGGATTGTTAGAGTTTAAAAATCAATTAGATAAAGAAAATAAAACGATTGAAATTTACAGAACAGCTGTAGTTGGATATGGAGAAGATTTAATAAAAGCTGCATTTAATATTGAAGATGGAATGGTTGAAACTATTGCCCACTTTAATGCAGCGAAATATTTTGATGAAAATGTCAGTTTTATTCTTGATATTGGCGGACAAGACATGAAAGCTATTTTTGTTGAAAATGGATTAATTAATAGAATTGAGTTAAACGAGTCATGCTCAGCAGGTTGTGGCTCTTTTGTCGAAACATTCAGTCATTCTTTGGGTTATAAAGTTTCTGATTTTGCTGATATTGCATGTAAAGCAATTGCTCCTTCTGATCTTGGTACTCGATGCACTGTATTTATGAATTCAAAAGTTAAGCAATCTTTAAGAGAAAATGCTACTGTTGAGGATATTGCGGCAGGACTTTCTATTTCTGTTATTAAAAATGCATTATTTAAAGTATTAAAGCTTAAAGATATTTCTGAACTTGGTAATAATATTGTTGTTCAAGGAGGTGCTTTTAGAAATGCATCTATACACAGAGCTATGGAGCAATTAGCAGGTAAAAAAGTTATTTGTTCTGATATTCCTGAACAAATGGGAGCTTTTGGTGCCGCGATTTTTGCACTGGAAAACAATATTTTAAATAATGACAATGTTAAAATCAGGAAAATAGAAGATTTACTTGAGTTTAACAAATTTGAAACAAAATTTATTATGTGTAAAGGCTGTGAAAATGTATGTAATATTTCAAAATTTACATTTTCAAACAATAATGTTTTTTATTCAGGAAATAAATGTGAAAAGTATTTTTATAATAAAGGTTCTAAATCAAAAAAAGGCATAAATTTATTTGAATATAAGTTTAACTTACTGTTTGATAGAGACTTAAAGGCAAATAAAAATCCGAAAGCAACAATTGGAATACCACGTGTTTTAAACATTTATGAAAACTTTCCGTTTTGGAATACATTATTTAACCAATGTGGAATAAATGTTGAAATATCAGACAAATCAACAATGAGTTTGTATGAAAGAGGATTAGGAACTGTAATGTCTGACAGTATTTGTTTTCCTGCAAAATTGGCTCATGGACACATCTTTAACTTATCAGAAAAAAAAATAGATAGAATATTTTATCCGATGATTTTGTTTGAAAAAAATGAATATATCGAAACAGATAATTCATTTAATTGTCCATTAGTCAGCAATTATCCAGATGTAATTAGAAGTAGTATAAATCCGGAAACAAAATTTAATATACCTTTTGATTCACCAACTTTTAATTTTAATGATAAAGAATTATTAAAAAAAGCTTGTTTTAAATATTTAAAACAATTCGGGATAAAAAAATCTGTTTTTGAAAAAGCTTTTGAGAAAAGCGAAGAAGAACAAAAAATATTTAAGCAAAAAATTAAAGATGAAGCACAAAAAGTTTTAGAAGCAGCCAAAATTAATAAAAGATCAGTAATCGTATTATCAGGAAGGCCATATCATATTGATTCTTTAATTAACCAAAAAACGCCAGAAACTTTAAGCGATTTTGGTGTTGATGTATTAAGTGAAGATTCATTACCAAATTGCGCCAAAGATGATTTATCTAGTTTACAAATTATTTCGCAATGGGCATATACAAATAGAATTTACAATTCTGCTCAATGGACTGCAAATAGAGATAGTTATTATCAGTTTGTTCAATTAAATTCATTTGGATGCGGCCCAGATGCAATTGTTATTGATGAAAATACCGAAATTTTAAAAGCTAAAGGAAAATCTTTAACTTTAATAAGAGTAGATGAAATTACAAGCACGGGTTCAATAAGACTTAGATTAAGATCGATGATTGAATCTGTTAGAATGCTTGATATGAAAGAGAAACTAAAAGAAAGAAAACGTATAAATACACCTGAATTTAAAAATATAGACAAGAAAAGGAAAATAATTGGACCTTATTTTGGTGAAATATATGGCGACCTTATGCCTGCACTCTTTAAACTTGCTGGTTATGAGTTGATTAATCTTCCTAAACCGGATAAAAGCTCAGTGCAATATGGTTTAAAATATGCAAATAATGAAATTTGTTTTCCTGCTACAGTTGTTGTCGGAGATGTTCTTAAGGCCTTAGATTCAGATAATTATAAAAAAGAAGACATCGCTGTGGCAATATCTCAAACAGGTGGACAATGTAGAGCTTCAAGTTATTTATCGTTAATAAAAAAAGCTATGATTTCGGCTGGATTTGATGATATTCCTGTAGTTTCTTTAGGAACATTTGGTAAAAGCATTAATCCACAAGAAGGTTTTACAATTGAATGGAAAAAAATACTTGCAGTTACTTTTGTGGCAATTTTATATGCCGATTCAGTTGCAAAAATGCATTATTCTACAAGAGTAAGAGAGAAAAATAAAGGCGATTCTGAAAAGACAGTTGATAGATGTATTAAAGCAATAATCCCTTTTGTTGAAAAAAATGAACCGGGAAAAATATTTAATGAACTGCAAAATGCTGTTAATCAGTTTAATAATATAGAAGTTAAAAATGGCATTTTTCCTGAAATTGGTATTGTTGGCGAAATTTATGTAAAATATAATTCTTTTGGACATCAATTTATCAGCGATTGGCTTGTAGAACAAGGTGTTGAAGTAATTGTACCGCCTTTAGTCGATTTTTTTGTGCAAGAATTTGTAAATATTGAAATAAACAAAAAAGCAAATATTACAAATAGAGCATGGTCAGATATTGTAGTTTATTTTCTTGAGAAAAAAGCAAATCGATATATAAAAAGAATAGAGTTGATAAACTCGAAATTTAAATTTTACAGACCATTTCATTCAATTAGAGATATTGCAGAAAAAGCATCAAAAATACTTGATTTAACTGCTCAATTTGGCGAAGGCTGGTTAATTCCTGCAGAAATTTCTGGTTTTGCAGAAGACAACATTAATAATGTTATAAGTGTTCAACCTTTTGGTTGTATTGCTAACCATATTGTTTCAAAAGGTGTTGAAAAAAGAATTAAAGATCGTTTTTCTGATATGAATTTGCTTTTTCTTGATTTTGATGCAGATACAAGTGAAGTAAATATTTTAAACAGATTACATTTTATGCTTGAAAACCTTTTTACTTATTATTCTGATTAATTCTAAAATTTTTTGTTTATTTTTATATATTTATATGAATAAATAAATGTTTTTCAAGTGAGATTATACTTTTATATAACTATACTTTCTGTATTTTTATTTTTTTTATCTTGCAATAATAAATCAAATATTGAATATGAAGCAGGTGTTTCTTCAGATTTAGCAAAGCATAGAAAGAATATTGTTTCTGATATAAATTATGATTTACTTTTTGCAATTCCTGATTCTCTAAATAAAAAGATAACCGGCAAAGCAATTATCAGTTTTAATCTTAAAAAAGATGATAATGAGGATTTAGTTCTTGATTTTTCTGCTGAGAAAAAAAGTCTTAAATCAGTAAAAATAAATAACAGTAAAAAAAAGAACTATTCGTTTGTAAATGAGCATATTATAATAAAAGATAAATTTTTAGAAGAAGGTTTTAACAAAGTAGAAATAGAATTTACTGCAGGCGATAATGCTTTAAATAGAACTTCTGATTATTTATATTCAATGTTTGTCCCAGACAGAGCATCTACTGTATTTCCTTGTTTTGATCAGCCAGATTTAAAAGCAACATTTGACTTAAAACTCGAAATTCCAAATAAATGGATTGCAGTTTCTAATGGAGCTGTAGAAGAAATTAATAACACTGCAACAAAAAAAAAG
>JAFGWC010000151.1 GCA_016937695.1 Bacteroidales bacterium
GATTCAATTTTAGAGATATTAATAATATCTTCAACAATAGATAAAAGTTGTTTACTGCTATTTGTTATTTTTTCTGTAAAACTTGTTCGTTTAGTTTCGCTTAGGCTTTTCTTGTTTAAAAGTTGAGAAAAGCCCATAATGCTATTCATTGGTGTTCTTATTTCATGAGACAGATTATTTAAAAATGCGGTTTTTAACTGATTACTTTCTTCTGCCTTATCTTTTGCCCTGTTAAGCTCTTCTAACATATTAATACGTTCCGAAACATCTCTTATAACGCCTAAGTTTCCAATCCATTCTTTATTTTCGTTAAATAGCTTTGTGCCAAATGTTTCGCCTTTAAAAACTCTGCCTTTTTTATCTTTATAGTTTACAATAAAAATATCACTGTTTTTTTCTGAATTTATATCAAATACTTCTTCGCCCTTTTTGTTATATAGATCAGTTTTTTCATAAAAGATTTCAGTTTTATTTCCTGTTATTTCTTTAGCTGTATACTTAAATAATTTAAGAGATGCTTTATTAAAAAGAATGATTTTTCTTTCGTTATCAGTAATAATTACAGCATCAGAAATTGAATTAAACATTGTTTCAAATAAGTTTTTTTGTCTAAACAGCTCATTTTCAATAATTTTCCTTTCAGTTGTGTTTTCAATAATTGTGTATATTTTATTTACTTTTCCTAAATCGTCTTTTAAAGGCACAATGTGTTCCCATAAATTTGCAGTTTTGCCCCAATTTGCAGTGTAATAGTATTCTTTTTTTAGTATAATTCCTGTTTCAACAACATTTTTAAAATCATCAGCAAAACCGTTTTTAATTAATGATGGAAAATTAAGAAGATTAATTTGTTTTGTTGCTTCAATTGAAGGTGAACCCAAAATTTCAATTAATGCTTGGTTTGCATCTAAAATTTGTCCATTTGGCGATGCTGTAAATATACCCAAAGGCGAATTTTCAAAAAGTGTTCTAAAACTAGTTTCGCTTTCTATAAGAGCTTGTTCTGCAGCTTTTTGTAAAGTAATATCTCGTCCGTGTACGACAAGTCCTTTTCTATTTCCAGATGAATAAAAAAGAGGGATTTTAGTAATATCAAAAATTTTATCTTTTCCTTCTGGAGTTGGAATTACTTCAATTCCTTTGCTTTTATCTTTATTTTTCCATGCAAGTTCATCGCTTGTTTCACAAGTTAAAAAAGCTTCTTTATAAAAATCGGAATAATGTGCTAAATCAGAATCTTTTTTTCCTTTATAGTCAACATTTTCAAGATTAAAAAGTTTTAAGTCTGCATCATTTGCAATTAGCCATTTTCCTTCTCCGTCTTTAAAACAAACAATGTCTTCCATCGCATTAATTAAAGTTAATAGATGATTTTCGCTTGTTTTTTTATCTTTTTTTATTTTTTTTATTTTGCTAATATTTCTAACTGCAGTAACTCTTACGTTTTTTTCTTGATCTTGTAAAACTTTGGATTCCAATTCAATAGGGAAAATAGTTCCATCTTTTTTTATACCTTTTACTTCATATGGCAAAGCATGGTTTAATTTTGTATATTCTTCAATAAGTGGATGATATTTATTAGGAACTAAAAGATTTATTACATTTTTTCCGATAAGTTCTTCTTGTTTGTATCCAAACATATCAGCAAATGATTTATTTACTTCAAGTGCAATTCCTTTTTTATGAATTAATATGCCTTCGAAGGTTAAATTTGAAAGTTTTTTGTATTTTTCCTGACTTTTGGCAAGTTTTTCATTTTTTATTTCTAATTCATTATTTATTTTCTCATATAGCTGATTTAGAGTAGAATACTCATTAAATTGATTGTTTATTTCTGCAAATAAATCTTCTTTTTCCTGCTCTAGTAACTTATCTTTTGTTATATCTTTAACGTAACCTAAAAAATGGGAAATTTCATTATTTTCATTTCTAACAATACTAGAAAAGTCATAAAGCCAAACTATTTTATTGTCTTTTTTTATTATTCTGTATGGTTGGTGTTCGAAATTATCAAGCTTATTATTTTTTGCTTTTTCTACTTCTAATTGTACTCTTTCAATATCATCTTTATGTATAATATCGCTATATTTAATTTTTTTTGTAAAAAAATCATTTTTATCATATTCAAAAACATTTTCTACATTTGGGGATACGTAATCAATTGTCCAGTTTTTATCATTAAGCCATTTAAAAACAACAACATTTCCCTTAACAAATATATTTCGTTCTTCTAAAAGCTGTTTGTTTAATTTAATTATTTGGCTTGAATTTTTCACTTTTTCACTTATATCTGTAAAAGAAATAATTACTTTCGATAAATCGTGTTCGTGATTTTCTAATGCAAAAGCATTCATGTATACATCAATAACATTTCCATCAAATGTTAGTAATTTTGAAGAAGCAGAAAATTTTGTTTCATTTTTTACAAATGCTGCTAACTCTTCTTTAAAAATTTCAATAGAATTTTCGTTAAAAGTTTTAGAAATGTTTTTTAAAAGAAAATTTTTATCTTTTGCTTGATGAAGTTTTATAGCTGCTTTGTTAATATCCAAAACTTTTATTTTTGAAGCACATTCAACCATAAAATTCGGATTTTCATCGAAATATTTTTTAAAATCAATAATTCCTTTATCCACCAATTTATTTAAATCCTTCTTAATTTCACTTAAATCTTCAAGCCAGAATGCAATAGGACTTTCATTAAAAAGGTTTTCAAAATCATTTAATGATTTTTCTGATGTTTTTTTGATGTTTTGTTTTTTATGCTCAGTTTCTTCTAAATTCATTAGTCAAATTTATTTAGTTTTAGATAATAGTAAATATAATAAAAAAATCTGATACTAATCTATCTGCTTTGTATTTCAAATGATTTTTTAGTAAATTTATGAAACATAATTTTAAAAAATTTATCATATGAAAACTATAGTAATAATTGTTATTTCATTAATTATTTCAATTAAAACTTATTCGCAATTTTCTGAAAATGTGCAGTATATTGATTCAAAAGCAGATTCCGAGGTTTTTGTTTCCGGCGATTTATTTGATGGTGAAATAATTGATGATTTGTCTTGGGCTTGGAATAGTTCCGTTGCATGTTTTCCGGCAACACAAAAGCAAAAATTTACCGGAAATCATGTTTTATATTGTACTAATTTGCCTTCTAAATCAGAAATGTATATAACAGTGGAGCCTGAAGATAAAGATGCTGATTTTAGTATTTATGCATATTCAATTGGCAAAACAAATTATTCTGTTGTTCCAAATCTTTTTTCGTGTGTTAGTTGCGAAGCAGAGCATAAATGGGACAGACCAAAAGTTGGTAAAACTCAAGATCATACAAGGCAAATACGGTTAAATGCGATTAAAAATCCTTACAATGTAGTTATTGGCGTAGTTGGCGGAAATGGCTTAAAATCAGGAAAATACAAATTGTCAATAAAGTTAATTGGTGGAAAATCTGCAGAAAATCTAAATCAGGAAAAAGTACAAACTATAGCTTTAAATTGTGAAAAAAATAAAATTACTGAAATAAAAGGAGATTTGAAAAATGGAGTTTTAATAAACGATTTATCATGGGCATGGAATAGTTCTGTTGCATGTTTTCCGGAAACTCAAAAGCAAAAATTTACTGGAAATCATGTTATTTACACAACTGAAATTCCAACATATTCTACGATGAAAATTACAGTAATTCCTGATAATAAAAATGCAGATTTTAGTTTATATGCTTATGAGATTGGAGTTTCAAGCGATAAAATAGTTCCGGATTTGCCTTCATGTGTAAGTTGCGAGGCTGAGCATAAATGGGATTATCCTAAAAGAGGAAAAACACAGGATCACACAAGAACTGTTGATAATTTAACTGCAATTAATCATCCGTATAAAGTTGTAATTGGTGTTGTTGGTGCTAAAGGTTTGAAAAGTGGTGGATTTATTTTACAAATTGATTTAAAATCAAGATAAATAGGTTTATTTTAGCTGTTTTTATTTAAAATTATATGCAAGTTAAATAATTATGAATCAATTAGTTAAAATAATATTTGTAATATTACTAATGTTTTTTTCTTTTTCGTGTAATTCTCACAATAAAAATGAAAATTTAAAAATTGCAGTAGCCTCAAATCTTAGGTTTGCAATAGAAGAAATTAACTCAGAATTTGAAAAACAAACAGGAAAATCAGTAGAAATAATAAGTGCAAGTTCCGGAAAGTTAACGGCGCAAATTACAAATGGTGCACCTTTTGATATATTTGTATCTGCAAATAAAAAATATGCACAAAAACTTTTTGATGAAGGATTTTCAAAGGAAAATCCTGAGATTCTATGTAATGGTGTTTTAGTTTTATGGTCAAATTCTGCAATAGAACCAGAATTGAATGAATTAACACAAAATTCTGATTTAAAGGCAATTGCAATTGCAAATCCACAAAATGCACCTTATGGAATTGCAGCTGTTGAAGTTTTAAAAGCCACAAATATTTATGATAGTATACAATCCAAATTAATATTTGCTGAAAGTGTATTGCAGCTTAATCAATACATTGTAAACAAAGCAGCACAAGTTGGGTTTACAAGTAAATCGATTGTGCTTTCTAATAAACTCAAAAATGTTGGAAAATGGACAGAAATAGATGAAAATTTGTATTCGCCGATTGAACAATTTGTTTTGTTATTGAATGAAAATTCAAATTCTGCTAAAGTTTATAAACAGTTTTTATTTTCAGATAAATCAAAATCTATATTAATAAAATATGGTTATTTAGTTGATAATTAATGAAATAAAGATGCAGATTTCAAGTTTCATGTAAATTTTTAATCTGCATTTTTATAATAAAGTATTTGTTTATATTTTGAAAAATTTAATAACAGTTTTTAAAAGTTCGGCTTCTTTATTCAGCAATTTTGCTTTTTCATCTAAATTAACAGAAAAAGCAGCGTTTTTTTGTGCAATATCTGTTAATATTTGAACAGCACTTCCAATTTGATCAATACCATTACCTTGTTCATTGCTAGCAGTTGAGATTTCTCTAATTAACAAAGCTGTTTTTTCAACATCAGGAATCAAAATTGAAAGTTCTTTTTCTGCCAGACTTGATATATTTATACCTTTTTCTGAAAGTTCATTTATTTGATTTGCAGCTTCTTGAGATCTTTCGGCAAGTTTTTTAACTTCATTAGCAACAACTCCAAAACCTTTTCCGTATTGTCCGGCTCTTGCAGCTTCAACGGCAGCATTTAATGAAAGAATATTTGTTTGTTTGGAAATTTCATTGATAATAGATATTTTATTAGTAATTTCTTTAATTGCTTCAAGTGTTTCTGTTGCTGATTCGCTTCCTGTTTTTATTCCAAAAAGTGTATGTTCTGATATTTTTTCAGTTTGACTTGCGTTTTCTGAATTACTATGAATATTAGCACTTATTTCTTCAATTGAAGCCATAACTTCCTCTGCAGAAGCAGCTTGGCCGGATGCTAATTGAGATAATTCTGCTGAATATTCAGAAATTTGAGAACTGGCATTATTCATATTATCAGAACTTGAATTTATTTTTTGTATCATTTTTTTTAGCTTATTAGCCATATGATTCATTGATTTAGCTAACTGTCCAATTTCATCTTTTGAAGTAATATCAATTCTTGAGCTTAAGTTTCCATCACTAATTTCTTGAGCAAAATTTATTGCTAAAATAAGTTTTTTTGTAATACCATTAATTGCAAAATAAATAGCTAATGAAAAAAGTAAAATACCAATAATTCCACCAAAAATTGTAATATAAAATAGTCTATTAGATTTTTGTGTAAATACACTTATTGGAGTTTCTGTTACCAAAGCCCAATATCTGTCATCATTTCCGGCTTTTATCGGGAAAAAAGAAACATATAATTCATCACCAGCTTTATTTATTTCAAAATTGTATGATTTGTTTTCTTTAACCTTTTTAATAGCATATTGAAATTCTTTTTCGTAATTTTTATTTATTTCTATAAAGTCTTTATTAAATAAACTTGTATCGGAATGTGCAACAATTGAGTTGTTAGATGCAACAAGATAAGCAATTGATGATTCTGAAGGCTTAATAGTTTGAATCATTTGTTGAACTTTTTTTAAAGTTAAGTCAATTCCGGTTTGCCCGATATATTTACCATCTTCAACTAAAGCTGTAATAATTGTAACCATCAAAATACCGGCTAGTTCAGGAGTATGAGTATCATAATACGGAACACTAACCATATTTACAGCTATTTCTCTAGCTTCATAATATAATCCTGTTAAGTCCAAATTATTGGTATCGGCAATATTTTGCGAAAAATGCGATTCATTATTCAGTTTAAAAGCAATATTTCTAACTCTTCCGTTTTTCTTTTTATAATTTGGGTCAAGTGCACTTATTTCATAGTGTAAAGCAACAGAAAGATAATCCGGATTTCTATTTAAAACTCGCAATAAAATATTTTTATTTAAAGTATCTCTCACATTTTGTGGCAGTTTTCTGCTTTCCAAAAAAGCATCTGTATATGTTTCTGCAGAACTAAATGCATTATCAAAAATGTTTTGTGTTAAATTGGCGTATCTTTTAGTTTCTGTGTTAATTATTTCTTTTGAGTCTTTGATAGAGTTGTTCTTAACATTAAAACTCAGAAAAAAAATAATTAAGCCAAAGAATAATGTTGTAAATGAAAATACAAACAATAAGATTTTTACTTTAATGCTATAATTATTGAAAAATAAATTCATCTTTTTTGATTTAAATTTTTTAGTTAAACTTTAAAATATAATTCATTATTTAGTTTTTTGCAAAATATAAAATTACTTTAATAATATATTAAAAATAATTGATTTAAAATATTGATATTTCAAAAACTTTTCCTAAATAACTGATTTAAAGTAAATTGAAAGCAAAATATTTAAAATGCCAATATTTAATGTTCGCAATAAATATAAATATTTAAGTTAACAAAGAATAGAATGTTTTATGAGTGTAGTTTTTATGCTTAATTGATGGTGTAAATACTTTTAATTACTTATTAAAAGCTATGTTTTTATAACGTAAAAAGTAATAAAAATATTTTATTTTATGGAATTATATTTTTTCTGTATCTATAAATAAAAACAATTTAAATTTATAGTCATGAAAAATAAAAGAATAATACATCAAAGCGTTTTAAAATTTGGCATAATTATTTTATTTCTGATTTCAAGTATAACATTATTAAATGCTCAGAAAAAAGTATATAATGAATGCAGAGCACAAAACGCTGTTTTTGAGAAAGTTAAAGATGATCTTTCAGGTGAAATAAAATCTGTAAAAGTAGATTCTGATACTCATGGAAATGCAGCTGGAAATCAATATGATTTGGCTGTTGACGGCGCTTTTGAAGGTGAAACTGTTGCTGTTTTGCATTTATACACAGGCGAAGGTTTCGATTTTAGTTTGCCAAAATCTGCTTTAAAAGAAAAAGGCTTTTCAGTTTATAGATGGATTGAAAATCCTCCAAGTCCGGAAGAATTGGAAAAACAGCTTAAAAAAGCTTGCCAACTTTGGATAATTTCAAGCAATGTGCAAAAACTAAACGAAGGACATTTAAAAGTAATTAAGAAATTTTTTGATAGCGGAAAAGGGGTTTATATTTGGGGCGATAATGAGCCTTATTATGCTGATGCTAATTATGTTGCAGAATATTTGTTAGGTGTAAAAATGCTTGGTAATTTATACGGAAACGAAGTTGTTGGTTTAAACAATAAAGGCAAAAAAGCAGGATTAACACCTAAACATTTGATTACAACTGGATTAGAATATGTTTACGAGGGAATTACAATAGCTACAATTCAAGATAATGTAAGTCTTACGCCTTTAATTTACGGACACGAAAGCAATTTAGTTGCCGCAACATATGAAAGAAACGGAAAAAGAGCAATTTTAGA
>JAFGWC010000152.1 GCA_016937695.1 Bacteroidales bacterium
CCGTTGATGTTTTTCCGGTTTTTATTTCTTTTCCTCCAATTATTAAAGGAATTTCAATTTGCTGATTACTAAGCTTTTGCAACTCAATTTCTATTTGTTTTCTTTCTGTGCTTCCCTTTTTGTATTGTAAAATAGTTTCGTTTTTTGGGATGCTAAATGAAAAAATTGCATTATTCATATCTTTAAAATTTTAATTTAACAATATCGAAAGGTATTTATTTGCGAATCGACTGCAAAAGTAATATAATTTTCATCAAGGACAAGTGATTTTTATCAGTATGATTTTAAAAATGGAGTGTAATTTGAACTTATATTTTTAATAAATTTTATTTATTCTTAATAAAATAAAGAGAAGCGGCTAAATTTGGTAAACAGAATTCAGATGTGCTAATTTATATATAGTTTTTATTAATTAAAATATTCTGAACAATCTTCGTTTGCACAATTATAGTGTATTTTTTCGCTAGTTGTGTCTAATCTGTTTTTTAAATATTCGGCATTTGATAAATCAAATTTAGTACTGTCTTGAATTTGCGATATTAATGTTAATTCTTTAAAAACTTCTTCTTTAGAACTACCAAAAACACTTTCTTCTTTGATGTTTAAAACATATGCAACTAAACCATTTAGCTCATTATCAAATAAATCCGATTCTTTATCGGCATCAATTGCCATCATTATTACAGCTAAATGATTACCGTTTCCTAATAAACTATGTCTATAATTTGCATCGTAATCGTTTAAATAATAATTATAAATCTCGCTTGGATATTGACCTTCACAAGTATGCATGACTTCAAAAAATTTATTATCGCTAAAACCATCTGTTGTTTTGGCTTTTTTTAATAAATTCGAATAGTTTTTGAAAGCAGTAGTTCCAACAAAAGTGCTGGCAAAAACTATTGTTATAAAAGGCATACAATTGCCAATTTCATCATTCCAAATTTGTTCTAATTCGCCATCGTCGGTATTGTTTTTATCTTTGTATTTCCAAATAGCATCGCAGATTATTTCAACTACCGAGTCTAAAACGTTAGAGTAAAATTGAGCTAATGCTTTATCTGTTTTGATTTTAGAATATTTTACAATAGCATTTTCTATAAATTTATAATTGTTTTTACTGATATTTTCTTTAATAAATTCAAGATTTTCATCAGAACATATATCTTCTTGATTATCAGTAATTTTCTCGTTGTTTTCTGAGTTTTCTTTTTTTAAATATGTACTGTCAGCATTTAATATGATGCTGAATAAACTGTCAGGCCTAACATCTTCATTATCATTATTTTGTGAATTACAGGCTGATATTAAAATAGAAATTAATAGTATTTTTAAAACTTTCATTTTTTGATTATTTTGTCAATTATTTTAAATATTAAATCTGCTTCGTAGCCTCTGCTTTGGGCAAAATTTAAAAGTTTGCTTTTTTGTTTTGCAAAATCGTCGGTTTTTATTTGATTTTGTTTTTTAATCATTTCATTTTCAAATACTTGTATGTAAATTTCTTGGTTTATTTCAGATAAAGAATTTTGAATAATTTCATCAGGAATTTGTTTTTGTTTTAGCGAAAATTCTATTTTTTTTCTTCCCCATTTTGCAATTTTATATTTATCTCTAACATAAAATTTGCAATATCTTTCTTCGTTTATAAAATTTTCTTTTTCAAGTTGTTCAACAATTTCAAAAATATTATTTTTTTCTAAACCAAGTTTAAAAAGCTTTTCCTTTATATCGAATTTGCATTTTTCTTGTTTTGCGCAAATATTCATTGATTTTTTTAAAGCTTCTTCTTTTGTTATTTTTTTTAACATTTTATTTCATCTGTTTTGTCTTTTTATCCTATTTGTCCACAAATCATTCTATTTCTTCCATTTATATCTTTACGCAAAATAATATTTATAAAATTAAATTTCTCTAAAAGCGTAACAGCTTCGTTTCCATAATGTTCGTTTATTTCAAAATATAATTTTCCGTTCAATTTTAGATGTTTTTCTGCAAATTCAAGTATTTTCTCATAAAAAATTAAAGCATTATTATCATCAACAAATAAAGCTAAATTTGGTTCAAAATTTAAAACATTTTTATGCATTAATTTTTTTTCAGATATTCTAACATAAGGCGGATTGCTTACAATAATATCGTATTTAGGAAATTTATAATTTGATTTTTCAAAATTTAAAATATCCTGTTTAACAGGATTTATTTTTAGATTATTGATTTTAGAATTCTCAAATGCCTGATTTAAAGCTTCTTCTGAAATATCTATTGCGTCAATATTCGAATTATTTAAATGTTTTGATAAAGAAACAGCAATACATCCACTTCCTGTTCCAATATCTAAAATTTGAGGATTTAAAATTTCGGAATTATCTTTAATAATCCAATCAACAAGTTCTTCGGTTTCTTGACGTGGAATTAATACGTTTTTGTTTACTTTAAACTTTAAACCGTAAAATTCTGTTTGGCCTAAAATATATTGAATTGGTTCGTTGTTTTTTAATCTTTCAATCACATTATTAATTAGCTTATAATCAGCAATTTGAGTTAAAAAATCGCTTTTAGTGAAAATGTCAGTTTTAGAAAAATTTAAATAAAAATTAAGAGTAATTTCGATAAAAGAATTTATCTCGCTTATTGGATATAAATCTTTTAGTTCTTGTTTAAAAATTTTTATTATTTTGTCGATTGTAAACATAGTGCACTAAGTTGCAACTAATATTTAAAATTTAAAAATTAAAATTTGGAAAATTATATAAAAATACAGCAAGCAGAAGATGAAAAATACATGACTCGTTGTATCGAATTGGCTAAATTAGGTTTAGGAAGTGCAGCGCCAAATCCGCTTGTTGGTTCAGTAATAGTTTATAAAGGAAAAATTATTGGCGAAGGTTATCATCAAAAATGTGGTGAGGCACATGCAGAAGTAAATGCAATAAATTCGGTAAAAGACAAGTCATTACTTTCTAAATCAACTATTTATGTAAATTTAGAGCCATGTGCTCATCATGGAAAAACTCCGCCTTGCGCCGATTTAATAGTTGAAAATAAAATTCCGCGAGTTGTAATTGCGTGTATCGATATTTTTGCAAAAGTATCAGGAAAAGGTATTGAAAAACTTAAAAAAGGTGGTTGCGATGTAACTTTGGGCGTTTTAGAAAAAGAAAGTTTAGAGTTAAACCGGAGATTTTTTACTTTTCATTCAAAAAAACGACCATACATAATTTTAAAATGGGCCGAAACTTTAGACGGATTTATTGATAAATACAGAAGTTCAAGCGATCCGATTGAGCCGATTTGGATTACAAACAGCCTTTCAAAAATACTGGTTCATAAATGGCGAACCGAAGAAACTGCTTTTATGATTGGAACAAATACCGCAATGTTTGATAATCCGCAACTAACTGTAAGAGAGTGGAATGGACGAAATCCTGTTAGAATTGTTTTAGACAAAAAGTTAAGGCTTAAAAACACTTTAAAAATTTTTGATTCGGCTGCAACAACTTTTATTTTTAACGAACAAAAAGATGAAATTAAAGAGAATTTACATTTTATAAAAACAAATTTTACTGATAATTCATTAAAAGAAATATTAAATATTTTATATCAAAAAGAAATTCAATCTGTTGTTGTAGAAGGCGGAAAAGAGCTTTTAGATAGTTTTATAGATCAAAATTTATGGGACGAAGCCAGAGTTTTTGTAGGAAAAGTTAAATTCGGGAATGGCGTAATGGCACCATTTTTTAATTATATCGCTGATAAAGAGGTTTTTATAAACGAAAGTAAATTAATGTTTTACAGGAACGAGTTTGATAAATAGAATTGTTTATTATAAAAAAACTACCATATTAGTAAAAAATATAGTAGTTTTTTTATATAAAATTAGATTTTTATC
>JAFGWC010000033.1 GCA_016937695.1 Bacteroidales bacterium
TGGGAAAGATTAAACGGAAATTTACCTTTTATTAAAACTTTTGGCGAAAAACCAAAAGGCGCAAATTTCTATCCTGCAGATATGACTGTTGAAGAGTTTGAAGCTTTAAACGATTCTGAAAAAACAAGTCTTTATACAATGATTAGAAGAAATAAAGACGGAAAATTATATGTGATTCCTTATCATCAATTTTTTGAAGAAAATATTATTAAAGCTTCAAAATTATTAAAACAAGCTTCCGAAATTGCTGAAAATCAGGAATTAAAGAAATATTTGAATTTAAGAGCCGATGCTTTGTTAACAGATAATTACTTTGAAAGCGATATGGCTTGGATGGATATGAAAACAAACGGAATTGATTTTGTGGTTGGACCAATTGAAAACTACGAAGATGCTTTGTTTGGATATAAAGCAGCACACGAAGCATTTATTTTAATTAAAGACCGCGAATGGAGTAATAAGTTGGCTAAGTTCTCTAAATTGCTTCCTGAGCTTCAAAAAGGACTTCCTGTTGATGATAAATATAAAGCTGAAGAAGCTGGTTCTAATTCTGACTTAAATGCTTATGATGTAGTGTTTTACGCAGGCGATTGTAATGCCGGAAGTAAAACAATTGCTATTAATTTACCAAACGACGAAAAAGTTCAATTAGCTAAAGGAAGTAGAAGGCTTCAATTAAAAAACGCTATGCAAGCTAAATTCGATAAAATTTTAGTTCCAATTGCAAATGTTATTATTGATGAATCGCAAAGAAAACATATTAAATTCAAATCTTTTTTCGAAAATACTATGTTTCACGAAGTTGCGCATGGTTTAGGCATTAAAAATACTCTTGACGGAAAAGGAACTGTTAGAGATGCTTTAAAAGAAAGTTATTCTACTTTAGAAGAAGGAAAAGCTGATATTTTAGGCGTATATATGGTTTCTAAATTAATAGAAATGGACGAATTAGATTCTGATTTAATGGATAATTACGTAACTTTTATGGCCGGAATTTTTCGCTCAATCAGATTTGGAAGCGCTAGCTCACACGGAAAAGCTAATTTAATCAGATATAACTATTTTAAAGAAAAAAACGCTTTTGTTAAAAACCCTGATGGAACTTACAAAGTAGATTTTGATAAAATGACTGAAGCAATTGCATCGCTTTCTGAATTAATAATTAAATTACAAGGAGATGGCGATTATAACGGCACAATTAAATTAATGAACGAAAAAGCTGTTATTGATGCCGATTTACAAGACGATTTAGATAGAATTTCAAGAGCTGGAATTCCAAGAGATATTATTTTTGAACAAGGCTTAAAAACAATTGGATTATAATTTAATGAATTATTTAATTGGTTTAATGTAATTGCTTGATTATTAAATTATTAATATAATTATTTTGGAATTGTAAATATAAAAGTGCTCCCTTTTTCAGGAGCACTTTTTATCCAAATTTTTCCACCAAGTTTTTCAACATATTCTTTGCACAATACTAAGCCTAATCCGGTTCCTTTTTCGTTATCGGTACCAATTGTAGATTTATTAGTTTCAATATTAAATATTTGTTTCTGTAAATCTTCAGCAATTCCTACTCCGTTATCTTTTATTTCAATTTGCAAAAAATCATCTATTTCTTTTACATCTATTTCAATTTTACCTTTTTTGTGGGTAAATTTTAATGCATTGGATATTAAATTTCTTAAAATTGTATTTAGAATATGATCGTCGGAAAATATTTCGGAATTAATTTTTGAATTATATTTTAGCTCAATAACTTTTCTTATTGCCTCAGACGAGTAAAATTTTAAATTTTCATTTATCAGATTATCAATATTTATTTCTTTATTTTCAATTTTAAGATTTCCTCTTTGCGATTTGGCCCAAAAAAACAAATTTTCCATTAATTCGTAAGTGCTTTTAGCAGTATTATTAATTAATTGATTAAAACTCTGAATTTTTTCTAAATCATAATTATTATAATTTTGAACAATTAAATCAGAAAAACCAATTATTGTATTGAATGGATTCTTTAAATCGTGCGAAATTATAGAGAAAAACTTGTCTTTTTGTGCATTTATTTCTTTAAATTTTTTTTCCGATTCTACTGCTTTATTCTTTTCTTTGTTTAATTTTAATTCTATGCTTTTTTTATTAATATTCACACATGCCAAATATATAATTGCTTCTATAAATTCATGATTATAAACAACATAGCCGTTTTTAGTTATTATGTTAATACTTGCATATATTATGTTGTTTTCTTTTAATCCGATTAAGTGTAAATTTTGGTAATTAGAGTTTATTAATTGCCCGGAAATTAAAATTTCAGGAAAAAAATCTTTCAAATACGATGTTACGCCATTTTTATATTCAATTAAAATTTCTTTATCAAGCAATTGTAAAATTTCAGATTTAAATTTATTTTTTTCTATTTCTGAAAACTCAAATTGTTCTAAATATTCAAATTTATCGGCTTCAAATCCATATATTTTATTGAAATTGCTATTTTCAGAATCAGATTTTATTGAACTAATTACAATTAAACTTTCAGGAATAATTTTAGATATTGTTTTACCAAGATATTCGTATATATTTTCAATAGTTGAAAATTTTAAAAATTGAATAGAGCTGTCTAAAAGTAGTTGAAGATTTGCATAATATTTATATTTTTTATCTTCTGTTATTTTTTCCTGAGTAATGTTTTTTGATGTTGCAATTAATTCTACTATGTTATTATTTTCATCAATAATGGCATTTACTGTATCGCTAAACCAAATAATAAAGCCATCTTTATTAACTCGTCTACATTCGTAAGTTTTTATTAAATATTTTTTGTCTAGTATATCTTGCAGTATATCAATTATATATTTTCTGTCTTCATTATAAGTAATTTCAATCCAATCGGATATATATGGGCCAAGATTTTTTTTTGTATATCCTAAGATTTCTAATAAATTATCGTCAATCTTTATTTTTGTTAAGTCTGCATTTAACTCCCAAATTCCCGAATTAGTTGATTTTAAAGCTAGATTTATTCTTTTTTCATTTATGTCTAAAAGTTGTTGTGTCTTTTTTTGCGCATTTATATCGAACATTATACCATGAATGCCAATTGCTTCACCTTTTTTGTTAGTCATTATTGTGGCACTCAATTGTATCCAAACACTTTCTTCTCTTTTATGAAGCAGTTTTATCTCAAGAGTAACTGAATACTGTTTTTTTTGTAATTTACCTAATCTTAGCTTTTCTTTTTCTCTTTCTAATGTATCTAAAATTAAGCGATATGAAATAGGTGTAATTAACTCATTAAGAGGTTTTTGATAATAGTCGAAAGGAGCAAAGCCTGTTATTTTTGTAATTGACGAACTAATAAATAATGTTTTTAAATCAATATCTGTTGTCCAAACTACATCATGTATGTTTTCTGTTAGTAGTCTGTATTTATTTTCACTTTCAATTAATGCTAATTCTGCTTTTTTTCTTAAATCTATATCTTTTAAAATTACTTTGTATCTGCCATCTGATAAGAGTTTTATTATAGTTGAAACATAAATTTTAATCCCATTTTTTTTTATTAAAACTTGTTCGCTTGAAAATTCACTTGTAGGTTCAGTAGGATCTTTTCTTGAAAAGCTTTTAGGAACTGAATTATTAGAAATAAAACTGTTTAAACTTTTATTTATAACTTCTTTCTCCGAATATCCGCTAAGCTCTATAAATCTTTTGTTTGCACTTATTATTTTACCTCTGTTGTCGCCTATTATTATTGAAACTGAAGCTTCATCTATAAGTATTTCTAATTCTTTTTGTTTCGATTGTAATATGTCAATTTTTTTATCATTTTCTATTCCTTTATTTTTTAGGATAGAATTTATTTCTTTCTGCTTTTCAAGTTTTTTTAATAATTCTTCATATTTGTTTTCAGGCTCCATGTTTATTTAAAGATTTGATGCAATTTACTAAATTTTATGTTAATAACAATTTGGCCGAATTAAAAAAAAACAATTAATTTTTTTATATGTTTGAAGACTTAAATTATGAATTAAAACTTTTTAAAATAACAAAAAAGAAAAAACAATTTTCAGATAATTATAAATTAATTTCACAATAGTTTAAACTTTTCGTGATATTTTAATATATGTTTTGCTTGTTTTTTGCAAGTGGCTAGTATACTGATAATTAGCAATTAAGAATATTATAAATTCATTTTTAATTGCAATTTGTTTGCTATTAATAATTTGCAATTTGTTTTTTTTATAATTATTAATTAAGTAGTAGTATTGGTAAATTTACAAATTAAATTATGGAAGAAAAATACTTTTTAAAAATTTCTAAAGAACATAATATTTCTGTAAAACAAGTTAAAAACACTTTAAATTTGCTTGCCGAAGGAGCTACAATTCCTTTTATAAGTAGATATAGAAAAGAATTAACCGGACAATTAGATGAAGTTCAAATTTCAGATATTAATGAGCTAAATCAAAAATATATTGAGCTGGAAAAGAGGAGAGAAGCTATTTTGCAAGCGATTGAAAAATTGGATAAATTAACTGATGAATTAAAAAGCCAAATCTTAAAAGCTGAAACAATAAATGAGCTGGAAGATTTATATTTACCTTATAAACAAAAACGTAAAACACGAGCATTAAAGGCTAAAGAAAAAGGCTTAGAACCACTTGCAAATTTGATTTTTGATGAAAAAAATATAGATTTAGATTTAAAAGCGGAAGAATTTTTAACAGATGAAGTTTTAAATGTAGAAGATGCTTTACAAGGAGCACGAGACATTATTGCCGAAAAAATTAATGAAGACCAAAGAGTACGAAATATAACAAGACAAGTGTTTGAAAATAAAGCGATTATGAATTCTTCTGTTGTTAAAGCAAAAGAGGTAGAAGCCGAAAAATATCAAGATTATTTTGATTGGAACGAAGATATCAGCAAAATTCCTTCTCACAGAGTTTTAGCAATGTTTAGAGGCGAAACGGAAGGCTTTTTGAAATTAAATATCTTTCCGCCTGCTGAAGAACTTATTTATAAACTTGAAAAGTATTTCGTTAAAGCTAATAATGAGAGCTCAAATCAGCTTAAAATGGCTATTAACGACAGTTATTCACGACTACTAAAGCCTTCAATAGAAACCGAATTTAGAAATCTGATTAAAGAAAAAGCCGATTTAGAAGCGATAAAGGTTTTTGCTAAAAATTTAAGACAATTATTGCTTAGCTCACCACTCGGTGAAAAACGTGTTTTAGCTATTGATCCCGGATTTAAATCAGGATGTAAACTTGTTTGTTTAGATCAACAAGGTAATTTATTACATAATGAAACAATTTATCCGCATCCGCCTCAAAATGAGACTATTCAAGCTGCTAAAAAGATAAAACATCTTGTTAATTCTTATAAAATCGAAGCCATTGCAATTGGTAACGGAACTGCCGGCAGAGAAACAGAAGATTTTATCAGACGAGCAGTTAAGTTTGAAAATGATGTTCAGGTTTTTGTTGTTAATGAAAGTGGTGCTTCAATTTATTCGGCATCAAAAATTGCAAGAGATGAATTTCCGGATTTTGACGTTACTGTTCGTGGTTCTGTATCAATTGGCAGACGTTTAATCGACCCTTTAGCCGAACTTATTAAAATTGATCCTAAATCAATTGGAGTGGGCCAATATCAGCACGATGTTGACCAAAATAAACTCCAGCAAGAGCTTGATTCTGTGGTTGCTAGCTGCGTTAACTCTGTTGGTGTTGATTTAAATACTTCAAGTAAACAATTGCTAACATATGTTTCCGGTTTAGGTCCGCAATTAGCGCAAAATATTATAGATTACAGAAGTGAAAATGGAGCTTTTAAATCAAGAAAAGAACTTCTGAAAGTAAAACGTATGGGCGCTAAAGCCTTTGAACAAGCTGCCGGATTTTTAAGAATTAGAAATGCTAAAAATATACTCGATAATACTGCTGTTCATCCTGAATCTTATTTTGTTGTTAAAAAAATGGCAGAAGATTTAAAAACTACTGTTGATAATTTGGTGATTGATAGCGAGTTAAGAAAAAAAATAAACCTTAATTCTTATGTTACTGAAAAAATAGGATTACCAACTTTAAAAGACATTTTTTTAGAAATTGAAAAACCGGGTAGAGACCCAAGAACAAAAATTAAAGTTTTTAAATTTGCTCAAGGTGTTAATAAAATTGAACATGTAATTGAAGGCGCAATTTTGCCCGGAATTGTTACAAATATTACAAATTTTGGAGCTTTTGTCGATATTGGAGTAAAGCAAGATGGTTTAGTTCATATTTCTGAATTAAAAGATGAATATATTAGCAATCCTTCTGATGTGGTTTCTTTAAATCAGCATGTTAAAGTTATTGTGTTAAGTGTTGATATTCAACGAAAAAGAATACAACTTTCGATGAAAGAATCGAGAATGGTTTAATTAAATAATGATGTAATGATATAATAATAAGAATATTAAACCATTATGAAAGTAATATACGAAGATAATCACATAATTATTGTAAATAAAGAATGCTCTGAAATTGTGCAAGGCGATAAAACAGGCGATATTACTCTTCTTGACATTGTAAAATCATATATTAAAGAAAAATACAATAAACCCGGCGAAGTTTTTCTTGGTTTGGTGCATAGATTAGACAGGCCAACAAGCGGAATTGTAGTGTTTGCCAGAACCAGCAAGGCTTTAACACGATTAAATCAAATGTTTAAAGATAAAGAAGTTAAAAAAATATATTATGCTGTTGTGGATAAACTTCCGCCTAAAAATGAAGATACTTTGACTCATTTTTTATTAAAAAATGAAAAACAAAATAAATCATATGCGTCTGATAATGAGAAAAATGGCTCAAAAAAATCTAGCTTAACATACAAACTTATTTCTAATAGTGATAAGTATTATTTGCTTGAAATTGAGCTGCATACAGGTCGTCATCATCAAATAAGAGCGCAATTGGCAACAATAAATTGCAGAATAAAAGGCGATTTAAAATATGGTTTTCCTCGTTCAAATAAAGATGGAGGTATTCATCTTCATGCCGGAAAAATTGAATTTATTCATCCTGTAAGTAAAAAATTGATAAAACTCGAAGCAAATCCGCCTGATGACGTTTTGTGGAATGAATTTTTTAAAAATCGTAATTGATTGTATATCAAAGTAATATGTATTTATGAAAACATTAAATAAGGAAAAGGAGAATTTGTTTAAAAGTGTTTCTTTTGAAGGAGTTATTGCTGATTTTGCAGTCATATTTATTGGGTTTTTAATCAAAAATAATACTTGGTGGTTTCAAAATAATATTGGATTAATTTTTTGGTCGGTAGGTATTTTACAATGTTTAATGCTTTATGCAATTTTTTTAAGCTATTGGAGTAAAGATTTTAATTTTGAGAATCTTCCAAAATTTATAAAAGGCATATTCGGATTGGTTTTTATTCTATCTATTGGCGGATTTATGTGGATTTTTTTGGCTGCTGATGCCATTGATATACCAAATGCATGGACTATAGCTTTGGTTAATTTCTTTGTCGTAATTTTTGGAGCTTGGGTTGCATTGGGATTAGCAATGGAAAATGCAAGTAATGAAAACTTTTTTAATAAATATATTGTTTTAATAATTCCTTCTCTGTATTTGCCTGTATCAGAGATACTTATGGTGATTTCAGCCAAAGCAGAACATATTGGTCCTTGGGTTGCCATTTTTGTTATTTCTATTTCATATCTGCCGATAAGGTTACTTTATATGATAAAACCACCAAATAGTAAAATAGAAATGCTAACTGCTGCATTAGCATTTTCATATTTTATTTACATCTTATTTTGAGCCGGATTTCAAAAATGAATCATCAAAATTAATTGGTAATAAGGATTTTGCATCTTCAATTATTTGGATTTTTTCATTTGCTGCTAAAATAATTTTAATTGGTGTTTTAAACCTTGTTTCAGTTTCCAATAATACTTGTCTGCAAGAGCCACAAGGTGGTGCAGGTGTTTCAATAAAACCGAAATTTGTTTTAACCGCAACAGCAATTGAAAGCACAGGAACATCAGGATATTCTGAATTTGCATAAAAAAGAGCTACTCTTTCTGCGCAAATTCCTGAAGGATATGCTGCATTCTCTTGATTTGTGCCGGTTATTATTTTACCGTTTGCCAATAAAAGTGCCGCTCCAACTCTAAAATGTGAATATGGCGAATATGAATTTTTTGTAATTTCTTTTGCTCTTTCAACTAATATTTTATCTTTTTCCTCAAGCTCGTCAATAGAATTATATTCATATACTTTTGTAATTATTTGTTTCTCAGTCATTTCCGTATTTTTAATTCTTTAAGTTTTAGAAATTTTTCTCTTCTATATATTTATTCAATCTTTATACCAAGCATGAAGTATTAGGGTCAATTAAAAAATTATTTAAATCAAATCCTCTTAAAAATTCATCAATTTTCATTCTCTTTTTTCCCTCGAGTTGTATTGATTTAATTATGATAAAGCCCTCATTTACAGCAATATGAAAATATGTTTTGTTGTCCGAAACAATATCTTTTGATAAAAAATCGTGAGTCTCTTTTAAATATTCAGCTTCAAAAATTTTAAAAGTATAACTTTTTTCGCTGTCAATACTTCGAAAAATGCTCCATGCAGCTGGATATGGACTAAGTCCTCTAATAAAATTGTAGATATTTATAATACTTTGGTTCCATTTTATTTTGCAATCAGGCTTAAATATTTTTGGTGCCGGATTTATCTTTGAAATATTTTTTAAAAGTTCATCTTGTTTTAAGGCTTCAAATTTCTCTTCGGCAATTATATCAACGGTTTTAACTACTAAATTTCCGCCTTCAAGCATAAGCTTATCGTGCAATTTGCCTGCATTTTCTGTTTCTGAAATAGCAATTTCTTTTTGCAAAATAATTTTTCCTGTATCGATGTCTTTATTAATTAAAAAAGTGGTTAATCCTGTCTTTTTTTCGCCGTTTATTATAGCCCAATTAATTGGGGCAGCTCCTCTGTATTGCGGCAGTAGTGAAGCGTGTAGATTAAATGTGCCAAGTTTTGGTAATTGCCAAACAATTTCAGGCAACATTCTAAAAGCTACAACTATCTGTAAATCAGGATTTAAGGATTTTAATTCTGCATTAAAATTTTCGTCTTTTAATTTTTCTGGTTGTAAAATATTTAAACTATGTTGTTTAGCAAATATTTTAACTGCCGATTCTTGCATTTTTTGACCTCTTCCTGCAGGTTTATCCGGAGCAGTAATTACAGCTACAATATTATAATTATTCTCTACTAATCTTTTTAATGGTTCAACCGCAAAATCAGGCGTTCCCATATATACTATTCTGATGTCTTTAGCTTTCATTTTCAGTATTTTATGGTAAATTTGTTTATTAGTTTTTATTGAAAATAATACAAATTTTCAATTTTAATTCACAATAAACTAATTTCCATCTGCAAATATAAATATTTTAAGCAATCATTTAAATTTTAGTTTGAATTAACATTATTTACTTTTGTGTTTTTTTAATCAGATTTAAACCAGATAATCAAATAAACAGATAACCAATTTGAGATGAATAGAATGGAAATTTTGAAAAAATTACTTCCGGGGTTTTTACCTTTAATTGTGTTTATTGTTGTAGATGAGATACTTGGAACAAAAGTAGGAATTATTTTTGCCTTGTTTTTTGGTATATCAGAGTTAATTATTATTTACTTTAAAGAAAAGCGAATAGATAAATTTGTAATTTTAGATACTTCTCTTCTCATTGCATTTGGCGGCGTTTCATTATTATTAGAAAATGATTTGTTTTTCAAATTAAAACCGGCTTTAATAGAATTAATTTTTTGTTTTATCATTGGTTTTTCAGCCTTTTCAAAGCAAAATTTAATTTTAAATATGAGTAAAAGATACATGAAAGGTGTGGAGATGAATGATATGATTGAGCTAAAATTTAAAAAAAGCTTAAAAGTAATGTTTTGGTTGTTTTTTATTCATACATTATTAATTATTTATTCGTCTTATTATATGAGTAATGCAGCATGGGCTTTTATCAGCAGCGCTTTACTTTACATATTATTTGGTTTATATTTTGTATTCGAATTTGTTTCTAATAAACTAAAATTCAGCAAGTTAAATTCTGAAGAAATTTTGCCGATAGTCGATGAAAACGGACAGCTTTTAGGAACTGCTCCACGTTCTGTTTGTCATAAAAATAATAATCTTTTGCATCCTGTTATTCATGTTCACTTTTTTAACGAAAAAGGCGAGATTTTTCTTCAAAAAAGAACAAAAAATAAATTGATTCAACCTGATAAATGGGATACAGCTGTTGGCGGACACGTTTCGGCAGGAGAAACTATTGAACAAGCGCGCGAAAAAGAAGTGAGAGAAGAACTTGGAATTACTGTTGCCGATTATCAGTTTATCGGAAAATATATTTGGAAAAGTGAAATTGAAAGCGAGTTGGTTTTTGTTTTTTTTGGAAATACAAATCAAGAAATTAAAATTAATAAAGATGAAATTTCCGATGGTAAATTTTGGTCTATTAATGAAATTACAAAATGTATTGATAATCAAATTATTACGCCAAATTTTGAAAATGAATTTAAGAATTTATTGCTTCCAATTTTAAAAAAGAACGGGTTTAAAAAATCTCCTTTTTTAACACAAAACAGCCATTGAGAGTTCAATATTTTATTAGCTCTTTTACAATAGACCAGATTGCAAGCTTCTCGTTAAACGATTTTTTTGCATTTGCCGGACTTGTTGAAGGCATTGTGTAGTATGAAAAAGAATTGTTCAAAACATTGTATTTTTTGTAATATTTTTCGGCAGATAAACCATTGAATATTACAGATTTTATATTTTTGTACTGATTTAATAGCTTATTTATTTCATTTGGTTCTTCGTTTTCGATTTTAGAATCTAAACTTCCTTCTCGGTAGCAATATTTTAGAGTATCCCAAAGTGCAATTTTATTATTTAATACTATATTTTTCCTTAATTCATAGTTTTCGGTGTATTCCGAATTAAATAAGTTGAAAATTATTGGCCAAAATACATTTCGTTTATTTGCATAATATTGCTGTCCTTTTAACGAAACAATACCCGGCATAGTTCCTAAAATCAGCACTTTACTGTTATTATCAACAATTGGGGCAAATGATATTGAATTCAAAATTTTAAGTGTTTTAATGTTAATCTAAGTTAATTACTGCAAAATTAAATACTAAAATGTTACTTTAGTAAGTTAAAATAATTTATCTTAGTTAATGATGTAAATTTTGATTAAATCAGAAAAATAAAAAATCATAAAATAATAGAAAATGAAAGCAAAGTATATTAAATTTTTATTGCCCGCATTTGTTGTGTTTTTATTTGCATTTACTGTCTTTCAAGCCGGCAGAAAAGAAAAAGTATTGATGGAAGTTTTATCAAAAAGTTTGAGTGCAGGGCATTTCGAAGCTTATAAAATAAATGATGAGTTGTCTGAAAAATTATATAATAAATATATCGACAGATTAGATTATGGTAAAAGATATTTGCTTAAGGAAGATATTGATAAATTGAAAAAATATAAATTTAAAATTGATGATGAAATTAATGAAGGTTCGTTCGATTTTTTTAATCTTTCAGTCGAAATAATTGAAAAAAGAATTAAGGAAGCAGAAGAAATATATCCTGCGGTTCTTGAAAAACCATTCAATTTTGAAATAAATGAGGTTTATGAAACTGATCCTGAAAAGTTAGATTATCCTAAAAATGAAAAAGAAAGATTGGAAAGATGGACAAAGAGTCTGAAATATCAGGTTTTATTGAGAATAGACGATTTATTAACTATCCAGGAAAATGCGATAAATGATAAAGATACATCTTATAAAGTTTTAGCTTTTGCAGAGATTGAAGAAAATGCCAGAAAAAAAATCCTTGATGATTATAACGAATTATTTAGAAGAATAAATAAGCAAGATGAAAATGACAGACTTTCTGCTTATTTAAATTCATTAACAGCTAGTTACGATCCACATACCGAATATATGCCACCCGAAGATAAAAAGAATTTCGATATTAGAATGTCAGGCAAACTTGAAGGTATTGGCGCACAATTACAAGAAATTAACGGTTATATAAAAGTTGCCAATATTGTTCCTGGTAGCGCTTCTTGGCGACAAGGAAAATTAAAAGCTGGTGATATAATTTTAAAAGTGGCTGAAGGAGAGGCAGATCCAATAAGCATTGTAGACATGAAAATTGATGATGCTGTTTCATATATTAGAGGGAAAAAAGGTACTGAAGTTAGACTTACAATAAAAAAACCGGACGGAACTATTACTGTTATTCCAATTATTAGAGATATTGTTGTTTTGGAAGAAACTTTTGCTAAATCAGCAATTTTACAAGCTGAAAATTCTGATAAAAAATACGGCTATATTTATTTGCCAAAATTTTATGTAGATTTTGATGATATGAATGGAAGACACTGTTCTAAAGATGTTGAAATTGAAGTAGAAAAATTAAAATCTGAAAATGTTGATGGTATTATAATTGATTTAAGAAATAATGGAGGTGGTTCATTATCTGATGTTGTTGATATGGCAGGCTTATTTGTTAAAGATGGTCCAATTGTTCAAGTGAAATCAAGATACGGATTTCCATATGTTTTAAAAGATAATGGCCCTGAAATTCAATACGATGGAAAACTTATTGTTATGGTAAATACGCTAAGTGCCTCAGCATCAGAAATTTTGGCCGCTGCGCTTCAAGATTATAAGCGCGCTTTAATTGTAGGTGCGCCAACCACATACGGAAAAGGAACTGTTCAGCGTATAATAAATTTAGATCAAATGTTGGAAAGTGGCTTTGATGATGTAAAACCGCTTGGTGCTTTAAAACTTACTACTCAGAAATTTTATAGAATTAATGGAGGTGCTACTCAGCTTAAAGGTGTTGTTCCTGATATTATTTTACCTGATATTTATGATTATATAGAAATTGGGGAAAGAGAGTTGGACGGTGTAATTCCTTGGGATGAAATTGAGCCGGCTAAATTTCATACTTGGCAAAATTCAATAGAAAATAAAAGTTCTTTAGTTGATAACAGTAAATCAAGAGTTCAAAAAAGTTCAACTTTTAATCTTATTGTCGAAAATTCAAAAATATTGAAAGAACAAAGAGATATTTCAATTTCTGATTTAAATTTAAAAAAATATAGAGAAGAACAAAAGTTGAAAAATAAGAAAGCTGAAAAATTTGAAAACCTTTTTAAAGATAATACTTCTTTAAAAGTATCATCATTAAAAATTGATTTGGATAAAATTATTGGCGATACTCTTAAATTAGCAGATTCAAAAAATTGGGTTAAAGATTTGAATAAAGATGTTTATATAGAAGAAGTTGTAAACATTTTAAAAGAGATGAAATAAATTATAACTTGCAAATTCACCTTTAATTTATAGTCTAGTTTAAAATAGTTTATTTGTTTTGTCTTAATATCAAGAAATTAGTAATTAGAAATTAGAAATTAGTAATTAAAAATGAATTTCTAATATTCTTAATTACTAA
>JAFGWC010000034.1 GCA_016937695.1 Bacteroidales bacterium
AAACTATTGCCTTCAACTATTTTATAATCTAAGTTTGGTAATGTTTCCATTGTTTGGAAATTACTTTCGGCTGTGTAGTAAGAATTTTTAAGCAATTCAATCCACAACCGCAAACGGCATATTTGCACTGAATTTGGGTTTACATCAACACCATACAACGAATTTTCAATCAGGTTTTGTTTCTCTCTAAAAAGTGTAGTTTGAACTTTTTGCAGTTCAGGGTTTACGGTTCTTATTCCGTTCTTGTATTCGGTTTTATATTCAAATTCTTGATTAACAATTCTTTTATTGTAAATCTTTAATTCATCATTTTCAACAGTTACCCAATATTGTAATGGCTTATTTTCGTTATCGTATAGAATTTCCAATTCCGATTTCGCACAAATCATTTCATTTAGTACCGAAACTAAAAAATGCCCCGAACCAACCGCAGGGTCGCAAACTGTAATTTCATTTACCAATTCATTAAATTGCTTAATGTCTTCGGGTTTGTATTTCGTTGTAGTATATTGCTTAATTTCTTCAAAATTGGCTACATTCAGATTAAACTTTTCGTTGAATTTTCTAACAATAGCATTACGAACCACTTTCCGGCTCATATACATTGTAATGTAACTTGGTGTGTAAAACGAACCGTCTTTGTAACCGTTTAGTTTTTCGAATATTTTTCCTAAAACCGAAGCATTAATCAAATCTTTTGTTTTGTGCTGAACATCTTGCTTTACAGGTTCGCCGAAATTGTAGGAATCAAGAAAATTGAGTAAATATTCAAGCGGTGGCAATTCGTCCTGCACTTCGGTTAATACCGTATTTTTATACAATGGCATTGTTAAATCATCACGCAAACCTGATATTCTGCCGTGAATAGTTTCTATGTAGGTAATCTGAAAAAGGCTACTATTTAAGTATGGTATATTTTGAAAATCTTTTTGTAACGATTTACTGCGAGTATCAGCCGGCGTGTTTAATACATGAAAGAATAGTGTGGCAAGTTTATTACCGTTTTTAATAATTTCGGGTGTTAGGAATTTGAATGTTTTTGTATCGCTATGATAACTTTCTAATTGACCTTCCAATAGTTTAAGAAACAAAATACGGTTTATCCAAATAATACATAATTCAAGAGCTTTATCAAAATCGCCTTCTTGTTCAACAAATCGTCTTTCGCCCAATTCTTGTAAATGTATCGGGCGTTCAAAAATGATTTTTTCGATGGTGTTTTCAATAAATGAACCTTCGCTTCTTTCATTTTTTGGCAATCGGTCGATTAAACGGGTTCCGTTTTTTTCGTATTCTTTTAGTCCTAAAATGTATAGCAATTCATTATAGAATTTCTTGTTTAATTCACTTCCGTCTCTTTCTGCTTTTTCTTTTTGTAGTGTGTAAGGCGACAAAAAGCGATATGTACTTTTAATAATCTGAAATTTATCAGGCTTATTAAATTCATTTAAATCATTAGTATTTAAAGCATTGCTAATTTCAGCAATTAGACTATCAGGAAACTGTAAATACGAAAATTCTATTTCAGCTTCTTCGTCGTTAATGAAATTTTCAACTTGTTTGTAGAAATCATTTATTGAAGTTCCGCTTTGCTCTTTGAAATACCAGTTTTCAAAATCTTTCCGCAAATTACTTTTATAGAATAATTTATGAAATTCAACTGCATCAAACAAAAAATATTCTTCTGTATCGGTAATCAAAATGTTTTTTACATTGAAATTTTGTTTTTCGATTATCTCGGTCAAAAAATAAGTAACAGCCTGATGAAAAGATTTTTTATTTATGTCTGATTTTGAAATAAAATCCTTTTTATCCAATGGACTTTTTACTTCAATAAGCACCGAAGTTTTTGAAGATGCATTTTTATCTTCTGCAATAATTAAATCTGCTTCGCCCTTTTTATACGGTCTGTTTCCTAAATATCTATCTTTATAGAAACTGTTTTTTAGTAAGTTTTTTAACTCACTTTCGAATGCCTTTTCATTCTTGCTTTTTTGCTCTTTTAATTCTGATTTTTGAGCAGTAAAATCAAGAAGTTTAGGCAAAAAAGTATTTTTTAAGTCTTCAAACTCAATTGTCAAATTATTTTGTAACTGTATTTCTTTTATTTTTATCATGTCTATTATTTCAATTTGTATTTGAAGACAAATTTAGTGATTTTTATGTTTTTCGTCGCAAACGCAATAGTGCACAACGAGTGTGTTGGTGTATTACACCAAGCTGCTATTATATTATTGGAATTCCATTATATATAACAATCCGTCTGTTTTTTTTTAATGAAATCTAAAATCTTTTTCATTTATTATTTTGTTCTGTCTTTTTGTTTTTTTAATTGTCTATATTAATTGCACTTATACAATCATAGTTATATTTCTATTCCAATATTGTTTAAATAATTATTAAATAGTACAGTGCTTTTTGCTTCTGTAATTGCATTTATGGTCATGCTTTGCTGGTGATTTTTTTTTTAAGAGATTGCGGTGTTTTTTTTGTTTTTGACATTTTGTTATGGATTAATTGATTTTTTTATAAATATAAATAAGTTTTTTAAATTATTATAATATGTGTATAAAATATTAAAAACAAAATAAAAGAGATGCCAGAATACTTGGGCAAGACTTCTTTAAATAACTAGATTGTTAAACAGTTTGCAGGTTGTAGGTTGCAGGTTACAGGTTAACTTGAAACCTGCAACTTGCAACTTTTTTTAATTGTTTAATTTGCTTTTAGTTCTATATTAAGATAACTTAATTCGCCTGTTGTTACAGCTATTCCTGTTTTTGTTTCGGTGTATCCGTTTTTGCTTATTGTAACATCATATATTCCTTCGGGCACAGATTTTATTAAAAAGCCGCCTTTTTTTGCCGATTTTTTAACTATTTCGCCGTTTGTTTCTATTGGGCTTCCGTTTGCTTTTATTTTTAATACAATTTTGGCATTTTTTATGGCTTGTTTTGTATCATTATCTGTTATTTTACCTTTTACTGCATAAGAGCCTTTTCCTAATGGAATTATTTTTCTTAGGGTTTTGTATTGCTTATATAAATCAAGTTCGCTAAGCATAATTATTTCCATTGCAGCATCTATATTTGCCAATGCAGTATCTGCATTTATAAATTCTTTTACAATCTGATTTGTATTTTGCTTTATATTTGCTTTTGCAATACGCGGTTGTGGAATTGAATCTATAAATGTTGTAATTCCGGCAAGTAATGCTGTTTGTGTTTCTTCTGAAATTCCGTATGCTTCAAGTTCTGTAATATTGCTTTGTGCTCTGTTGTAAATTCCTTGTGCATATTCTCTAATATTATTTTTATTTGCATATTTTAACTTGCTTTCAGTAAAATTTATTTCATCTAATAATAAATTATTATTTGTAAATTTTGCAAATGTAATAAGTTTTCTTGAAGTATCTGCTGCCAGTTTTGCAAGTTGTTTCTTAAATTCTTTATTGTTTTTTGATATGCCGGATTTTTTTAATGATTGCTCGTCGGCTAATGTTTTAATATTATTAATGCCTGTGTTTAATGCATTAAAAGATTCTACGTATTTAGGTAGTTTGTTAATAATTTCTGTTTTAGTGTTTAAATAGGAAATAACAGCTAAATACATATTAAGTTTATTCTCTTGTCTTGATTTCATATTGTTTAATTTTAGTTAATATTATATTAGTTATTAGTTTATTAGTTTATTAG
>JAFGWC010000153.1 GCA_016937695.1 Bacteroidales bacterium
CATGATATGAATTGCGGATTAAAATCGTACAAAAATATCGTGATAAAAAGCATTGAAGTTTACGGCGATATGCACAGATACATTCCGGCTCTTGCAAAAAATGCAGGATACACAAAAATAGGCGAGAAGGTGGTTGAACACAGAGCCAGAAAATATGGATATAGTAAATTTGGAATCGACAGATTTATAAATGGATTTCTTGATTTATTGACGCTTAGTTTTGTTTCTAAATTCGGAAAGCGACCAATGCATTTTTTTGGTACCATGGGAACTTTTAGCTTTTTTGTTGGCGTTGTAATTTTAGCTTATTTAACTTTTGCGAAATTTGTTTTTTTACAATATAAAATGACAGAAAGACCTTTGTTTTTTCTTGGTCTTTTGGCGATATTTTTTGGAACTCAGCTTTTTTTAACCGGATTTCTTGCAGAACTTATATCTCGCTCATCTACAGATAGAAACAAGTACGAAGTTGAGAAAAGGATTTGATAAATTAAGTGTTTAATTAGATTATTTTTTAGGCTTTGGTTTATAAAATAGCTGTGATTACAAATATTATTTGTTTTGCGTTAATTATCATGCAATTAGCAATTAAAAATAGACTCTAATATCATTAATTGCTAATTGCCAATATACTAATTATTTGCAAAAAATATTTAATGTAGATATTTATAATTATTGTTGTACGATAAAAAATATACTTTTAAGCAGAAATCAATATTATTACTTGATTATAGCTTTGATACAAATAAGAGAGATTTGTTTTTTTAACAAGCATTCTCAACTTTAAATAAAAACATTAGTAGTTGAAACATAACAATTGCACAAAAAAGATTGAAATCTAAAATTTATCGGACAATAATGATAGAAATTATAAAATGTATCAAATTTATAAATCTATCTCAGAAAGTATTTGTTCATTATCTTCGCCTAAATTTGGTGCTTCCCAAATGTTGTTTGTTGTTGATTCTGAGAACTTTATAGGGAAAGAAAAGGTTTTTAATCCTGTTTTTAAATCCGTAATTATTGATTCTCTTTGCTTGATGTGTGTGTTATTAAAAATATCGTCATAACTATTTACCGGAGAAACACAAGAATCTGTATTTTCGGTAAGTATAACCCAATATTCACTGTCTTTAGATTTAAACAGTTCTTCTAAATGGTTTTTTAAATTATTTTTTTCTGATATTTCAGGCAAAATCCATTCTTTCCAATTTGGTTTTTGAACAATATCGCAGAAAATATTCCAGAATTTAGGTTCTAGTGCAGCTAATGCAATCCATTTATTATCAGCACATTGGTAAATATTGTAATTTGCGAGTTTGCCCGATAATTCTGTTTTTGCAGCTCCTGTTTCGGGTAAATTATTTGCAACGTGCTCTGCTACCGATAAAGACATCAAAGGAAGTATAGAATCAAGCATTGAAACATCAATTTTTTGTGCTTGTTTGTTTTTTTCTCTTTGGTAAAGTGCTGTTGTTACTGCCGTAATAAGCATATACGAGCCTCCTGCAATATCGCCAATCTGAAAATTTGGTATAATTGGTTTATTAGTTTCATCACGAATTAAGTTTAAAATACCTGATGTTGCTATAAAATTCAAGTCATGTCCGGCAGTATTTGAGTAATTTCCTGTTTGTCCATATCCTGTTAAAGAAATATAAATAATTTTAGGGTTTATTTTTTTTAATTCCTCAAAACTAAAACCCATTTTATCCATAATTCCTGGTCGGAATTGCTCAATTATTACATCAGAAACTTTTACAAGTTTTTTTAATATTTCTTTTCCTTCATTAGAATGCATATTAATAGTCAAACTTCGTTTTGATTTGTTAAGAACTTGATAATAAGCTGATTGTCCGTTAAAATCAGGCGGATAATCTCTTATATAATCAGGAAAATCCTCATCTTCAACTTTAATAACATCAGCACCCATTTGCGCTAAATACATTGTGGCAAGCGGTCCGGGAACAAGTCGGGTTAAATCAACAATTTTAACACCTTTTAATGGTCCGTTTTTTTCGGGTCTGTACATAATTTTTTGTTCATCGGGTTTAGTTTCTTTATATCTGCCAAAGCATTTCGAAAATTTTAACATTTCATTTATATTTGAAACTTTTAATTTGCCAGTTAATACAGCAGTTTGAGGTTTTAATTTACCTGTTTCGAGAAGTATATAGTTTTTTTCGCTAAGTTTTAAATTGCATTTTGCATTTTCAGAAAATCCATAAATAACAAAACAGTTTTCATTTTCGATTTTTACGTTAAAAATTCCTTTTTCAAATCCTTTTATATCAAAATTAATTATTGTTTCTAAATCTTTTGATTTTTCGGGTTTAAATCTATTTGGAATCGATTCAACTAGTTGATTTATTGTTGGCATATTTGTTATTGGTTAATTAGTAATTATTATAAAATGTAAAGTTTTAATTTTTAATTACTAATATCTAATACACTAATTACTAATTTTAAAATAGTCTTTGAAATAGTTTTGTAAATTTTTTCATTTCTCCAATATTGCTGATTTTAATTTTACCAAAAGCAACAGCCATTTCAGCTCCTCGTTTTCCTAATTCAAGTTCTTCATAAATCGAATCCTTTACTTTTACAGTACATTTTGCTTCACCTTCAATTTTTTCAATTACTTTACATATGTTATTTTCAATTCTAACTGTAAAATCGCCACCGTTGTCACCAGAAACAAAAAAATGTATTATTGTATTTATTCCTTCAGCTTTTTCAGGTCTGAATCTTTTTTCTAGTGATAAAATTATTTCTTTTGCTGTATTTGCTTGTATTTCTGATTTTTTTTCTTCGTAATTTTGTGCTTTTGTTTCACTATATTCTTTATCGCCTTTATAAGTTGAGTCATATCTTTTATCGTCGATTACAATTTTAGCAATAATTTCGTTCATAATATCGGTAGTTCCGCCAACAATAGTTCCAACTCTTGCGTCTCTATAAAATCTGCTTATTGGATATTCATCCATATATCCGTATCCGCCAAACATTTGCAGGCATTCGTCTGTTACAGTTTTTAATAATTCAGTTGCTTTAAGTTTTGCCATTGTACTTTCTTTTACGGCAAATTTTTTATTATTGTGCATCCACGAAGTATGATAAACAAATTGTTTACAAATTTCAACATCAGTAATCATATTTGACATTCTGTGTCTAAGAATTTGAAATTTATTTATTGATTTTCCAAAAGCTTTTCGCTCGTTCATATATTGAAGTGTAATATTTAAAACTTCTTCTGCGCCGGCTGTTGAGCCAATTGCTGCTATAAGTCGCTCTAACTGAAAGCTTTCCATTATGTAGTAGAAACCTTTATTTTCTTCACCAATAAGATTTTCAACAGGCACTTTTACATCGTCAAAAAATATTTCGGCAGTATCAGAACTGTGCCAGCCTATTTTGTTTAATTTACTTCTGGTAATTCCTTCGCTATTCATATCAATAACAATTAAAGAAATTCCGCCAAAACCGGCATCTTTATCTGTTTTTACGGCAACAGTCGCAAAATCGGAATAATAGCCGTTTGTAATAAATGTTTTTGAGCCGTTTATAATGTAAAAATCGCCTTCTTTTTTTGCGCTTGTGCGGATATTTCCTACATCAGAACCTGCAATTGGTTCTGTAACAGCAAGTGCGCCTAATTTTGTTCCTTTAATTGCTTCTGTTAGATATTTTTCTTTAAGAAAATCAGAACCTGTTTCGGCAATATGTGCAACAGACATAAATTCATGAACACCAACAGCAGCAGCAAATCCACCTAAACCTGCTTTTGATGTTTCTTCAATAAAAATTACTGAAAAAAAGAAATCTAAATCCATTCCGCCATACTTTTCAGGTAGATTAATTCCTAAATATCCTTGTTCGCCCATTTTTAGCCAAATATCTTTTGGAATTTGACGATTTTTTTCCCATTCTTCGGCAAAAGGTTTTATTTCTCGGTTTACAAAATCTCTTATGCTGTTACGAAATAAATTGTGTTCTTCATTAAAATATATTGATTCCATTTTATTTAGTTAAATTGCTTATTTACAAAGCTTTATGTTAGTTGTTGTAAAATTTTTCTTTTTGTGATTCAAATATTGCTGATGCTTTAAATCGAACGCCATATTTTTTCTGCAATGAGTCTAAAATATTTTTAACATTATCAATTCCTTTAAAATCAATATGTCTGAAAGGTCCGCCTAAAAATGGTGGAAATCCTAAACCAAAAATTGCACCAATATCTCCATCTAAAGGTTTTTCTATTATTCCTTCATCAAAGCAACGAACTGCTTCGTTAATCATCATCATAGACATGCGTTCCTGAATTTCATTTTCCGAAATACTTGAATATTTTTTAGGAAAAAAATTATAGATTTCAGGATTAATTTTTCCACGAAGTTTTTTGCCTGTTTTTTCATCATAAATAAAAAAACCTTTTTTGTTTTTTCTTCCTTTAAATCCTTTTTCATTCATTTCTTTAAGCACTTTACTAGATTTTGCGCCTCTTTTTTCGAAAAATTCTCCAAGTTTGCCTGATGTTACATGAGCGCCAACATCAATTCCTACTTCATCTATTAAAGTAATCGGGCCAACCGGGAAACCAAATTTTTTCATAGCTTTATCAATAAATAAAGGATTAACGCCTTCTTCCATAAGTAAAAGTGCTTCGTTTAAAAATGGCGCCAATATTCTGGTTGTGTAAAATCCGGATCCATCTTTAACAATTATGCATGTTTTGCCCTGTTTAATACCAACATCAAGAGTTGTTGCCCTAACCCAATCAGCAGTTTTATCATGAACAATAATTTCGAGCAAAGGCATTTTAGGAACAGGCGAAAAATAGTGCATTCCGATAACATTTTCCGGCTTAGAATGTGCTTTTGCAATTTCGGTAATTGGAAGAGCTGATGTATTTGTTGCAAAAATTGTGTTTTCCATTATTTCAGGCTCTATTTCCTTGATTAGCTGATGTTTAATGTTGATGTCTTCAAAAACAGCCTCAATAATCATATCTGTTTTTTTAAATCCTGTAAAATCTGTTTGAGCATGAATTTTATTCATTAATATATCGGCATCGGTATTTGAGATTGCTTTAAATTTTACCTTTTTATTAATTGCATTTCTGATATTTCTTTTTGCTTTTTCAATCATTTCATTACTGATATCTTTTAAAATGATATTGAAGTCCTTTTGCAGGCTTAATTCAGCGATACCTTCGCCCATTAGTCCGGCACCAATTATAGCAATATTTTCTACTTTTTTTACTTTATCCTGATATGGATTTTTCTTTAGAGAAGTCATTCCAAGGAAAATATTAATTAATTGCCTTGAAGTATTTGTGAACAGAAGTTCCTGAAAAAGAGTAGTTTCGTTGTCAATTCCTTTAGTTAAGCCATTTTTTAAACCATATTTTACACTTTCAATAATTTTAATTGGCGCAGGATAGTTTCCGTAAGTTTGTCTTTTAACAATTTCTGTGGCTTTATTAAAAATTATGCTTTTTGTAATAGGAAAAGTTTCTAAAAATTTCACAAATAGTTTTCTTTTATCTTTTCTTTTAAATTTTTTGCTAAGAATATTTTTAGCATGTTTTTTTGCTGCAATTAATAGTTTTTCTCTATTAACAGTAATATCAACCAATCCAGTTTGTAGTGCTTTTCCGGAATAAATATTTTTTCCTGTAAGCATAATATCTAAAGCAGACTGAATGCCAATAAGGCGAGGAAGCCTTTGTGTGCCACCCATTCCTGGCAATACTCCAAGTTTGACTTCAGGCAGGCCCATAATCGTTTTAGAATCGTTTGCAGCAACTCGTCCGTGGCAAGCAAGACTTATTTCTGTTCCGCCGCCCATGCAAGCGCCATGTATTGCAGCAATAAAAGGTTTTTCCGAATTTTGGATTCTCAATAATAGTTTATGTCCTTCCATTGCAGCTTCTTTTGCTTGGTTTTCTTCCATTTTCAAAAAACTATTAATATCAGCTCCAGCCATAAAATCTTTTTTGCCGCTAATTAAAATTGCAGCTTTTATGTCTCGATTGTTTTCAATTTTATCAAGAACTAGATTGAATTCATCTACTAAGTCGGTAGAAATTATATTATATTCTGAATTTGGTTTATCCATTTTTACAATTGCAATATTGTCTTCAATTGTTAAGGTAAGGAAGCTTTTATTTTGATCTGACATTTTTTTGAAATTAGAAATTAGTAATTAGTGTATTAGAAATTTGTTTTGAAATTAAATTCGTTCAATAACCATAGCATGGCCGTGACCACCGGCGGCACAAGCAGCTAAAACCGCAAATTGTTTATCTTCAAGTATTAATCTGTTTGCCGCAGTAGTTAAGAGTCTTCCGCCTGTTGCACCAAATGGATGACCAAGAGACAATGAGCCGCCAAGCAGATTTAATTTATCCATTGGAATTTCGCCTAATTTGCCGGAAAGGCCTAAATTTTCTTTCCCAAATTTATCTGAATTTAATAATTTTAGTATTGCAAGTGTCTGAGCTGCAAATGCTTCGTGGATTTCAAAAACTCCAATATCTTCTAATTTTAAACCGGCAAGTTTTAATACTTTTGGAATTGCATATGCCGGACCAAGCAATAATTCATTTTTAGGATTTCTACCAACAAAAGTGTAAGCTTTTATTCTTGCTTTTGCTTTATATCCAAATTGTCTGGCCTTTTCTTCTTCCATTAGTAATACCGCAGAAGCGCCATCTGTTAAAAAAGAAGAGTTTGCTGCTGTAATAGTTCCGTATTTTTTATCAAAAGCAGGTTTTAATTTTGAAAGTTTTTCTATAGAACTGTCGCTTCTATATGTGTTATCTTTTGAAATAACTTTGTTTTTAGGTTTTGTTTCAATACTTGTGATTTCTTTTGCAAGCAATTCATTTTCAGATGCTTGAAATGCAAATTGATGTGAGCGAACAGCATATTCGTCTTGTTCTCTGCGAGAAATATTTAATCTTGCAGCTAAAATATCTGCATCTTGACCCATTGATAGGCCTGTTGTAAATTCAGTGATATCAGGAACATCAGGTTTAAAATCTGAAAATCTAAGGCTTGCAAGAAATTTTAAAGAATCAATCGGACTTTTAATTTTTCGTGAATTAAAAAGCTTTTTCCTCATTTTTTTATTAAATGCAATAGGAATATCTGAAACGCTATCTGTTCCTCCTGCAATTGCAACTTCAATTGTACCAAGTCTTATCATATCAGCTACTTGAGAAATAGCAACATTAGCTGAAATACATGCCTGAGAAACTGTATGTGCAGGAGTTGTTGGTAAAAGTCCGGCAATAATCATTGATTCTCTTGCTACATTTGGAGTTCTGATATTGTGAATTACTGTTCCCATTATAACTTGTTCAACAAGTTTTTTATCAATTGCTGTTTTATGAACCAAAGCTTTTATTGCAGCAGCTCCTAATTCGTATGACATCATATCCTGATAATCTGTTCCTGAACGTAAAAAGGGAGTTCTGGTTCCGTCAATAATTACAACGTTTTTGATAGAATTTTGCATATTGTTTCTTTTAATTTTCTTTTTTAATCCCTTGATTTATAATAGTATAGAAATGTTTGTAAAAATCTTCTTTTTTTAAATTAAAAACTTTTTCAAATATTTCAGCTTTAGTATTTATCATTTGTAAAAGTCCTGTTAGCATTGCCCAAAGGCTTTTTGATAAAGCTTCTGGATTATAAATATCCTTAATGCTTCCATCTTGCATGCCTTCTTTTATAGAGTTTATCATTATTTTATCAAGTTTAATTAAATTTTTAAACGTTTTTGAAGCATTTTCTAAAGAACTATAGTTCTCAAATAGAGTTATAAACTTGTGATAATCAGGATATTCAATGGTGAATTCATAATATGATTTTCCCAGAGCTCTTACTTTTTCAAATCCGTTTTTTTGATTTATAACTGCATTCTCAAAATATTCTTTTAGCTTATTTATTGCTCGTTTGTTTATTTCAAGTAAAATATCAGTTTTACTTTTAAAATATACATATAGAGTAGCTTTGCTCAGTTCTGCAACTATTGCAAGTTCGTCCATTGTACAAGAATCAAATCCTTTTTCGAAAAACAGTTTTTCTGCAGAATCTACTATTTCTTCTCTTCGGCGTTCTTTTTCTCTTAATTTTCTTTCTATAATTCCCATCGTTATACTATAAGCTTAAAAATTAAACTATGAGTCAAATTTATATTTTATAGGTTTAATTTGCAAATTTTATTACTTTTATTCTCTCAAATATTAAAATTTATATTAAAAATGCTTTTTGCTGATAAAATAATAGATTTTTATAAAAATCTCGAATTAAATAATAAACTCCCAAAAGGAGTTGAAGTGATGAATCCTTTTAATGAAGCTGAAGTTATTGAGCTTGTTGAAAAATTTTACAGAAAATATTATTCTGATAATAACGAAAGAATTTTAATTTTAGGAATAAATCCCGGAAGGTTTGGAGCAGGAATTACTGGAATTCCATTTACAGATCCGATAAAACTTCAAGAGAATTGCAAAATTGAAAATTCGTTTGATAAAAAATCCGAGCTCTCATCAATTTTTGTTTATAAAATGATTAATGCTTTTGGAAGTATTGAAGAATTTTACAGTAAATTTTATATTAGTTCTGTTAGTCCGCTTGGGTTTATTAAAAATGGTAAAAATATGAATTATTATGATTCTTTGTCTTTGCAAAATGCTTTAAATGAGTTTATTATAGAAAGTTTGCAGAAGCAATTAAATTTTGGAATTAACAGAAAAATTTGTTTCAGTTTAGGACAAGGTAAAAATTATCAATATTTGACTAAACTTAATGAAAAGTATATTTTTTTCGAAAAGATAATTCCTCTTGCACATCCACGTTATATAATGCAATACAAAAAGAAATATTTAAACGATTTTATTGAAAATTTTATTAATAACTTGAGCTCTATTTAAAATTTAAATAATTAATTTCTTAAGTCTTTCAGCATTTTCGTTTAAAACAATAACAAGTGAAGCTAAATTTTCTGAAACCGAAGCATTTTCTTGAGCAACATTATTAATTTCAAGCATACCTGAGTTTATTTGTTCAACACTTAACTTTTGTTCTGCAGATGATTCAGAAATTTTTATAATATAATTTGCTGTATGTTCAACATCATCAACCATTTGCGATAAATAACTGCCTGCTTCATCAGAAATTGTCATGCTTTCATTAACTAAGCCAACAATATGTTTTGCTGCATCTTGGCTTCTTTCAGCAAGCTTTTTTACTTCTGCAGCAACAACAGAAAATCCTCTGCCTGCTTGTCCGGCACGAGCAGCCTCAATTGCAGCATTAAGTGCCAATAAATTTGTTTGCCTTGCTATTTCATCAACAATTCCAATTTTTCCGCTAATATCTTTAACCGCGGTTAAAACTTTTGCAAGAGCAGTATCACTTTTTTTTATAAAACTTGAAGTTTTTTTTGCAGCAATAGAGGTTTGATTGGAATGATCTGCATTTTGAATAATCGAATTTGTAACTTCTTCAATTGCAGAAGACATTTCTTCAATATTTGCAGCTTGTTCACTCGAACTGGCACTTAGTCTGTCGGTTGAGCTTTGTATTTCACTTGAAAGTTGGTCTTGAACCAAAATTGATTCTTTAACAAGTTTTAAAAGTTTATTTAATTTTTTGTTTTGCTCTTCTATTACTTCTGCATTTTTATTTGTTATTTTTTGCGATTGTATAGAGATGTGAATAATAAAATATAAAGAAAGTAAAATGCCAATTATTGCAACAATTGCATTCATAAGAACTTCTCTTGCAAAATCGGGTATTTCTCCTTTAAAATTTGCAAAAATTAATATAAACCCAATTATTGTAATTGCACCATTTATAAACATAGATGTTTTTGTTACAAACAAAGCACCTATTACAAATAATTGAATAAGAATAAAAAAACTGGCAACATATGGTAATAACTCGCCTCCTGTATCTTTGAAAAACAAAACACCTATTACTTCAACTAAAACTGCAGATGTGGCAATAAAATTACCCGCAAATTTGAAACTTACTTTTCGTAAAAGAACTAATGCCGAAATTGATGTTGTTGCCAACATAAAATGAATAGTGTATGCATGAAAAGAAAATTCTCGATGCAAAGCAATTATTGAAATTGGGACATATGATACTACTAAAAATGTTGAAAAAAAAGCTATCCAAAATAAGGCTTTTGCTTTTTGCTGAATTATATATGGTTCGTCTTTTACTCTAATTAAAAAGTAATCTAATATTTTACTCATAATTTCCTTTGTTTTAGTCCTTTTTTAATTAACTCAATATCTATGCAAATTATTTGGTTAATGTTAAATTTAGCATGCAATTTTTTTTTATTTTAAAATAAACGAATTATTTTAAATATATTCAATTAAAGTTAGGAAATAGTTTTGTTTTTAACTAAATTAAAATTAATTATCAATATTACAAACAAAAAGCTAGTAATTTTCATAATGCAATTTTTTCATTATCAATATATTATATTAAAAATTAAAAAATATCGTTGCAAACTTATTGATATGTAGATGTTTGCATGCTTTGGTGCTTTTTTATTAATTGAAAAAATTGTTACTTTGTAAAAAAATATTTCAACTAATGCAAAAAGTGTTAACAAAAGAAAAGATAAAAAACTTACTAAAAGATATACTAGATTCAATTAAAGGAACAGAACAGAACTATACAGAAGGCAATATAAAAAAAGCTTTATTGTTGCTTTCGATACCAATGGTTCTTGAAATGATAATGGAATCTGTATTTGCTGTTGTTGATATTGCTTTTGTTTCGAGGCTTGGTGCAGATGCTATTTCTACTGTTGGAATTACAGAATCAATAATGACACTTGTTTACGCAATTGGAATTGGATTAAGTGTTGCAACTACTGCTATTGTTTCAAGGAGAATTGGAGAAAAAAAAGCAAAAAAAGCCTCAATTTCTGCAGTTCATGCAATTTATGCAGGAATAGCTGCTTCTTTTATTATTTCTATCCCCGGATTTTTTTATAGCAAAGAAATATTAAATTTAATGGGAGCTTCTGTGGAAATGATTCATGGCGGTTATGAATATACTTTGATAATGCTGAGCGGAAATATAGTTATTATGCTTCTTTTTATAATTAATGCTGTTTTTAGAAGTTCCGGCGATGCTGCTATTTCAATGAAGGTTTTGGCACTTGCAAATTTAATAAATATAGTTTTAGATCCATTGTTTATTTTTGGTTATGGACCTTTTCCCGAGTTGGGGATTATGGGCGCTGCAGTTGCAACTAATATAGGTAGAAGTATTGCTGTAATGTATCAATTCTACATTCTTTTTGTTGGAAATCAGCGTATTAAAATAAAATTAGTACATTTAAAATTCAAATTTAAAGAATTATATAAAATTGTAAAACTTTCTTTTGGTGGTATTGCACAATCAATAATTGCCACCTCAAGCTGGATTGGTTTATTTCGAATTTTGGCCGAATTTGGGAGCAATGTTCTTGCTGGTTATACTTTGGCTATCAGAATTATTATTTTTGTTCTTCTTCCATCGTGGGGACTTAGTAATGCTGCTGAAACACTTGTTGGGCAAAACCTTGGTGCTAAAAAACCAGAACGTGCCGAAAGTTCTGTGTGGATTGCTGCTTTGGCTAATATGATATTTCTTTCAGTTTTAAGTTTATTTTTCATAATTTTTCCTGATTTTTTTCTTGGTTTGCTAAGTTCTGATACAGAGATAATTAAACATGGTACAGTTGCTTTAAGAATTGTAAGTATTGGATTTATTTCTTATGCTTTGGGTATGGTTATTATTCAGTCTTTTAATGGAGCAGGTGATACAAATACGCCTACTTTAATTAATTTATTGGCATTTTGGTTTATCGAAATTCCTTTAGCTTACTTTTTAGCTCTAAATACAAACCTTGACGAAAAAGGAGTTTATTTTGCAATTTTAATATCAGAAACTTTTATGACAATTTTTAGTATAATCCTTTTTAAAAGAGGAAAATGGAAGCATGTAAAAGTCTGAAAATTAAACACTTGAGCCTTGTTTCTTTATTTTTTAGTAGTTTTAAAAAATGATATTTCTGATTTTAATTCGCTTATTTGGCTTATTAATTTTTGAACATTAATTGCAAAATTATCTGAAGAAGAAGAATTTTGCTGAGTAATTTCATTAATCTGATTTACAGCATTGTTTACTTGTTCTATTCCTGAACTTTGTTCAATGCTGGCATTTGAAATATCTTTAGTTATCTCCAAACTTTTTTTAATCGAAGGCAGCATTTTATTTATCATATCTTCTGCATTTGAAGTAATTTCAACGCTTTCTTTAGATAAAAGTTGAATTTCATCGGCAGATATTTTACTTTTTTCAGCAAGTTTTTTAACTTCGCCTGCAACAACTGCAAATCCTTTTCCTGCTTGTCCGGCTCTGGCTGCTTCTACTGCTGCATTTAATGCCAATAAATTTGTTTGAAAAGCTATTTCGTTAATAATTTCAATTTTATCAACGATATTGTTTATAGAAACAAGACTGCTTTTTGAAAATGAAGCAAATTTTTGAAGTCCTTCATTTGTTTCTACTGAAATTTTATCAATAATTAAAGAATGGTCAGAATTATTTTTAATACTTGAGCTAACTTGTTCAATTGTTGCAGATACTTCCTCAATTGCAGATGCTTGTTCAGTAGCACCACTTGCAATTTGCTCAGAGCCATCGCCTAATTCAATACTGGCTTTCTCAATAATCTTTGCACCGTTTAAAATTGCATTTGTAACAGTTTTAAGTTTATCAAGCATTTCAAGCAAGGCTTTTGTCGCACCAGTTCTATTTTCCTTATTTTCAATATTTACAAATAAGTTTCCTTTTGCAATATTATCAACAATATACGCAAGCTCTTTTGGGTCGCCACCTAATTCTTTGAATACCAGATTATTAATGTATATGCTTAGTGCGGCTGCAATTAAAAGACCTATTAAAATTAAAATAATTAGAATAGAATTTATTTGAGCTACAAGTTTTTCACTTTCAACATTAATTGATTGAACAAGTATATTAGTAAGCGGTTTTACTTTATCAACATATGATTTCATTTGTCCATGCATTCCTAATTTTTCGGTATAACCAATTTTTCCGTCTATATCAACTACCTGGTGAAAAGAAATTCCATATTGTTTTATAAATTCTAAAAGTTCATTTTTTGATTTATTACTAAGCTTATTTGAAGAGAAAGCTAATTTTTTGAAATCTTTTAATAAATCGTCAAATTCGCCAACGTGTTTTAAATCTTTTCTTAAAAAATAATTTTTTTCATATCTTCTTAGCTGAATTAACCCAACTTCTAATTCAAGTTCATTTGAAAAATCATAATTATCTTCAATCCCATGAACAATATCTCTAAAACTTCCTATAATTCCGTAATCGTTATAGCCTTTTTCTAATTGCAGTTTACCCAATTCAGTAAATGCCTTTAAATAGTTACTATAATTTTTTTGGAGAGTTTTAATATTTTCATCTAAATTGAAGTCTATAATAAATTCATTTTCAGTAAGTTGTGAGCAAATACTGTCTATTTTATTAATGGTCTTTATTACCGTCTGTTCGTATTCGCCTTTACCTGTTTTATAATAATCATTGTTTACTAAATCGCGCTGAAAATATTCATTTTTATACATTAAAACTTTTAATGTTAAATAATCAATATTCTGAACGTTTTTAACAACATAATGTATTTTTTGAATTTTTTTTACCGAATAAAATGAAAATATTCCACTAAAAAACATTATTATTATTATTGATACTGCAAAAAAAACTAGTTTTTGTCTTAATGTAAAGTTTTTCATAGAAATAATTTATTAAATCTAAATCGGAAATAAAACTGTATAAAAGTAGCAATTATTTGAATATAAGCAAAGCGACAATGTGTCGCATAACTTCAATCTTAGACTGACAGTTTGGCGTAATTGTTTTTGATTTTATAATTGGCAGCAAAATTGAATCGCAATTTTAAAATTAATGATTAAAATTAAAAAATATGAATTTAAATAATTTTACAATAAAATCGCAAGAAGCAATTCAAAAAGCTCAAGAAATTGCACAAAGTAATGGTAATCAGGCAATTGAAATTGGGCATGTTTTAAAAGGAATTTTAGAAACTGATGAAAATGTTAGCAATTTTTTATTAAAAAAATTAAATATCAATATAAATAATTTTAAACAGATTTTAGAAAGTATTATAAAATCATATCCAAAAGTTAGTGGTGCAGAAATATATTTAAGCTCTGAAGCTCAACAAGCTTTACAAAAAGCAATATCAATATCAAAAGAATTTGGCGATGAATATGTTTCTATTGAACATCTTTTACTTGCAATTTTAAATTCAAAAAGTCAGGTGTCGCAAATGATGAAAGATCAGGGAATTAATGAAAAATATCTGAAACAAGCAATTAACGAATTAAGAAAAGGGAGTAAAGTAAACAGTCAAAGTGCTGAAGATACTTATAATGCATTAGAAAAGTATGCGGTTAATTTGAATGAAAGAGCAAGAAGTGGAAAACTTGATCCGGTTATTGGACGAGATGATGAAATTAGAAGAATACTTCAAATTTTATCGCGAAGAACAAAAAATAATCCTGTTTTAATTGGTGAGCCTGGAGTTGGTAAAACAGCTATTGCTGAGGGACTTGCAAATAGAATTATTAACGGAGATGTTCCAGAAAATTTAAAATCGAAACAAATATTTTCTTTAGATATGGGAGCATTAATTGCAGGAGCTAAATACAAAGGCGAATTTGAGGAAAGATTAAAATCTGTTGTAAAAGAAGTATTGGCTTCAAATGGCGAAGTTGTTTTATTTATTGATGAAATTCATACATTGGTTGGTGCAGGAAAGGGTGAAGGAGCAATGGATGCAGCAAATATACTTAAACCTGCGCTTGCCAGAGGCGATTTAAGAGCTATTGGTGCGACTACTTTAGGTGAATATCAGAAATATTTTGAAAAAGATAAAGCTTTGGAAAGAAGATTTCAAATTGTGAAAGTAGATGAGCCTGATAGACATAGCGCAATTGCAATTTTAAGAGGATTAAAAGAAAAATATGAAAATCATCATAAAGTACGAATTAAAGATGAGGCAATTATTGCTGCGGTTGAATTATCGCAAAGATATATTTCAGATAGATTTTTGCCTGATAAAGCTATTGATTTAATCGATGAAGCTGCTGCTAAACTTCGATTAGAGATGAATTCTGTTCCTGAAGAAATTGATGAAATTCAAAGAAAAATAAAACATCTTGAAATTGAACGTGAAGCTGTTAAAAGAGAAAAAAATAAAGAAAGACTTGAAATAATAAATAAGGAAATTGCTGATTTACAGGAAGTTTTGAATGAATTTTTAGCAAAATGGAAATCTGAAAAGGAAATAATAGACAAATTACAAAAATCGAAACAAAAAATTGAAGATTATAAAATTGAAGCTGAAAGAGAAGAAAGAGAAGGAAATTTGGCTAAAGTTGCTGAATTAAGATATGGTAAAATTAAAGAAGCTGAAAAAGTTGTTGAGGAAAATAAGAAGAAGCTTCTTGAAATGCAATCAAAATCGAGTTTGATAAAGGAAGAGGTTTCTGCTGAAGATATTGCTGAACTTGTTGCAAAATGGACAGGAATTCCCGTAAGTAAAATGCTTGAAAGCGAATTAGAAAAATTATTATCGCTTGAAAATCAGCTACATAAAAGAGTTGTTGGTCAAGATGAAGCTATTTCTGCTATTTCTGATGCAGTAAGAAGGAGCAGAGCAGGAATGCAAGATCCAAAGCGACCAATTGGTTCGTTTATTTTTTTGGGAACAACCGGAGTTGGGAAAACAGAATTGGCCAAGGCCTTAGCCGAGTTTTTATTCGACAATGAGCAAATGATGACCAGAATTGATATGTCGGAATATCAGGAAAGATATTCTGTTTCGAGACTTATTGGTGCGCCTCCCGGATATGTCGGATACGATGAAGGCGGACAATTAACCGAAGCTGTTAGGCGAAAACCTTATTCAGTTGTTTTGCTTGATGAAATTGAAAAAGCACATTCGGATGTTTTTAATATTTTGTTGCAAGTGCTTGATGATGGGCGACTTACAGATAATAAAGGACGAATTGTGAATTTTAAAAACACAATTATTATAATGACATCCAATATTGGTTCGCATATAATTCAGGAATCGTTTGAAATTATAAATAATGAAAATAAAGAAATTATTATTGAAGAAACAAAAAACAAAGTTTTTGATTTATTGAAAAAAACTATTCGTCCAGAATTTTTAAATAGAATTGATGAAACTATAATGTTTACGCCACTTACAGCATCTAACATTAAAGATATTGTAAGAATTCAGTTTAATGGAATTAAAAAAATGCTTTCTGACAGAGAATTTAATCTTGAAATTACTGAAAATGCAATAAATTGGATAAGTGAAAAAGGATTTAATCCACAGTTTGGTGCTCGTCCGATAAAAAGAGTTATTCAAAAGTATGTTTTAAACGAACTTTCAAAACAAATACTAGCAGGAACTGTAAATAAAAGTTCTGAAATAATTATTGATGTAGAAAATAAACAGCTTATTTTTAAAAATTAAAAATTTTATCTGAAAATCTAATAACTGCTTGAAGATAAGCTAATTATATATTGCTTTATAAAAAAAGAGATGCTGTAATGTTATAAAACAAGCAGCATCTCTAGGTTTAGGCAATAACTGGTTAATAGATTTTTATAAATATTACTTTTGAATATAAGCAATCATTATACCATTTTTTTATGATATAAAATTAAAGTTTAATCTAAAAGTTTAGCTATTTCCTCATTCAAATCTTCGCCTCTCAAATTTTTTGCAATAATTACACCTTCTTTATCTAAAAGAACTGTGTGTGGAATTGAACTTACTCCATAAAGCTTTCCGGCTTCTGATTTCCAACCTTTTAAATCAGAAATTTGAGCCCATTTTAAACCGTCAGTTTTAATTGCTTTCACCCAAGCTTCCCTTGTTTCATCAAAAGAAACTCCTAAAATTTCAAATCCTTTATCTTTATATTTTTCATATAATATTACATTATTCGGATTTTCAGCTCTGCAAGGACGACACCATGCTGCCCAAAAATCTATTAATAAATATTTACCTTTAAATGATGATAATGAAATTGGATTTCCTAAAGTATCATTTAAAGTAAAATCAGGAGCTTGTTTGCCAACTTCAACTTTTCTTAAAATACTAACTCGGTCTTTCATATCAACTACATAAATTGATGAATCAAGCGATTTATCTAATTTGTTTAACAACGAGTCAAGTTCGTTAACTTCAAGACTATAAGACAGTTCGCGTGCAATTACATAAGGAGTAATAAACGATTTAGTATGTGTAGATACGTAGTTTTTCACAAAATTAATTTGCTCGTCGTAAAGCTTTTCATAACTTTCTTCAATCTCTTTAATTAAATCTTTATTACCGTCTTTTTCTGCTTCGGTATATTGTTTGTATAAATCGCTGATTTTGTTTTCAAACACTTTGATTTCTGCAAAATATTGAGTGAATTCATCGTTAGATTTAGAACCCGTAATTATAGGAGTTGATAAACTGTCGATGTTTGCATAAAAAGTAATTTTTGAGTTTTCGGTAAAAAGTTTACTCATCATTCTTTCGTTTCCAAAAACAAGATAAAGCATTTCAGGTGAATTTAAGTTTCCTGCTAATTTAAATTCCCCGTTTTTAGAATTAACAGAATCAATAATAATCCAATCGCCGGCACTTCTTTTTTTCAGAAAAACCATTCCAGAATCATAGCCACTAATTTTACCTAATATTTCAAAACTTGAAATAGATTTTGGGCTTTGATTACATGAAATTATCAAAGATGCTAAAAGAGTAATTAATAATAGTTTTTTCATTTTTCATAAAGTTTTGTTTTCAAGCACAAAGTTATTTTTTCATTTCATTTTTACAAATCATAAATGTTAAAATTGACAATTTGTAAATACAAATTTTGTTGTGTTAAATGTAATGTGTTTAAAATGAATGATTTGTGTGGAATATTCATGTATAATAACAATTAGAAAATTTAAATCTAAATTTGTAAATAAAATGTAATTTATATGTTATAATTTATAATTTTTAATTGCCATTTAGAACACTGTTTTAGATAATAAAATAAATATACAAGATATTCAGTAAACTTTAAATTTATTTGTATATTTTTACAATTTAGAGATGATTTATAAAATTATAGATTAAAAATATCTATATTTTTTGATTATTTGTAAATTATTCTTTACTTTTGTTTACGGATTTATAAGTTTTTAGAAAATAATGAAACAATTTCAGGCAGGATATTTTTTAAGTGGCATCTTAGATTTGTTTTTAAATCAAACGGAAAGGAAAAGAGTTGAAAAAATTGTATTTCAATTATGTCATTTTGATATAGATACAAATGATGATTTAACATATAAATCATTGGCTTTATCGCCTGAAATTAAAGTCATCAACAATCTCATTTTAAGAGGATTACCTACTCGCCCATCTAATTTTATTGAAGAGTTATTTGCTACAAGTTTTGGATTAACAAAACGAGAAATCTCTGAAAATAAGCAAATTAATTTTTCTTTTATTGATGATAAATTAAAAGAAGAATTATTTAGAGCAATTCATTTAATTGACCCAAGAATTAAAAAAGAAGATTTTGACAGAAAATTTGAGGGTAAAAATGCAGATTTTAAAGAAGATTTTTTTAATTCGTATATTCCGGAATATCTTGGTGCTGATTTTTTACAGTTAGTTGAAACAGACAGAACATATAATTCGCTAATAAACAATACTTTATCTGTTCAAAACAAATCAGAAATAAAA
>JAFGWC010000154.1 GCA_016937695.1 Bacteroidales bacterium
TCTTGAAATGATTGGAGGCGGATACAATACAATTACTGAAGTACTCGACCTTTCATTTTCTTTATGTTTTTTATTGCCCTTGTTTATTATAAGAATGCTCTTGTCAATTTATAGTTACAGTACAGGTGTCTCTGGAGGTATTTTTGCGCCCATGCTTACACTTGGTGTTATCTTAGGTATGTTTTTTGGAATTATTATGCAACACTTTTTTCCGGATTTAATTTCACATCCGATTATTTTTGCCGTTGCGGGGATGGCCGGCATTTTTGCTTCAACTGTTAGAGTACCTCTTACAGGATTAGTGCTTGCAGTTGAAATGACATCAAACTTTAAGTTAATATTACCTTTGATAGTCTCCACTGTTATAGCATCAGTATTTACAGCACTATTTGGAAATAAACCAATTTATACAACCTTATTAAAACGTCATTTGGTAAATACAAGATCTGAATAATAATTCTAATTAATAGAATAAAGCTCAGCTTCTAACCAAGTAATCCGCTAACTGTCAAATTACTAGCAGTGCTCCTCTCACACTGATTTTCAAATTATCATGCTATAGAAAATATTTAATTTGCCGTATAATTAAAATATTATCTATTTTTATACCAATATTAAAATATAAAAAAAAATATATCGTCAATAACGAAAATAAAAACAAAATAGCATTTGTGTAATTATTGTTGTTGCCCTATATGCAAATTAAACATTTACTTAAAATGAAAAGACTAATATTCTTATCTATAATTGCATTATCCCTTTCTAATTGTTCTAATAAATTGACAAATTTACAGTTAAAGGATTATGAGTCTATTAAAAGATTGAAGATTGGAATGCCTTTAAAATCTGCAATTAAATATGCAGAAAGGAAATATTATGTTAAAAAAACTGAAATTCTTGTTTTTGAAGACAAGAAAAAAAAATTTGATTATATTGTTTATAAAGACGAATCTAAAAAAACAGTTCTATTTAGTTTTAGTTCCGGTCATGATAATCAAACCCAAGATAAAGTTTTTAGAATAGTGTTAAAGAATCCATTAATCAAAACTGTTGATGGAATTTCAGTAGGTATGACAGTAAAGGAACTTAAAGAAAAGTCTAAACTGAAATCAGCGGATTTTAATAATGATGATGGCTTATTTATAATTTCTGATAAATTTGATGGTGGATTTCTAATGGATATTTCAACTATTAAGGACGAAAAATACAATTACGAAGCACCACAGATTAATACATTACCAAACGAAATGAAAATAAAGGCAATAATATTATTCTAATAAGGAGTATCCAAAACAGCTAATATAGTTCAAATATACTTTGACTATATTAGCAGCTTGCATAAAAATTACTCCCAAGGATTCCATTTTAGTGTTTGTCTGTTTCTTGTTCGTTTTTTACCTGTTGTAAGATTTATCTGAGTATAACTAATTCTGTCTTCTTCAAAATGCGATTCAATTGCTTCTACTTTATATTTTGCTTTTGGATCATTATTATAGTTTAACATAATTGTTCGGTCAATTTTCCCGTTTTTTTCATATAAATAACGACTAACGTTTCTGTCATCGTTAAGCTCTACATAAAATTTAGTGCTTAAGCTTTTACTAACATTAGTAAATTCCATTATTTTTAGATCAAAATTATTATCAAATTCAAAAATGAAATTCCCATCAGAATAAACGCTCTCTGGTTCACTTTTTTTCACTACTGTAAATTTTCTATCCTGCCTGTTTATAGAATAACTAACTTTATAACACTCTTCATTAATATCCTTTTCGCCCCATCGGTCGCAGTAATTAAGCAAACGGTAATTTGACAGTACTCCATCCGAAAAATATTCAAATTCTTTAATTTGCACAATATCAACAGCCAATGAAGCACCTTTTTTATAATTACTTGTTGCATAAAAATAGTGTACATATTTTTTTACTTTCATTACTCTTCCTTGCAAGTCAAAAGACACAGAATCAATAGGATATTTATAATAATTTTGGTTTCGTTTTTTAATAATAGTACTTTGTCCGTTTATTACAACTATTCTTTTATCAAAATTATAATTAAAAGAACTATTTACTTCTGGCGAACGCACAGATATAATTTTTTTATATACAGTATCTATTTTTATCTTAAATAAATTCCCGGATAGCTTAATTGAAGTTCGCCATGGCGCATATGGTTCTTCTGCTTTTTGCGATAAAACTCTGTATGTAAAATCACTAAGTGTTGAATCGCCAATAATTTCAAGCCTGTCTGTATAAATTATAATTTCTTCGTTTACCGATTTTATTGAAGCCTCTATAAGTTTTGGAAGTTCTTTTTTTAAAAAAGAAACAGAATCTAAAATAAGTTTTCTGTGGTATAACGAATCTTTAACAAATTCTGCTCTGGCAATTAACGAATCGTTAATAAATTTTTGCCTTTGAGCTATAGAATCCAAAGTAAACAGGTTTATTATTTTAGTAGAATCTGAAACAACAACATTTGTATCATTTTCAATAATAAAATCAGCATTTTGTTTATTGTTGTTTTTAATAGTATCCCTGTCTATTTGTGCAAAAGCCTGTGTAAAACTTAATAAAGCACATAAAAAAATTATAAATCTCAGCATAAATGTTATTTTTTTCGTGTTAATATAACATTAATAGTATTATTAACCATACATAGTTAAACCTATTACAAATTTAATAATAAAACAAATGATTTACAGCCTTTTATATAGAAAATTTGAAAATAGTTTTCGTGTTGCAGCTTTCAAGTTTTAGGTTACTGAATGTCGATGCCAAAATAAAGTTGACCGTTTTATCTTTTATTGACATTATCCAAAAAAATGTGTAAAGTCGATTTTTGAATCGGCTTTTTTTAATTTTGAGCTAATTTTCTTTAGTAAAATAAAAATCACCTGTTAAAGAAGTTGATTCCCAAGGAGTTTGCTTTCCGCCTGATTCTTCAATAACTCTAATTCTAACTTTTTTAAAAAGCTCTTCAATTTTAATATTTGGTTGTTTAATCAAATCTAGAATAGCAGAAGTGTATAATCCGTTTGAGCCTTTTCCGTCTGAAGCAGTATTCCCGGGCGAAGTTGCATATGCAATTAACGAACCCGAAGGCGCATTCATAAATGCAAGTCCTTTAGCACTTTGTCCTCTTGTCCAACTTCTTTCAAAAGGATTATCGCGACAAGCATCAAGTATTATTAAATTTGTTTTGGATTTTGCACTTTCCATTTTTGCTAATACACGTCCGGCTTGAACACAATCATATTCAACGTCTTTTTCATTTTCTAATTTTGCATCAATCGGAATTAAATAATTATATCCGTTTAATTGAACACCATGCCCTGCATAAAAAAATAATCCGACATCGTAATTTTCAAGCTTTTCGCCAAACTCATCAATAATTACTTTCATTTCTTTTTGATTGCAATTTTCGCACGACAATACAGTAAATCCTAAGCTTTCTAATATCAATTTCATTGATTTAGAGTCATTTACAGGATTTAACAATTTTCCGCCATGTAAGTAATTTGAATTTCCTATAACTAAAGCTAAGCGTTTTCCGGTATATTTTATTGGTTCTTGATTAACTTTTGGTTTATTATTAATAGTAAAGCTTTTTGTTGACGCAGCAAATTTTTTATCAATGGCCTTAACTTCAATTATATTATCTCCTTCATTTAAAACAACATACGCATAAAAATTTCCATCTAAATCAACATTTGCTCTTACATTATTAATAACAACTTCAGAAATGCCATCATTATCTTTTGCATTTCCCGATATTTTTATTTGTTTTTCGTTCACAATTTTAAAACCTCTATCTAAATATGGTTCTGAAATTGTTATCAAAGGAGGTTCGTTATGTTCCTCAATTACAGGTTGTTGGTTGTTATAATATCCACTTGTAAATTCTGTTATATAAAATTCTTTGTCACAATATTCTTTAATTTCTTTTTCAGGATATTCGGTTCTTGTTCTCCAAATTTGTGATGTAAATCCTGTGCCTTTTGACATAACAACTGTCCACTGTCCTTCTTTATACGCCATACTTGTAATATAGTATTCTTTGTCCCAATATTCTTTAATTTCTGATTCAGGAAAATATGTTCTTGTTCGCCATATTTGGTCTGTAAAACCTGTTCCTTTTGACATAACCAAAGCCCATTTTCCTTCGCCGTAAACTAAATTTGAGATATAATATCCATTATTCCAATTCTCTTTTATTTCAGCTTCAGGAAAATAAGTTCTTGTTCGCCATATTTGAGCAGTAAAGCTAACTCCTTTTGACATAACTAATGCCCATAAACCATTTCCATATGTTAGTTTTGTTATATAATAGCCTTTGTCCCAATATTCTTTTATTTCTTGTTCAGGAAAATAAGCTCTTGTTCTCCACATTTGTTCTGTGTAATTAGTTCCTTTTGCCATTACTAAAGCCCACAGTCCTTTATTATATGTTAAATTTGTGATGTAATATCCTTTATCCCAATGTTCTTTTATTTCTTGTTCAGGAAAATAAGTTCTTGTTCGCCAAATGGATGATGTGTGTCCTGTGTTTTTTGACATTACCAATGCCCACGAATTATCTTGAGAATAAGTAAATAAGTTGGCATAAATTACAAATGCGGAGACAAAAAATATCTTTTTTAGAAACATAATTAAAAATATTAATTTATTAATTAAAGATGTTTAAATAATAGGCTAAATATCAGATAAATATAATTTTAAAATGATTGTAAACTATTAATTTATTCTAGGCAAATATAAATCTACTTGTTAACAAATTTACAAAAAAAATAAGAGCTCTTATTTGAAAGAGCTCTTATTTTTTAAATTATCGATAATATTTTTTGTATTATTCCTTTCCATCAACAAAATCTTGAAGATAAGCAAATTTTTCTGTCAATTTTCCATCAAAATCAGTAATAGTTGCTCTTTTAATAATATCATCTGTGTCTTCAATGAAAAGAGAAGGTAATACATTTTCTATCAGGTCTTTACCAAAGTCGATAGACGCATTTCTTGGTGCTTCGCCCGGTAAATTATCAACAGCCATTATAGTAATATTACTTTTGTTAAAAGCATCGTCTTCTTTTTTTGTTTTTGGATTATATCCATAAAAAGGGTTTTCAATTGTAGAAGCTCTTAAAGTTGAAGGAATTGGTCCGTCAACATCGCAACTAACATCAGCAATTAATGAAATTTTAAAATCTTTTGCTTTCATTTCATCTTTTGTCATAAATCTAGGCGAACGTGGATCCCAAAAATGACAAGCAACAAGCATATCTGTAACTTTTGTATAAGGTAGAAATTTTGATTCGTATTCGTAAGGATGTTTAAAAAAATGTCTTAAATCGAAATCTTCTCCATCTTTCCTTTTTGTATAATGCCAAGGATCAATTTGAGAGTAAACAGGAGCTTCAAAATTATTTCTTAAAAAATCCTGTGGACTTACTTTTTCAATTTTGATATAATCTAAAACTTCCATAGCGCCGTGAGAAACTCTACCACCTCCTGTAATTAAAATTTTGATGTTTGGTAAATTAACTTTGGATAATTCTTTAAAAAATTCATCCATATCGTGGCATTCGTGAGCTCTTTTTAATGAATATTTTCCTGAACGTATTCCGTAGCCTAAAAGTGCATTATATGTTCCTACAATTCCTGCCAAACGTCCAAAAGCAACAAGCCTAATATTTTGAATATCAGTTAAATACTCATAATCGATTAATCTGATTTTTTTATTTAGTATTTCTCTTAATAATTCTCGGTTGTAGCTTTGTTTTTTTGCTGTATGCGAAAAAAACAGATAAGTTTTATTTGAGATTAACTCACTAATTTCCACTTCTTTAACACCAATAAGAATATCACAATCGCTTAAATCATCTTTCATATAAAGATTAAGTTCTTTGTATTCTTCATCTTTATATGCTCTAAGTTCGCTTGGTTGAATAAATAAATCAACATTAGAGAATTTATTTAATAAATCAATGCCTTGTTTTGGCGGAATAGCAACTCTTCTGTCAGGCGGTGTTTTGGTTTCCTTTAATATTCCAACTTTAATTTTTTTCATGATAAAAAACGATTCAATAGGTTTTTATTTTAAGACAACAAATGTACTGAAAACTTTTTTAAGATTGTTAAAAGATGTTATTTATCATTTTTTAACAATTAATTATCAAATAATATAAGTTTAAGATACTCCTAGTACTGTTTTTTTAGTATATTTGCAGTCCAAAATTGGGGCTGACATGGATTTGACAGTGAGTAATTTGGATTGTAAGCATGTCGGGCAAAGTACATTATCCCGTAAAAATATAGTGCAAAACTATTAATTGGCGAAAATAACTACGCTCTTGCTGCTTAATTTTCACTCAGTGATTTAAGCTTAATCCTGCACGGAATGTACAGGACGGGACATCTGGCGGATGGTTTGCTCAATACCGGTTCGATTCCCAGGTGCAGTTAAATTTGAGATAGTTCAGACAGAGCTTTGATGTTTGAGCAAAACTTAAAAAGCTAAGGATTAGATCGGGTGCTTTTTCCCACTCTAATTTCGAAAACTAATAAAAAGATAAGCATGTAGAAAGCACTTTGGATGCTTGTTTGGACCGGGGTTCGACTCCCCGCAGCTCCACAAAGAAGGTAAATTATTAATTTACCTTCTTTAAAAACTTTTCTGCTTTTCCTTTAATTCAAAAAAACTAATATTGATTAAAGTATCTAAATTTCACCTTTGAGTTTTTATAATCTTATTGGCTAACAGGCTTTAAAACTAAAGTTCCTTCTTTTTTACTTAAGATTTCTTCTTTATTCATCATTTGTTTTCTGAATATTCCTTCGTTATACATTTCTGTTTGGTCATCGTAATGTTTACTCATAAAACGGCCTGATTCGCCTGTTGGTAAAACACTTATTGAGTTCTCTATGTCACTGAAATCCAGTAATATACGTATTGCCGGACCATAAGATGCTTCATAAGTTCCATCGCCGTCTAAATGAAAATCTAAATTGTTAATTACTTGGTTTCCGCCTTTTACATTGAATGGGCCAACATTAAAAATCTTATCAAAAGGTGCTTTTCTTCCAATCGGGTGAACGTGTTCAATTGTATGAACTTTTTCCCATTTCCATTCATTAATATTTTCACCTAATTGTTTTTCAAGTTCGTCAATACTGGAAATAAAAGCATTCTCAATAATTTCAGCACTTATTTCTTTATTTTCTGTTTCAATATTATCCCACCAAGGCGAATTTTCATTTTTAAATAAACTTGGATATGTTTTTTCCATTAAGTGAGAAGAAACAAGATAGTTAAAATCATTTTCACCAATTTCATCAGCAAAAGTATTATGTAAAACATTGTATAACAGCTTGTAATAAATTGTTGGAGCAATATCTGTTTTTAAATGATTTCCATCCCATTTTTCGAGTAATTCATAAGCTTTTTGGTAATTTCCAGATTTTTTCTCAATATTTTCTTTATTAATTCTTGAAAAAAGCGTTTTAACAACATCCGGATGCACAGATGAAACGGCATCAGTAATCATAACTTTCATTTTATCGATATTCCATTTATTATCGTTATTTAAAAGCTGATTAATTCTTTTGGCTCTGTTTTCAGGAGCATAATATCCCGGATATAAAATGCCGGCAATTGTATCTGGTTGATTATTAGCAGAATATACGTATCCGCAAGGTGGATTTTCTGATTGTGGATTATCTGTAAAATCGTAAAAACCTAAATATTCATCGTTTCCGCTTGAGCCATCTAAAATTAATTTTGGATTAATATGTTCGGCTCGTTTAACTAATTTAGCTGCTGCCCACCAAGCAATATTTCCGTCTTTATCGCCATACATTATGTTTAGGCCGGGTGCATGTATTAAGCTTACTGCTTTTCTTGCATCATCAATATTTTTTGAATAATCCAAACTGTATAATGCTTTAAATAAATCTGATTTTACTTGAGTATATGTCCACCAAACAGCAATTGGCGCTTCTGTTGTATCAAGTTTTGATAATGTTTGGTTCATTATTGGTCCATGTCGGCTTATTTTTAGTTGAAAATCAACAATTTGACCGCCTTTTACTTTTATTTTTTTGTTTTCTATTTTTAAATCTTCCCAATGGTCTTTAAACCAAACTTGATTTTCATTTTCAGGATTTAATTTTTCTCGAAATAAGTCAGTGTCATCGTTTTCAAACATTGTCATTCCCCAAGCAGTGTTTTGGTTGTGCCCTAATAATGCAAACGGAATTCCGGCAATGTGGTTTCCATAAAGCTTAAAGCCTGGAAATTCAATATGTGCTTCGTACCAAACCGATGGTTGAGCATATCCAATATGTGTATCGTTAGCAAAAAATACTTTTCCGGATTCTGTTTTTTGTGGCGCTAAAACCCACGAGTTTGAGCCAATCCATTCAGGAATAGGAATTGTAGATTTTATTTCAGCTATTTTATTTATAAA
>JAFGWC010000035.1 GCA_016937695.1 Bacteroidales bacterium
GAAATAAGCTTACGAGAAGTGAATCCTCAAATTAATTTAACTTATAATAATGGAATAGAAGATATTAGTGAAAGCTTTTCAACAATTCCAAATGATGAAATATATAATATAGAAATAAATAGAGTAAATAATAATATATCAACACCAATAGAAGTTGAATTAATTGATAAAAGAGATGAAGTTAGATATAGATTAACCAGTAATGATCCAAATAATATTGATCCAACATTGAGATACACTGTTGGCACATCAGATACAGATAGATATAAAGAGCAATTTACACTTACAAAAGCAAATAACAATAATTTAAAATTATATATTAAAGATTATCAATATATTAGTCCTTTGAAAATTGAGGGAAGATTTATAGAGAATGACGATATAAGTGATAATTATCATGATGTTTGGATAATTGCTGAAATAAATAATGTTTTTAATGAAGAAGATGCTATTAAATTATCAAATCCTACTCATTCAAAATATATTAATTCAACTGATGTTTATAACCCTTCAAATATAGAAAATGGATACTTTTCAACAACATATAATCAAAATACAATTGCTAGTTTCAACCAATATCTAAGTAGTTCTAAATTTTTAACTCAACAATTTAAAGTTATTGTAAATAAAATTAGGCAAGAGCCAAATTCAAATATAGATACCAATGATTATATGAATTTAATAACAGTTAAGAACAACGCAACCGATTCTGTTTATGTATATGTAGATACATTAACAAACTATTCAAATTAAAGGGAATAATATATGAAAGAAAAGAAGCTTTTTATATTTTTAATTTTACTATTTATTAATATTATTCCGCTTTTTGCATTAACTCATGAAGAATTAGCAAAAAAGATACTAATAAATAATCCTTCATTAATTAAATATAAAAATGATATTTCAATTTCAAATCTTGATCTAAAAGATGCAAAAGCAAAAAAACAACCAACAATTGATTTTCTAATCACATCTACATATATGAGTAATCCACCAGTTGGAAAAATTGTTGTTAATCCAGATGACTATCTTAGTGGAGAGAGTGGCACCTCTGGCACTCTCACCCCACTTTCTGCTATCGGTTTAGATGGCCCTTTAACTGTGTATAAAGGTATGGAAAACACACAATATAATTTTAAAATAGTTCTTACCCAACCTCTTTATACTTGGAATAAAATAAATAAATCTATTGAAATTTACGAGAGCCTTTATACACTTAAAAATAAACAAGCAAATATAAAATATAAACAACTTATAAATGAATTAGAGATAAGAGAATCAACACTTTTTTTTATTAAAGAAATGAAAGAAAATCTTTTTATACAAATTCAAATATCAAATAAACTTTTAGATATAATAAATCAATCCTTTAAAAATGACTTTGTACTAGAAATTGATTTATTAGAAGCACAAATAAAATCAAAAGAAATTGATTTAGCAATAGCTGAATTAGAAAAACAAGAAAAAACTCAATTAACTAAAATAAGAGAATTAGTTAATGATACAACAATAGAAAGTGATGACATTGAATATATCTTTGATGAAAAAAAACTAGAAGAAATAAACAATGAGAAAAGTGAACAATTAATTAAATTAGCAACAGCTGCATCAAATGATAATATTCAACTATTATCTATTTTAAAAAATATTAAAGAAAAAGAATTATCTATTGCTAAAAACGATATCTATTGGAAACCAGATTTTGCACTTCAAGTTGAAGCTAGTTATAGTGGACCAAGATTTCCATTAATTGAAAGAGGTTATTATACACAAAATCAAGCAGGAATAAATGTTACTCTAGCGATCAAATCAACAATTTGGGACGGCGGAATAAAGTTAAATGAAATAAAAAGAGAAAAGTTAAATAATGAAAATATCAATCAAGATATTCTCATTTCAAAAAACCAAATTACTCAAACAATTATGGAAAATCTAGCAATAATTGAATATATGAACCAAAAAATTGAATATCAAGAACAGAATTCTTTAATTATTGAAAACAAAATTAAAAACCTAAACTTAGAAATTACTCAAGGATATGGTAATAAAACAGATATCTTATACAAAGAAATTGAACACCTTAATAGCGAGTTACAAATAATTAATCAAAAACTAGAAAGAAGTATTTCTTATTTTACTATTTTATATTTAATAAATTAAACAATTACAAAAGCATATCCCTATACTAATCTTTAATTAATTCTTTAACTAAAAGGCCTACATTACTACCTAAATAAGATTTTAATTGAGTTATATCTTGTGTAAATTTATTCTCATTTTTAATTGCCATTGGGATTTTTCGTATTAAATCATTAAAACAAATATTATTCTTTTCAAAATTGGGTAATATTTTTTTTAATTGATATTCTGTAAAATTAATTGAATCATTTTCCATTTCAATTTTTGGATTATCTGTTAATATTTCTCTATCTATATCAAAAACCTCATTAAAATGTAATAAAAGCCAAAATTCGAAACATGGATTGGAAACAAATAATTCATATTTATTATTAAAACACTTATTAACTAAAAGCTCATATTGTTTATCTGTAACACTTCTTTTATCCCTATCAACAATTAAACAAACTTTATCTTTATTAGGATTAAAAGGAGTAAATTGATTATTTATAAATGTATCAATTTCATTAAGAGAAAATCTGTTTTTAATAAAATGACTAATAAAAGAAGATAAATCATAAGCAATATGATCATTAAAATTTATGTTATCTTCCTTTTTTAAATTAAAAAGAATATCCATATGATATATTAATTCATCATATAATAATGAAGCATCTTCCCTCTTAGATAATAAGGGAGAATTATAAAAACTATATTCAACAATAGAACTAATTAATGAAGAAACATTTCTCTCATTCCTAGATAAATTATCAATACAAAACTTAGTCCTATTAAACACTTTTAAAGGATTACTCCACCCCAAATAGGAATGATTTCTTAAAAGCAAAATAATCTCAATATCATCTCTAATATTTAAAAATTCTTTATTATTAATTATCCCTTGAAAATATTGAACTTCTGTTTTTACACCCTCGAAGGATAAAAAGTACTTTTTTCTTGATTGTTTACTGTTTTTATTAATATTTAGTATTCTCATAATTATTTATAATTTATCTTAACATGAGATAAATAAATAATACAAAGAATAAATTAAATTCTTAATCTTATAAAATTAAATTCAGTAAAATGTTAAAATAGATAATTAAGAATTATTCTGATTCAACACTCCAGTTAGATCTAATGATAAATATAAAAAATATTGATGATAAAACAATTCCAAACAACCCTGCAGCACTATAAGATGTTGTAAATTTCTTTGATAAACTAAAAAGCCAAGGACCAATTGCACTAGAAGCTACGATGATTGCCATAGCAAAGCCACTAATAGCTCCATAGTGTTTTCTTCCATATAGTTTTGGCCAAGTTACAATATTTAACATTCCAAAAAGGCCACCGCCAATCCCGAAAGATATTATTAATAGAATTCTTACAAAATCAAAGGATAAGGTCATTAAAGAAAGGGATGCTAGAATCAAAGAAATTATATAACCAATATAAATGAATTTAACATTTATTCTATCGCTTAAATAGCTGGCTACAAATCTTGAAACTACAGAAATAACAGATATTGGAAAAAATATTTTTACAGCTTGATCAGCTGTTACTCCAATCTCTTTAAATATTGATACTACATGAAAAGTA
>JAFGWC010000036.1 GCA_016937695.1 Bacteroidales bacterium
ACCATCCATTTAAAATACCGAAAAGATACGAAGGTAAATTTCGCGAAGGAACTCTTGGATTTCATATTCCAATGCAATATACCGATATGGCTTTAAAAAAGTTTTTTGAAACGGCATCGAAAATGCCTTGGTATAAAAACACTATTTTTGTTTTAACTGCCGATCATTCAAATCATGCTTGGCACGATGTTTATAAAACCAGTATCGGAAATTTTGCAGTTCCTATTATAATTTTTAATCCAAACGATGAAAAATTAATTGGTTTTGATTCAATAGTTGTACAGCAAATGGATATTATGCCAACAATTTTAAGCTATTTGAATTATGATAAAGATTATGTTTCTTTTGGCTTTGATGTTAACGATAGCATTCCAAATCATTTTGCGGTAAATTATAACAATAATACATATCAAATAATAAAAGGCGATTATGTTCTCCAATTCAGAGATGATAAAGTTGTTGGATTTTACAATTACGAAAAAGATCCATTATTAAACGATAATATATCAGGTAAAAGTCCTGATATTCAGCAAGAAATGGAAAAATTAATAAAGGCTTTTATACAACAATATAATTTTAGAATGGTAAATAATCAATTAAGTTTATAGCGGTTTTATTTTATTGTTTAATCAATATTAAAGCATCATTAACATTGTCAACAGGCAATTTACAAACTTTATCTTTACAGACATAAATTTTTGTTTCGTTTTCGACAAATCTATCTTTTAACAAAGGAATTTCACTTTTATGTATGCTTCCTGCAATAATTGTATTAGGATAAAAATATGACGAAAGTTCAGTTCTGAAATTTTGAGCATTTTCACCAATTAAAGCAATTTCATTAACCGGATAGATATAATGAGAGAGCAAAATAGCCCAATTTGAAAAATAATTCGGGTTTTCGTAAATGCTTGATTTAACATTAAAAAGCATTTGTTCGCTTTTTTTAAGATAATCATCGTTATAGAATATTTTTCCTAAATAAAATAAGTTTTTTGCCATTTCAGAATTTGAAGCAGGAATTACATTATCGCTTATGTCCATTTTTCTGGAAATTAGCGCTTTATCAATATCTGAAGTATAAAAAAACATGCCTGATTTATTGTCGAAAAAGTGTTCAATTGTATATTTTGTAATATTTTCGGCTAAAATCAAATATTTTTCGTCAAAATTTGCCTGATAAAGCTTTAAAAAAGAAGATATTACAGAGGCATAATCATCTAAAAAAGCATTTATGTTTGAGTTTTGGTTTTTATAATTTCTATCTAGTCGAAAGTCGTCTTTTAACATATTTTTTATAATAAAATCAGCATTTTGAATAGCTCTTCTTAAAAATTTTTCTTCATTAAAAGTGTTGTAAGCATCAATAAATCCTTTCAGCATAATTGCGTTCCAGGATGTAAGAATTTTGTCGTCTAATTCCGGTTTAATGCGTTTGTTTCTGTATGTTAGTAGTTTACTATTTAAAATGTCTGTTTTTTTATCAAATTCTTCTTTAGTTAAATGATGCTTTTTTAAAATAGTTTCTGTTTTTTCAGAAATGTGTAAAATGTTATTTCCGTTTTCCCAATTTCCGTTTTCTTTTACCTTGTAATATTCGCAAAATAATTCAGAATCTTCTTTTAAAACAGTTTCAATTTCTTTTTTAGTCCACACATAAAATTTTCCTTCTTCTCCTTGGCTGTCAGCATCTAACGAAGAATAAAAACCGCCATCATTAGCACTTAATTCTCTTTCAATAAAATCAATAGTTTGATAAACAATTCGCTTATATTTTTCATTTTTCGATATTTTGTAAGCCATTGAATATAAGCTGATTAATTGTCCATTATCATAAAGCATTTTTTCAAAATGAGGCGCAAACCATTTGTTGTCTGTCGAATATCTTGCAAATCCACCATCAATTTGGTCGTAAATTCCGCCTTCTGCCATTTTATTTAATGTTAAAAAAACATGATTTTTTATTTTTTCGTCATTAGAGTAATAATAATAATTAAGTAAAAATTCTAATGAATTTGGCATTGGAAATTTTGGAGCGCCTTTGTTTCCGCCATCTTCATTATCGAAATGTTTTTGCCATTGGATAATCGATTTGTCTAAATCAGATTTTATAAATTCGCTGCTATCTGTTTTAATATCAATAATATCCGATTGTTCAATTCCTTTTGCTATTTCATCAGCAGCCTTAATTATTTTTTCTTTATCGCTTTCAAAAGTATTTTGAAGTCCTTGTAAAACTTGAATCCATTGATTTGCTTGAAAATAAGTGCCGCCATAAAATGGTTTTCCGTTTGGTAAAGCAAAACAGTTTAAAGGCCAGCCGCCTCTTCCGGTAATTATTTGAACAGCATTCATGTAAATTTGGTCAATATCAGGGCGCTCTTCTCTGTCAACTTTAATACACACATAATATTTATTCATTATTTCTGCAATCTGTTCATTTTCAAACGATTGCTCTTCCATTACATGACACCAATGGCAAGCAGCATATCCAATGCTTATAAGCAAAAGTTTATTTTCCTGTTCAGCTTTTTTCAATGCCTCTTCTCCCCAAGGATACCAATTTACCGGATTATGTGCATGTTGCAGCAAATAAGGACTACTTTCATTAATTAGATTATTTGTGTATTTATAATTTTGAGTTTTCATTTCTTTTTCGTTTTTCTCAGAATTTTGTGATTTTCCACAATATGTAAAAAGCAATAATATTGTAAAAATAATTATTCTGCTCATTTTTTTTGATCTAAAAATAAGATAAATTATTTAGAATGACTTTAAATAACTTGTTTCTAATTTGAAAAATTATTAAAATGCATTGATTTAAATAATTGATTATTAATTGTATGGTAATTTATTTTCATCGTTGTTAAATTATAATTAATTAAAAAGATTAAAAAAATATGTATTGGCACTCAAATTGTTTTTATTACGTTTATATGATAAAACCAATATCATAAATCTAATTTTTATATTTCTGATAAAAATTAATTATAGAAAGTTAAATAATAAATTTATAAGTGAAAAATAAGCATATACTATCATATTTGTTTGTATTAATAAGTTCTTTAGTATTTTCTCAAGAAAATCAAAGTACAACAAATATTTTTATTTCGCCAAGAATTACAATTGGCTATACATTTGGCTCTGGAATGAATTATGGAGTAGATTTAGCATTAAATTTATATACAATAGATAAATTTAATGTTGGTTTTGATTATTCTTTTTATATAGTAAATACGCCAACCGGATTTCATCGCATAAAAAATATAAATTTAATGGCCGAAAATGATATGATAAGTGTCAAATTAGGAGCCGGAATGGTAAAAAGAAAATGGGGTTTAAAAAAAATAAATAATGCTAAAACTGCCGGTATAACTATTGATGTTTCAGTCTCTGTTGATCCAATGTCTGCACCTTGGGTTGGTGTAAAAAGCTTTGTTTTTCAAAGGTCTAAATGGCCTTTCTACGATTTACCTTCTTATATTTCTGTTTATACATATTACAGAACTCCCGAAATATATATATACCAACAACCTGTTGAGTAACTAATAGAATATCAGTAAAATACACATTTTTCAGGAAAAGTGTTTTTATGAAAAATTTGTTTTGAAATGACCTGTTTTGGCTTATTTATTGCAACGTTTTTGCTATCAAAAAGAAGATTATAAAATAAAAAAGCTATGATAGATAACTTAACAAAAGCCAAAATAAAACTATTTGTATTTGGCACTTTACGTAAAGGCGGAAGGCTTGATTTTTATATGGAAGGCTCTCAATTTCAGGGAATGTATTATACGCAAGGTCAATTAATGAAGTCAGAAGTTGGCAGTGCTTATATTGATTTTAATGATAAAAGTGCGCATACAATTGGAGAACTTTATCTCGTTAATTTTTATTGTTTGCTTCGAATTAATCATTTAGAAAGCACTTCTGGAGAATTTCCGGCAGGTTATGATATTAACACAATAAAAATTTGGCCTTATCAAGTTGGGGAAGAAATTGAATTTGAAGAAAAAAATAGAGAAATTGCTTTTTTCTATTTGAGAAGAACAAATCCTATAAAAGTAAAATCAGGCGATTGGATTAATAGAACAAAACCTATTACAACAATAGAAAAATATTTAGTAGGCAATAGAGCTAAAAACCTTACTCCTAATGAAATTGTAAATTATATAGATGAATATTTAGATGAATAAAATTTATAGGTTTACAAATATAAATAAAAAAAGAACCCTTTCATTTAATGAAGTCTTTCAAATCTAAGATATCAAACATATTATTTTGGTCTATTGTATCTGCTGCATTCATCGGTCCTGGAACAGTTACTACAGCAACTAAAGCCGGAGCTAATTTCCAGTTCGACCTTTTATGGGCACTTGTTTTTTCAACTTTTGCTTGTTTATTACTTCAAGAAGCAAGTGCTCGCATCACTATAAAATCAGGACTTAATTTAGGTCAAGCTATTGCAAGACAGTTTGAAGGTCGTTCGTCAAAAACATTAATTTTAGCCCTTATTATTGGTGCAATTATAATTGGTTCAGCAGCTTATGAAGCAGGAAATATATTAGGCTCAATTGCAGGATTAGCATTAGTTTTTGATATTCCTCAACAAATTCTTGTTTTCGCAATTGGTCTTCTTGCATTTTTAGCGCTTAGCTTAAAGTCGATTGAACTTATTGCAAAAATAATGGGAGGAATAGTTTTTTTAATGGGAATAGCTTTTTTTACAACTGCAATTCAGTTAAAACCATCGTTTACAGAAATACTAAAAGGAAGCTTTATTCCTTCAATTCCGGATATTCCAGGAGCAGGACTTTTAGTTTTAGGAATTATTGGAACAACCGTTGTCCCTTATGATTTATTTTTAGGCTCAGGTGTTTTAGATAAGAAACAGGCAATAAGAGATATGAGAATTGGTGTTTCTGTTGCAGTAATTCTAGGTGGTATTATTTCAATGGCAATAATGACTGTTGGAACAATTATAACTTCTGATTTTACATATGAAGCATTAGCACAGGCTCTTACATATAAAATAGGACCTTATGCAGTATATATTTTTGGATTTGGTATGTTTGCTGCCGGATTTTCTTCAGCAATTACTGCACCACTGGCATCGGCAATAACAGCTCGAAGCTTATTTGATAAAAAGTCAAGTGAAAAATGGAAACCTAAAGGCTTATATTTTAAATTAATTTATCTTGGTGTATTAATGGTTGGATTGATTTTTGGAATGGCTGAAGTAAAACCAATACCTGCTATTATTATTGCCCAAGCCTTAAACGGACTTATTCTGCCATTTATCAGTGTTTTTTTAATATATGTGATTAACGATCCTGTTTTGATGGGCGAAGGAAACACTAATAATTGGTTCTCAAATATTTTAATGGGAATTGTAATGTGGGTTACAATGATTATTGGAATTATAAATATTATAAAAGCAATTGCGTCAATTATTGGGATAAATATTGTGAATAACGATATTATATTGTTGATTGTAGCAATTTTGACTTTTTTAATTAGTGTTGCAGTTTTAGTACTTATTTCGAAGTATAAGAGAAAAAGAGAAGTATATTCATATTTTAAAAATTTAGACAAAAAGAAATAAAATTAAAAAAAAAGATAAAGTTTTTAACTTTATTATAAATTTGTCAGGAAACTAAAAGAATAATCATATTAATAATAGAAGAAAAGGAAAAATGAAAATCAGTAAATTATTTGTAAAATCATTTGATCTTAAACCTGAAGAGGGAATTAAGTTTACTTTACTGTTTTTGCATTCATTTTTTTTAGGATTATTTATAGCATTTTATTTTGTTCCTGCAAACTCGGTTTTTCTAGAACAATATGGCAGCGAACAACTACCATTTGCATATATTGTTGCCGGAATAGCGGGTTATCTAACATCTTCAATATATTCATCTCTTCAAAAAAGAGTAAATAGTAAAACATTATTCTTAGGAGCAGTAGTTTTTATGCTTGTTATTGCTTTGGCATCAAGACTAGCATTAAATCAAGTTAACTTAAAATACTTAAGCTTTTTTGTATTTATTTGGGCGTGGCCATTTATTTCATTAGTTGGAATAGTTTCTGGTGGATTAGCGCTTAAATTTTTAAATTTAATTCAAGTAAAAAGACTTTATGGATTAATGAATATGGGAGCTGTAATTGCTTCTATTATAAGTTATCTCGCAATACCTGTATTATTATCTTATTTAGACCACTCATACGATTTACTATTTATCGGCGATTTAGGTTTAATCGCATCAATGTTCTTTTTATTTCTATTGTACAAAACGCTTGTTGCTTCAGAGCAAAAAGAAGTAATTAAGAAAGTTAGTAAAAACGAGACCAGCTTCTCAACTTTATTTAAAGATAAATATTTTAGATTGATATTTTTATCTGCAACTTTCTCAATGATTGCGATTTATGTTGTGGATTTCGGGTTTTTATCGAGCGTTAAAATACAAAAAGAACTTTTTAGCGATTCTGCTGCATTTTCAAAATATTTAGCCTTAGTTTATGGTGGCTTAAAAATTGGGGAAATGATTATTTCTTATTTCTCAAGTAGGATTTTAAGTAAATATGGAGTTAAATTAGGATTAACTATTTTGCCAATAACAGTTACTTTAATTGTTGTAATTTCTTTAATTGTTGGTTTAACATATGGCGTTTTAACAATTGCTTTTTTAGCTTTAATGACTGTAAATAAGTCTGTTGAAAGAATTCTAAGAAGAGGTTTAGATGATCCTGCTTTTAATATTTTATACCAACCATTGCCAAGTAGTCAAAAAATGGCTGTACAAACAAAAGTTGGCGTAGTAATGCAAATTTCAATAACATTAGCTGGACTAATATTGTTGGCTCTTAATCTTGTACTAAAAACACCTGATGGATATAGGTTAGAGTATTTCCCAATTATAATTCTTCCAATATTAGTTGCTTGGGTAATTGTAGCACGTCAATTATATTTGGCTTATAAATCAAAGCTTAGACAAATACTCGTAGATATAAGCAGAACAAAAAAGCGCGATTCTGCAAAGCATTTATATGGAAGCGAATATTTAACAAAAAAATTTAAGAAATTTAACGAAAAGGTTGTGGAAATGAGTGTTAGCTTACTCTCAGAAACTAACCCAAGAGTTATGGAACCATATGCTTCCACGCTTCTTAACATGAGAAACAAAGGTATCAAAGCTGCAATTTTAGGCAAAATTGACCCTTCGTGGCGTACAAGAATAATAAATAATGTAAAGAAAATCTATATTACTGATAAATCTGAAAATATTAGACAGCTTGCATTAAAAGCTAAAAATCTGCTTGACTTTACTGATATTGCAGAACCTGATAAAAATGAGATTGAAAGACTAAAACAATCTGAAGAGTTTAATGATAAGTTATTATTAACAAAATTACTTATAAAAGGAATTCTTCCTCTTGATGATGATATAATTTTAAGGTTTTTATTAGATGATGATAAAACAATAAAAAGAGCGGCAGTAAACCTTGCCAGTAAGAGCAAATCAGAAGAAGTAGTTAATAAATTAATTGAATTGATTCGTTCTGATGAATATTACCATATTTGTGCAGATGCTTTAATGGGAATGGGCGATAAAGTATTAACGAAATTAGAGCTGTTTTTCAAAAATAAAGAAAATGAAAAAATATTACTTAGAGTAATTGAAATATTAGCAAAAATTGGCTCTTTAAGAGCCAAATCAGTTCTTGTTAATTATATTAATTATCCTAATAGAGATGTTCAATTTGAGATAATTTCTGCATTATATTTCTGTAAATACCAGGCAGATACAAAAGAATTACCAATAATAAAGAAAAAGATTGAGGGAGTTGTTGAGAATATTTTATGGATTTACGCAAGTGTTCTTGATATAGAGACAGAAAGGAATACCTTAAAATTATTGCAAGCAATTGATATGGAAAGAGAATTGTATTTTGAGATTCTTTTTAAATTGCTTAGTTTTATGTACGAACCAAGAATTATTAATTTAATAAGGAAAAATATAATTGGTAAGAATACAATTTTTGCTATCGAAATTATTCATAATTTTATTGGACAAGATATAAAACAACTTATTATTCCATTATTTGATGATATATCTTCAAGTCAAAAAATTAAAAAATTAAACAGCGAATTTCCTCAAAAAAAGCTGAAATTTTCTAATAGGCTAATAAATATAATTACCAGAGATTATGATAAAATTGGAAATTGGACTGTTACAAAAGCTATAGAATTGTTAGGGAAAAAACACAGCAAACAAAATGCATCAGTCGAACAAGTTGGTAAAAAATGGAATTACGACGATATTAAAGTGTGGACTCCGGAAAGCGTTGAAGATATCCTTTACAAAATAAGAAAAAGTGAAATGCCTGACGAGATTTTTGTTTGCTTATATCACACTGATGAACTTATTTACTCAACAGCAGCTAAAATTATTTACAACGAAAATCCTGTTAAATGTGCTGATTATCTGGAAAGAATGTCTGATGAGAAGAAAGATTTATTAGATAATTTAACTAATGATGGATATATTCTGATAGATAGGATAAAACTACTTAAAAAGAATCCACTTTTCTTTAGTGTTCCTGAAAATCATTTGGCAAAACTAGCAAAATTGGTTAGAGTTGTTGATTTGAAAGAAGGAGAGGATATAGACCTTCTTAATTCTGATAAAGTGGATAAAGTAATTATTGTAATTAAAGGCAATTTGTCGGGCGTTGATCTTGATAATTATGAGGTTAAATTTTCTAAAAATGAAATTGTTACTTACGGCATTAATATAAGTAAAACAATACATAAGTTAAAAGCTCTTACCGATACAAATATTTTAACAATAAATCGTTTCGATTATTATAATTTATTAGTAGATCAAACCGAAATAATTCAACACATTTTTGAAGAGGTTCAAGAGGAAGGTGATGAAGAAAGTGATGAAGAAGAAACAGATTAGAAATTAGACTTAAATAAAAAATAGCCTTAGGATTTTGCGTCTTAAGGCTATTTCTGTTTTTATTAAATTTCTGAAGCAAGCCTGCTTCCTTGACTTATTGCTCTTTTAGCATCAAGTTCGCCTGCTTTTTCAGCACCTCCAATTAAATGAACACTTATCCCTTTTTGTTTTAGTGGCTCAAATAATGTATTATTGCTTAGTTGTCCTGCACATAAAATTATATTATCAACATCAAGTAATTCTTGTTTGTCTTTTCTGCTGATATACAATCCTTTATCATCAATTTTATCATATTGAACAGCATTAAACATTATAACATTTTTGTATTTTAAAGATAAACGATGAATCCAACCAGTAGTTTTACCAAGTCCTTCACCAATCTTCGATTTTTTTCTTTGCAATAAAATAATCTCTCTTGGTGATTCCTCTATTATTGCATCAAGGCCTTCAATTCCGCCTCTAATTTCATTATTTGGGTCAATTCCCCATTCTTTTAAAAATCTATCAATATTGTTTTTAGAATCATTTTCGTTATTGTGTGTAAGGTATTCTGCAACATCAAATCCAATACCACCTGCACCAATTATAGCTACTTTTTTACCTACTTCTTTTTTGTCTTTTATCACGTCAAGATAACTAAGTACTTTATTACTGTCAATCCCTTCAATATTAGGCTTTCTTGGTGTAATTCCTGTTGCAAGAATTACTTCGTCAAATTTAACTAAATCCTCTAACGTAGCTTCTGTGTTAAGTTTTAGATTAACATTGTTAATTTCAACCTGTTTTTGATAATAGCGAATTGTTTCATAAAACTCATCTTTACCAGGAATTTGTTTGGCAATATTAAATTGTCCGCCAATTTCGTTGCTTTTTTCAAAAAGAGTAATTTCATGACCTCTTTTAGCGGCATTAATTGAAAAAGAAAGACCAGCCGGGCCTGCTCCAACAACCGCAATTTTCTTTTTGATTTTTACAGGCTCAAAATTAAGTTCGGTTTCATAACAAGCTCTTGGATTTACTAAACATGTTGCTCTTTCTCTGTTAAATACATTATCAAGGCAACCCTGATTGCAAGCTATACAAGTATTTATTTCATCTTCTTTGCCTTGTTCTGCTTTATTCATTAATTCAGGATCAGCCAAAAAAGGACGAGCCATTGAAATCATATCAGCATGTTCGTTTGCCAAAATATCTTCGGCTGTTTGTGCTGTATTTATTCTATTTGTTGTTACAAGCGGAATATTAATTTCGCCTTTCATTTTTTTAGTAACCCAGCTAAAAGCAGCTCTAGGAACCATTGTTGCAATAGTTGGTATTCTTGCTTCGTGCCAGCCAATTCCAGTATTTATAATTGTAACACCTGCTTTTTCAAGCCCTTTAGCCAAAATAACTACTTCTTCCCAATTACTACCACCTTTTACTAAATCAAGCATCGATAATCTGAAAATTATAATAAAATCTTTTCCTACGATTTTTCTAACACGTTTAACAATTTCTAAAGGAAATTTTATTCTATTTTCATAAGAACCGCCCCATTCATCTTTTCTTTTATTGGTTTTAGCTGCAATAAATTGATTTAATAAATAGCCTTCAGAGCCCATAATTTCAATACCATCGTAACCGGCTAATTTGGCTAATTCGGCAGTTTTTGCAAAATCTCGGATTGTTTTTTCTATACCTCTTTTGCTTAATTCCCATGGCTTAAATGGTGATATTGGGGATTTTATAGAACTAGGTGCAACAGCAAATGGATGATATCCATATCTGCCTGTATGTAAAATTTGAAGACAGATTTTTCCGCCATTTTCATGAACTGCCTTTGTTACAATTTTATGTTTTTCTGCAGTTTTTTTGCTTGTCATTTTGCTTGAAAACGGGCCAACTCTACCAGCAGTATTTGGAGCAATTCCTCCTGTAACAATTAAACCTACGCCGCCTTTTGCTCTTTCGCCAAAATATGCAGCCATTTTTTCATAACCACCTTTTATTTCTTCTAGTCCTGTGTGCATTGAGCCCATCAAAACTCTGTTTTTTAACGTTGTAAAACCTAAATCTAAAGGTTCAAATAATTTTGGATATTTTGAATGCATATGAGTTTATTTATAATGTTTTTCTAATAAAGTATTGATATTTAATAATTTATGCTTTTCTTTATTTGTTTGTTAATCAGTTGACTGCAAATCTAAAAAAATCTTTGCAGGAATAAAAATATTAGGCATGCATAATACTTTGTTTTTCTCTAAAAAAAATACATATCTTTATATGTCAATTAAAAAATAAATAAATAATAGAAATAAACATGGAAGAAACTAGGATTTTTGATATTCTCGAAAAATATAAAACCACTTTTAAAGGAAAAGCTGATGTTTTAGCAATAAAAAAAAGTGAAGCTTGGATAAAATACAGTTCTGAAGATTATATTAGAAATGTTGATTTTGTAAGTTATGCTTTGATAAGAATGGGTTTTATTAAAGGTGATAAAATTGCAACAATATCAAACAACAGACCAGAATGGAATTTTATTGATATGGGAATGAGTCAGTTAGGTATTGTTCATGTTCCAATATATCCTACAATAAGTGATGAGGAGTTTGTGCATGTTTTATCTCATTCAGAATCAAAAATGGTTATTGTTTCAGATATTGAATTATATAATAAAATTAAACCAATTGCTGATAAAATTGAAAAAATTGAGGCTGTTTATACTTTTGATATTATTGAAAATGCAAAAAACTTTAATCAAATATTGAAATTGGGAAAAGAAACCGAATCAGAAACATTAAAAAAAGAATTGAAAAAAAGAAAATTAGAAATTGATAAAAATGATTTGGCCACAATAATTTATACTTCAGGTACAACAGGAATGCCTAAAGGAGTTATGCTTTCGCATTGGAATTTCATGTTTCAGGTGGAAAAATTATATGTTATATTAGAAGAAAGAGTGAAAGAAAATTCCAGATCAATTAGCTTTTTACCATTATGTCATGTTTTAGAAAGAATTGGCGGATACACATATCAGTATGCAGGTATTTCAATATATTATGCCGAAAGCATTGAGAGAATAGCTGAAAATATTAAAGAGGTTAAGCCTCAAATTTTTGTTACTGTACCAAGATTACTTGAAAAAATTTATGATAAGATTATTGCAACAGGTAAAGATCTTGAGGGATTTAAAAAAGATTTATTTTTTTGGTCGGTTGATTTAGGATTAAAATATAAAGAAACTAACAATAGTTTGTGGTATTTAGCAAAACTGAAAATAGCAAATATTCTTGTGTTTAGTAAATGGAGAAAAGCTTTGGGTGGAAATGTTAAAATGATAATTTCAGGTGGTGCTGCTTTACAGGAAAGATTGGCTCGAATTTTTTGGTCAGCAGGAATTTCTGTTCACGAAGGTTATGGTTTATCAGAAACAGCTCCTGTTATCTGTGTAAACAGAATTAATTATCCTGAATTAATGTTTGGAACTGTTGGTCCGTTATTGTCTGATGAACAGCAAGTTAAAATAGCAGAAGATGGTGAAATTCTTTTTAAAGGACCAAATTTAATGCTTGGTTATTTTAAAGATGAAAAGCTAACAAATGAAACAATTGATGAAGAAGGTTGGTTTCATACTGGAGATATTGGCGTATTTGTTAAAGATAAATGCTTAAAAATTACTGACAGAAAAAAAGAAATGTTTAAACTTTCAACTGGTAAGTATATTGCGCCTCAAGTAGTTGAAAATATTTTTAAAGAATCAATATTTATTGAGCAATTAATGGTAGTTGGTGCGAATGAGAAATTTTGTGGTGCATTAATTTCCCCAAACTTTGAGTTTTTACATGATTGGTGCCATAAAAAGAAAATTCATTATAGAGATAATCTTGATTTAATTGAAAATCCAATAATAATTGAAAGATATCAAAAAGAGATTGATAAATTAAATACAAGATTGGGAAAAACCGAAATGATTAAAAAATTTCAGCTTGTTTGTGAAGAATGGACAACAGATAATGGAGAATTATCACCAACCTTAAAATTAAGGCGGAAATTTGTAAAAGAAAAATATCAAAGAAGGTTCAATCAAATATATTCTATAAACCAAAAAGAGTTTGAAGATTAGTTAATAAAAAACAAAAAAAACGAATTTTTTTTCGATTAATAATTCCTCAATTAACTAAATATACTACAACTCTTCTTGTGAGTAGTAACCTGATATATGTATCTGTTTATTAATGCTTTACTTGCAATGTAAAAGCAGTTGCCTCAATATGTTTTACAGTTATAAATATAATTCCTTTTAAAATTCCATGAGCTTCATAAATCATAATTGTGATTAATTATTTTTTATATAAATAAAAAATAATCAGAAAATTCAATTTGAATTAATTGACTGATGTTATCAAAAATCGTAAATTGATATATAAAAATGCTCGTAAATTATTTGGAGGAATATAATTATGGCAAAACAAAATTTAAGCTCACCTAAGGAAAATAATTTTTCTATTGATAATCATGTTAAAGATGTTTTATCTGGAAAACGGAAATTTGAAAATGTATTTCAGTCTATAACCAATATGATACTTGGCGATAATAAAAGTATGCATAAAATTACTGTTAACGGCAGAACAACATACGATTTCGATGTTTTTAGGCAAGGTAAAAAGCATATAATCGGAATGTTTGATGAAATTAATAGTTTCGTTTCTTTTGTTAAAGATGCTGCCGAAGGAGGTTCTTCATCAGAAATGGCTTATGTTTTAATAGGTGAACCGGGAAACGGGAAAACTTTTTTTGTGGATTTTTTAAGCAAGCTTTACAGAGAATATGTTGCTCTTCCTCAAAACAACAGATTTACATTTAGATTTAAAAATCTTGATAAACTTGGCTCTTATGGAGGCATTAAAGTTATTGAATCTCAGACATTTGAAGATCCAATGATCTTAGCAATGAATCTTTATAGTTCTGTATCTAAAAGCAAAGAATATATTTCTTCATTAGGTGCAAAACCTGAAAATATTGATAAGTTTCATCAAAATTACAGACCTTTAGGTGCTTGCAGCGATTATATTTTAAATCAGATTAAAGAGTATTGTAATCATGATTACGATAAAATTAAAGAGTTTATCGATATTGTTCCAATTCCTTTAAGCGAAACAAGAGGAACATTAACAGGGAAATATGCAGCTAAAGATAAAATCACATCCTCGGCGGTTGATTTGTTGGGAGAAGAGTCTATAACCAGACTTTTACATATTTCAGACACATCAAATCCTTACAGGTTTGATTTAAGAAGAGGTGCTTTGGCCAGAGTTGCCGGCGGAGGAATTCATTTTGCAGATGAGATTTTTAAAAATAAAAGAGACCTTGTTCAAGTGTATCTTGGTGTAATTCAGAATCGTACAATAGAAATGGAAGGTTTTAAATGGCCAATTGATACATTAATAGTTGCAACCAGTAATAATTCTGAATTTGCCAGATTTCTTGAAGAAAAAGAAGAAGCGCCGATTATTGACAGATGCCGTGTTACATATATGGCACATAATACAAATTATATTTTACAACAGGATTTAACAAAATATTCAATCGGCTCAAGAGAAAAAACAACTTTTACTGCCGAAAATTTACATATCGACCCAAATTTGAATTATGCAGTTTCGGTAGCTGTAACACTTTCTAGAATGCCATATTCTGATAAGCTTACGCCAATTGAAATAATGAAACTATCTGCCGGTGAAGTAGCAGGTGAAAAAAGTATGAAAACATTGTCGGAAGTAATTAACGAATTAAATTCAGATCCTGATATTACAAAGCGATTTGGCCAAAAAGGACTTGGACACAGAAATCTTGGTCGTGCTATTCAAATGCTTTTAGAGCGCTCTGAAACACAGGAAGGTAAGTGCATGTATGCAGGAGATGTATTTGTTGCTCTTGAAAGTGTAATTCTTGATTATGTTCATGATGCCAACGATAGAGCTAAATATTTAAAAGACCTTAAAACCGCAAAAGGACTCTATCGAAAAAAAGTAATGACCACAATTTTTAATGCATATATGGACGAGCCCGATGCTATTGAAAAAGATGTTTTAAATTATGTTAATATGATTATCGGCATGGACGCCAAAAATCTTGGCTCTGATAAAATATGGACATATCGAGATCCACAAACCAATAAGCTTGTACCTATAAAAATTGATGAAAATTTTATTAATAGTGTTGAATCAAGGCTTGGATTAAAAAATCTGGAGCAAAAACAAAGCTTTAGAACAACTATTTCTAAAATTTATGGACAAAAAATGATTCAGGATTCTAGTTATAACTTCATGGACAACAATGAGTTAGTTAAAGCAGTTACAGATGTTAGATTAAAATCTGATGTTGCAGGTGCTGGTAGTTTGGTCGGAGCTTTATCTAACAGAACAAACGAAGAAAATCAAAAATTATTTAATAGAATGATTCAAACAATGACTAAGAAATTGGGTTATTGTAAAACTTGTTCGATTAAAACAATTGAATATTTCTGTACGCAGGATGATGCAAATTAAATTACTGATTCCCAAATTTGAGTTGCAAATTACGCTTTTTGAATTGAAAATATAAAATAGTAAATATTAATTCAAAAATTGCAAATAAAAGTTATGAGCCTGATTAACAATATATTAAAAATGCTTTCCAAAAATAATTTTTCATCCGAAAAGAGAGAAATTATTAAGAGAGAATTTGAGATTATAAAAACTCTAGATGAGCAGATAAATGATAATTTTGAAAAACAATTTAATAATAATATTTATCAATATGCTGATTTATTGGCTTTACAAAACTTTTTTCCAAAAGATGAAAATTCATATTCCGGTTTGCAAACCTTAGATGAGCTGCTTGAAAGAGACAGTAAAAGAGAGAAAGACGGTTTTATGCGCAGAATAAGGCTTGGGAAATATATTAAAGAAGGAAACGGTAATAAATCAAAAGTTGTTGTAGTACCATCAACTACAGAGCCAAAGTTTTATCACGACGATTCAATAAGTGAAGAAGATGAAGATACAACAGGTGGAAGCGGCGAAGGTGAAGAAGGCGAAGTAATTGGACAACAACAAGCAGAACCCGAAGAAGGTGAAGGACAAGGAGCAGGACAGGGACAAGGCGCCGAACACGATATTGGAAGCGAAGCTTTTGATTTGGGGAAAATTATTTCAGAAAAATTTCAGCTTCCTAATTTAAAAGACAAAGGCAAAAAAAAATCATTTACTAAATACACTTACGATTTAACTGATAAAAACAGAGGCTTTGGACAAGTTTTAGATAAAAAATCAACATTAAAAAAAGTAATTCAAACAAATATCTTACTTGGCAGAATAAGTCAGGCAAAAGAATTTAATCCTGAAGAGCTTATTGTTAGTCCTAAAGATGAAATATACAGAATTCTATCTAAAGAAAAAGCCTTCGAAGCACAAGCTGTTGTTTTTTTCTTAAGAGATTATTCCGGTTCTATGCAAGGAAAACCTACGGAAGCAATTAGTACTCAGCATCTTTTGATTTATAGTTGGTTAATGTTTCAATATAAAAATAACGTAGAAACCAGATTTATTTTGCATGATACAGATGCAAAGGAAGTTCCAGATTTTCATACATATTTTACCTTACAAATAGCCGGAGGAACTGAAGTTGCACCAGCTTTTAAACTTGTAAATGAAATTGTTGAAAAAGAAAATCTCGAAGTTGATTATAATATTTACGTTTTTTATGGAACCGATGGAGATGATTGGGATAATGAAGGAGAAAAACTAATTCCGGAACTAGAAAAAATGCTGAAATATGTGAGCCGTATAGGAATTACTATTTCAAAAAATTCGTGGTCAAAAGGAAAAACTACTGTTGTAGAAAAATATCTTGAAAAAACAGGCTTGTTAGAATCTAAAGCTGATTTGATAAGAATTGATTCGTTTGATGCTGATAGTCATACTGAAGAACAACTGATTGAGAGTATAAAAAAACTAATAAGTTAATTACTAAGTCGGATAGTTAAATGATATAATATTATGCATTATTTGTTTTTACAAGTTACAAGTTACAAGTTGCTTTCGGATCATAGTCATGTGCTTTATTTTGTGATATATATGCTTAGTTTTTTAACAATAAAATATTTTTTACTTAATTATAAAGATTATTAAATTTTATTCGTGCATTCGTGGCAATATTTAATAAATAATTACTAATTACCAATTTCTATAAGATGGAAATAATAAGCCAACATGCGAAAAAAATAATGGAAGAATGTAAAATTAGAGCTCGCGATCAAGGGCTTAGATTTGACGATGAAACTCTTGAGTATATTGTTACAAACAGAAATATGATAGAGCTTTCGCCAAAAGGCATGATTCCAACTTTATACGATTATTGGGTTAACGATGTTGAAGTGCTTAAAGGACAAGGCAAGTATAAACTATATCCGAATAATCCTTACGAAACTGTTATAAATTCAAGACCGGCAATTTCATTTTATAACGATAATAATCCGGATTGGCTTAATATAATGATATTTTATCATGTTCTTGGTCATATCGATTTTTTTCAAAACAATTTTTTGTTTAAACAAACCTGGAACGATGATTTTGTAGGACAAGCATTAGCAGATAAAAGATTAATTGAAAATCTGAGAAGTGAACATGGCAGATGGCTTGATTATATTATCGAGTTTAGCCGCGCAATAAATAATTTGGTTGGATATTTTGGTGATTTATTAAGGAATAATTTGCCCGAAAAATTTGAGAAAAGAGATAAAATAAATTTCTATTTTGAAAATTTTTTACAAGACGAATTAAAAAAAGATAATTTATTCATTTTCAATGAGATAAACATATTTAACAACTATTTAAAAAATGATGAAATTTTGGGAGAAACTTTGTTTTTAAGCGATGTAAAAAACAAGTTTCCGGAATTTAATTTATTTTATGAAAAAAATAAAAATGTTGAAGAAAAAAGCTCTGCTGATATTCTTGAATTTATCCGCGATAATTCACCTTTTTTAAATAAAGATAAAAATAATTGGATGAAATCTGTTTTAAATATAATCAGAAATACATCTTTATATTTTGCACCACAAATAAGAACAAAAACTATAAACGAAGGCTGGGCAAGTTATTGGCACGACAATCTTTTTAGAAAAGATGAAAGAATTAAAGGACATGAAGTAGCTTATGCAAAAATCAATTCTCAAGTAACTTCTATAAGCAGAATCGGATTAAATCCTTATGCAATAGGTTTAAGATTGTTTGAGTATATTGGAAACCTTGCTGATAAAGGAAAAATGAACTTTGATTTTCAGAAAATCAATAATATTGAACAAAGAGATTTATATGATAAAAATACTTCAACAGGAAAAGACACAATATTTAATGTTAGAAGAAATTTTTCAGATTTTACATTTCTAAATACATTTATAGATCAGGATTTTGTTGATGAATACAATCTTTTTGTTGTTGGTAAAAGAGTAAATCCACAAAAAAGAATTTATGAATACTATATAAAAAGCAGAAAAGCTGAAGATTATAAAGACATGATAATCAATTCATTATATCATCCGCCAATAATTAATGTTGATATAGAAAAAACTAAAGAAGGCAATTTATACTTAACACACAAATTTGAATATAAACAACTAATAAAAGAATTTATTGCAGATACTTTAATTGGAATTGAATATTTGTGGGGAAATCAAGTACAGCTTGAAACAACAGAGATTTACAGAAAAACAAAAAGTGCTGATAAAGAAACAAAAGAATATGAATATCGTAAAGTTTTATATACTGTAAAAGATAAAAAAGTAAGCAAGCAAAATCTGTGAAAATTGGAAAATTGAAACACTAAATGTTAAAAAAATATGGCATCATATAAAAGTGAATTAAAAAAATTAATAGAAGAATTAGAAAAAAAAGGCGAAAGACTTGAAGCTCTAATCAGTTTAGGAAATTCATTAAAAGATGAAGAACGTAGATTACCAATGTCTTTTAACGGATTTTTGAATATTGCTTCAAGAGATCCACGACATGTTTTCAGAAATGTTTTTCAATTATTTTATGATATGGTTCATCATTATGTGCCGAGTATTGACAAAAAAGAAGCAATAGAAAGAGAACCAATTGGATTTGTTAATTATGATTGCAGAAACTTATTTGAAAAAGATTGCGACGATCCTTTTTTCGCAGACAGACTTTTTACAAATAGATTTATGAAATTAGTTAATGATATAAAGCAAGCAACCCAAAACAACAGGATTTTTTTATTTGAAGGACCTCCCGGCAGCGGAAAAAGCACATTTTTAAATATTTTACTCAGAAAATTAGAAGAATACACACTTATAAGCGAAGGAAGTTTATATGAAACACATTGGCGATTAGATATAGAACGACTGGGCGGTTTTAGAAGATTTGAAAGAGAATTACATAAAATTGCATCAGAAACCGGTGATAAAGAACTAGTTGAAAAACTTATTACAACACAAAAAGTAGCAGATGATTTACCAAAAAGATATCTGGAGTTTTCATGCCCAAATCATGATCATCCAATATTGCAAATTCCAAAATCTTACAGAAAACAATTTCTTGATGAATTAATAATTGATAAAAAATTTAAAGAAGAGCTATATAGTAAAAAAGAATACGAGTGGGTTTTTAAAGATATACCATGCAGTATTTGCAATTCAGTTTATGATGTTCTAATAGATATTGTTGGCGAGCCTTTGGAAATTTTGAATATGATAAATGCCAGAAAAATGAAATTTAGCAGACAATTCGGAGAAGGAATTAGCGTATTTAATCCCGGCGACCCAATTATAAGTGAAGCAATTACAAGCCCAAAGTTTCAAAGTATGTTGAACGATATTTTAAAAAGAGAAGACGTTACCTACATATATTCTTTTTTGGCAAAAACTAATAATGGTGTATTGGCACTTATGGATATTAAAGAAAACAATATTCAACGACTTATGAATTTACACGGACTAATTAGCGATGGAGTTCATAAAGTTGGATATATTGAAGAAAGGATAAAAACTCTTTTTGTAGGATTAATAAATCCTGCTGATAAAAAGCATTACGAAAGCGAACCTTCTTTTAGAGATAGAGTTATCACAGTTAGTGTGCCGTATGTTTTGGACTACAATACAGAAGTTTTTATTTATAAAAATAAATTTGGAACTTCTTTAGAAAATAAATTTCTCCCAAATGTTTTAGAAAATGTAGCTAAAATAATAATAGCCACAAGATTAAATGTTGATAATAATTCTATAAAAAATTGGTTAAAATATCCTTCAAAATACAGTAAATATACTGATGAAGATTTTTTAATTCTTAAAATGGAGCTTTATTCAGGAACAATTCCTGATTGGTTAAGCGAAGAAGATAAAAAAAACTTAGGCAAATCAATAAAAAAAGAAATTCTTGAAACTTCAGAACATGAAGGAAAATCAGGAATTTCCGGAAGACAATCATTGTATATTTTCAATTCTTTTTTAAATAAATATTCTAAAACAGGTCGTCTGATAAGGATGGATAATGTTTTTTCATTTTATAGTCAATATCCCGATTTAAAAACTCATTTGCCTGAAAACTTTATAAAATCATTGGTAGATCAATACGATTATGATATTTTACAAGTATTAAGAGAAGCGATTTATTATTTTAATAAAAAGCAAATCGAAAGAGATATTAAAAATTATCTGTACAGTATAAACTTTGAAAAAAACACTAAAGTAAAATGCATTTATACTAATGATATTATCGAAGTTAATGAAGATTATTTTAAGAATTTTGAAGCTATATTTTTAGGAGCTACCAGCACAATTATGATGAGAGAATCTTTTAGAAATGAAGTACAAACAGAATATGTTTCTAAAACACTAACAATTGAAATGCAAGTTGAAAATAAAAAAATAGAACATACAAAACAATTTAAAAAATTATATGATAAATATGTTAATAGTTTGAAAGAGAATGCATTAATGCCTTATAAAGACAATGAAAATTTTCGAATGGCAATTAGAGATTATGAAACTCCGGCATATAGAACCTATGATGAAAGAATAAAACGAGACGTTAAGCATTTTCTTGATAATCTTGTCAGGAAATTTAAATATACTTTAGAAGGCGCAAAAGAAATTTCTTTATACGCAATTGATAAAAATCTTCCTGATAAATTCTAAAACCAAAATTTATTAAACACTTTACGATTTTAATAGTTGTGATTTTTTTGTTATTTGAAGAAAATCAGCTAATTATGGAATTAATAACTATTACAATATAGTTTTTGATTTAAATCAAAAAAAATAAAGAAAAAGTAATAATTTTATAAAAAAAACATTAATTTTGAGATAAGACCTATTATGTAATTAACTTAAAATAAAATGGAATTTAAATCCTCAATAAAGTACAAGCTTATTTTATTTATAATATCTGCATCAATAGTTATATATGGAACTGTAAGTTTTTATTTCATCTATAATTTTAAAAAACGTTCTATCGAAGATGCTGAAAAATATGTGAACACATATATGACAGAAAGAGCTAAATTAATAGAAAATGGAATAACAAACGATATAGCAGTAACAAAAACTATGGCTTATGCCTTTAGTAATTATTACAGATTCTCAAAACAAAACAGAATGGAATATTTTAAAAATATTCTTGAAAAAGTCGCAATTGATAATCCACAATATATATCCGTTTGGGCAAATTGGGAACTTTCTGCAATTGGTGATAACTATAAAAAAGAAGATGGCAGAAGGCGAGTAACATACTTTAGAGGTTCTAAAGGCGATTTATTATTTACAGAAGAAATTTTAGACACAACAGCTAATTTTAAGCGAGGCGCATATTACGACATGAAAGCGTCAAAAGTTGAAACTATAATGGAACCATATGATTTTGCTTTTACAGATGTTCCTGAAGACACAATATTAATGACAAGTATTTGTGAACCAATACTTTATGAAGATAAATTTGCCGGATTAGCTGGACTTGATATAGAATTAAAATATTTACATTCAATAGTTGAACAACTAAAGCCATTTGAATCAGGATATGCTTTTTTATTAACAAATGAAGGCACATATATCAGTCATCCCGAAACTCAGCAAATTGGTAGAAAATTTAGTGATTTAAATTCTGAAGAAGATTCAATACATAATATATCTGCCAGAATAAAAAATGGAGAAACAGTAATATTAAGAGCTGAGCATACTGATACTAAAGCCGAATTATACGTTGTTTTTATTCCTGTAAGAATTGGATCAACCAATAAGCCGTGGTCACTTGGTGTTTTAGTCCCAATAAACGATGTTCTTGTTGGTTATGATAAAATTGTTTTTAATTCAATTGCCGTTGGAATTGCAGGCATAATAGTTTTGCTGATTTTAATTGTTTTTATATCAAACAAAATTGTAGATTCTATAAAATTCGCTATTAAATTTATTGATGAGGTAAACAGAGGAAATTTAAGGGCGAAAATAGATGTTGTTTCATCTGATGAAATTGGGACTCTTGCAAAAATGATGACAAAAATGCTAATTCAATTTAGAGCGATAATTGAAAAAATTAAGCATAGCTCTGATGAATTAAATCGAGGCGGAGAAAATTTAATGGAAACTTCACAAAAGTTAGTAGAAGGAGCAGATTATCAGAAATCTTCAACTGATGAAATAAAGCAATCTTTTGAAAATATGAAAAATAATTTGCGCTTAAGCTCTGAAAACTCTGAAATTGCTGAAAAAATTGCCGTTGAAGTTTCAGATAAGATGCAGATGAACACTCTTGAATCAAGAGAAGCGATTGAAATTATGAAACAAGTTGCTGATAAAATAATGATTATTGAAGAAATAGCATTTCAAACAAATATATTAGCATTAAATGCAGCAGTAGAAGCAGCCAGAGCCGGAGTTGAAGGCAAAGGATTTTCTGTTGTAGCTGCCGAAGTTAGAAAATTAGCGGAAAGAAGTAAAATAGCTGCTGCCGAAATTACTGAAATGTCTGTTAAAAGTGTAAAAGCAATCGAAAAAACTGGTGTTGGTATTGAAACTCTTGTTCCCGAAATTGAAAAAACAGTTAAATTAGTTAAAGAAATTTATGCACAAAGCCGTGAGCAAAGTCAAGCAATTATTCTACTTGTTGATGTTATTGATAAATTAAATTTAATGGCCAATGACAATAAAGTTTCGTCAGAAGAAATCAATAGCCAATCTTCAAATTTAATGAAAATGGCAGCCGATTTGAAAAATGTAGTTATATATTTTAAAATATAGAAGAATAAATTTTAGCACCTTTAATTGGCTTAAAATCAATCATTTGAAATGATAAAGTAAATTACTCAATATTAAAAATTTTATTTATTTCTTGTTTTTTTGGTTTAATAATTCCTCTTTCAGTAAAAATTCCAGTTATTAAATCGGCGGGAGTAACATCAAATGCTGGGTTTATAGCTTTTGAGTTTGGTGCAGAAATTAATATTTTTTCAGTTTTGTGATTCTCATTAAGTCCTATTTGGTAAAGAATTTCATCTTCATCTCTTTCTTCAATAATAATTTCATCACCTGTTCTGCAATCTAAATCAAATGTAGATTTTGGTGCTGCTACATAAAAAGGAATATTGTAATATTTAGCTGCAATAGCCTTTTCAAGTGTGCCAATTTTATTAGCAACATCGCCATTTGCTGCAATTCTGTCAGCGCCGGTAATTATCATATCAATTTTTCCTTTCGACATAAGGTGAGCGCCGGCATTATCAGCAATTATTGCATAAGGAATATTTTCGTTTTGCAATTCCCATGCAGTAAGTTTAGCGCCTTGATTTCTCGGTCTGGTTTCATCAACATAAATAAAAACTTCTTTTCCTTGTTTATGTGCAAGATAAATCGGCGAAAGCGCAGTTCCATAATCAACAAAAGCAAGCCAGCCGGCATTACAATGAGTTTCAATTCTAAAACCGTTTTTTATTAATTCATTTCCGTATTCTCCAATTAAAAGACTGTTTTGAGCATCTTCATCAGCAATGTTTTGAGCTTCATTAACAGCCTTTGCTTTAGATATCAATGCAGCATTAAAAACCCTTTCGGTTGCTGTAAACAGATTTCTTGCTGTTGGGCGTGTTGCTTCAATTTCGGTTTTCGCAATTTGAATGCCTCTAATGTATTCATTATCGGATGCTTCTGTTGATGCTTGTGCCATTGCAAATCCGGCGGCGGCACCAATAGCACCTGCGCCTCTAACAATCATTGTTTTAATAGCATGGCAAGTTTGTTTATAGTTTTCCGATTTATATATTTTAAATTCAAATGGAAGTAAGTTTTGTTCAATCATAAAAACACAAGTGCCTTCCATCCAGATAGTTCTGTAATTTTTGGAACTATTGTTGCCATCAATATTATTAACTTTCATTATTTTGTTTTAAATTAATGCCTTAAAATTTAAAACTACGGAATAAGCTTTGTTGATTTTGTGCAAATAATAGTTAGTTTTATTTAATATATTTCTCTTCGTAAACAATGTAGTCTAGTTTTTTTCTTGTAAATCGATGTCTTTCCATATCCGCTTTGTCATTTGGATAGCCAATCGAAAGTATAACAATTGGTTCAATTATTTCCGGAAGATTTAAATGTTTTGAAAGCAGTTCTCTATTAAAATTGCAAATCCAGCAAGTTGCAAGCCCTTGCTGGCTTGCAGCCAATGTCATGTGGTCAGTTGCAATCGCAACATCAATATCGCAGTGATCTTTTCCATCGCTGCTTCTTTTCCATGATTCATCATGTCTTCCGCAAGCAATAATATAACATGGTGCAGATTTAAACCATTCACGATGATAGCACAATCTGATTTTCTCCAAACCTTTTTTTTCTTTAACAATAATAAAAATCCAAGGCTGTGTGTTATTAGCCGAAGGTGCAATTCTTCCGGCTTCAAGAATGTATGTTAATTTCTCATCTTCAACCATTTGTGCTCGATAATCTCTTGAAGAATATCTGCTTTTTGCAAGGTCTAAAAAATCCATTTTGTGATGTTTTATTTGTTATATAAAGTTAAGAAATAGTTGTTGGTTTCCAAATAATTGTTTTCTGTTTTTTATGACTTATTAAGTATGCCAACAATTTATAATCCATTATTTTAAATTTATATAAACCCCTAAATACTAAATGTACAAATATATTTTTGCCGAAAAACACTCCTAACCCTTATAAATAAAGGATTAGAGAAACATAATATTAAAATTTTGCTAAAAAACCAAATGTACATAACTTCCATTTAAGGTGCACCAAAGGTATATTTTAAAAAGCTATTTAAGATTATATTAACACAAATGTACATAATAAAACAGAAAACTGCTAAAAAGGTACACTAAGCCTTTAAAATATGCAAAAACTAGCCTATAAATTAACAAGAAAAACTAAAAAAAAAAGAAAGATATGTGGTTATATTTTTACATATAAATTATATATAAAAATGGCAAAAATAAACGATGGGT
>JAFGWC010000155.1 GCA_016937695.1 Bacteroidales bacterium
GTTAGGGTGCATATTATTGAAAAAAACAGTATGAAAACGACATTATTAATTTTAACTATTCTGCTATTAAGTTTTATAGATTCTTTTTCTCAAGTTGAATCTGATTCATTAGATTTTAAAGTATTTGCTGAAACTGACTCATTAAGTTTTTATGTGTATGCATTGACCGACCTTAGGGAAGAATATGAAAGATTTACTCCATCGCAGCTTGACATTCAAATTTCAGAAAGTGTAATAAGTAATTATATTGACTCTGTTTCTAATTTGTCTGACAGTTTATCTGAAATGACACTTTTTAATCCAAATGACTATTATAAGCAATTTGTTGGTTATATTGACTCAACCGAAAATAAAATACTTTTAATTAATCTAATTAATCAGCAGTGGTTTATTGACCTTGAAAGCAGAAATAGTCAAAAGAAATCTTTCATAATGCTTATGTGTGCGAATCCGTTTTGGTACAGACAGATACTGATAAATTTGAAAGATGAAAGCTGTAGTGACTTTACAATTTATAATAAACAATAATACGCACCCTAACACGCAATCACTAAACATGCGGGGGTTTGGTAGTTTGCTTGACTAAATATTATATTCGTTAAGTTATTCAACGGTGGATAATGAAACAAGGCGAAAAACCCGCACAGTTTAGTATTGCGGAATCGTTAGCAATAAGCATTTTTACGAGACTTTTGTGCAATGAGCAAAGTTAAATTTAGACATGAATTTATAATAATAGCAGCGCTAGTGCTTATTATTTCACTTATCATTAGAGTACAATTAAAACAGACATATTTTAATCTTAATGTGTTTTTTCTTCTTTTATTTTTTAGCATTATAGCTGTATTCTATAGCGTTGATACCTTTAAAAGTATAAAGAACAAAAAATCAAAATTTAGTTTCTATAGAACAAAGCTTGGATTATATTCCTTTGGTATTGCTACTTTATTTTTTGGAACTTATATTTTATATACAATTACCATACAAAGATCAAAAGATTTTAGTTCGTTGAAAAATCAAAAGTATAAACAACTCAGTGGAATAATAGTAAACCATCCAGAAGTCCGAAGTGCTAGATATCATAAGAGTGTTATTTATATTGACAATTATCCTGGATTTGGATTTAGTTTTAGGTAAATGACTCTTTCAAAGAATAATAGAATGCAATTTAATAATCAGGTTTCCAAAGGTGACTCTATTTATCTAAAAATTAGACTAAGAGACTATGAAAGAAAACTTACAAAAAACAAATCATTATCTTTTTCAGATAAACATTTCGACTACGATAAAATTGACATCTATGATTTAGAAATTGATAAAATAAAATACATTAGTAAGGAGAATGCAATAAAGGAATGGAAACATTATACTTTTGGATATTGGATCGCATTATTAATTTCAATATCATTTATTGTTGTTGGGATTCTTATTCTAATTACAACTAAAAAGTAAAAATGCCAATAATGGACGGATACGAAGCAGCCAAACAAATAAAAAAGTTTCAACCAAACCTGCCAATTATTGCACAATCGGCATATGCCCTTAAACACGAAATTGAAAAATACAGCGATATATTTGACGATTATTTAACAAAACCAATTAGCGAAGAAAATTTATTAGAAAAAGTAAATAAATATATACAAACAAATAATTAGAAATAGACAATAATATTAAATACTACCAATGGATTTTAGAGATAATGTTTTTTTAACAGTTGCAGAAAGTCTAAGCTTTTCAAAAGCAGCGGATGAATTATTAATAAGTCAGCCGGCAGTATCTAATCATATAAAAGAATTAGAAACTAAACTAAATCTTTCTTTGTTCGAACGAAAAGGCAATAAAATATACTTGACAAAAGCAGGTAAGATTTCTTATAATCATTTAAAGGCTATCAGACAATTATATAGAGAACTAGAGTTTGATTTAGAAAGGCTAAACGACAACTTAAAAGGAAGTTTGAGAATTGGCGCTAGTTCTACAATATCTCAATATCTAATTCCCAAAGTTATTGCAGCTTTTTATAAAAGCTATCCAAAAATAGAACTATATTTGCTAAATGGCAATTCATTTGAAATGGAACAAAAACTTTTGGAAAATGAAATTGATATTGCACTAGTCGAAAACCAAACTTCTCAAACAGATATTAAGTATCTTAACTTTCTTGACGATGAAATTATTATTGTTACAGGCAGTAATAGTGTTTATTCAAAACGAAAATCAATATCTATTGCTGATTTTCAGCAAATACCAATTGTACTTAGAGAAAAGGGTTCAGGAACACTTCAAGTTATTCAAAATTCATTATTAAAACACAATATAATACTAGACAAGCTGAATATTTTAATTCATTTAGGCAGTACAGAAGCTATTAAAAACTTTTTATGTGATTTTGATGGAATTGCTCTTGTTTCTGAAAAATCAATAGATAAAGAACTGCGATTAAAAGAACTTGTGAAAATAGACATTAAAAATGTTCACATAAACCGCAAATTAAGAATAGCTCTTCGTCAAGGACATTCTTCTTCGGCAACAAATCTATTAATTGATTTTATTACTAGATATAATTTTTAATTATACTATATAACATTTTTGTATTTGCGTTCTTTCATTAATACCTATTTCTTTGCATCATAGTTTTTTATTAATTATTAAAATATAATAAAATGGGAGAAACACTTATAATTTTCTTATTTGGCAGTATGTTTGGCATTATTATTCAATATGCAAAGCTTAACAAATACAATGTAATTAGTGCACAAGCGCAGTTAAAAAACAATACTGTTATTAAAACAATCTTATTAACTATTGGATTCGGCGCAATATTACTAAGCGTTATAATTGGCCTGGATTTAGCCGTTTTTCATATAAAGCCATTTGTTATTGGCGGCGTAGTTTTAGGCGGACTAATTTTTGGCAGTGGAATGGCAATTTTAGGTTATTGTCCGGGCACAATGGCGGTATCTTTAGGCGAAGGCTCTCTTGATGCCTTTATTGGAATAATTGGCGGACTATTTGGCGGACTATTTTTCACAATTTTACTACCAAATATACAATGGCTTCTAGGCCCAAACTTAGGTGAGATTTCATTATTCTCGGCAATTGGTAATCATCAAATTTTATATTATGCTATTGCATTTATTATTGGTGCAATACTTATTTATAGCGCATTTCTTATTAATAAAAAGGAAAAAGTCAAAGATAAAAAGTGGATTACTGCAGGAATTTTATTAGCAGTATTAAATAGTATTGTATTTCTAAAGCTTGGTGCAAATAGACCAATTGGCGCATCAACAAGCTATCCATACTTAGCTGATTTACTGACAAACACAACAAATAATAACTATTTTGTCAAAATCCAAACACCGGGAAATTGGGAAATGATATTCTTATTCGGAGCAATGATTGCCGCTTTAATTATATCCTTAATAAAAAAAGAATTTAAATTTCGTTTAATATATTCTAATTGGCAAAAGCAAAAAGGAAATTCTAAAATAAAAAGAATTATTTGGGCGTTTTTTGGTGGTTTTATTTTAATTTTTGGAGCTAGAATGGCTGGCGGTTGCACAAGCGGACATATAATATCCGGCGGTATGCAAATCGCTGTAAGTAGTTTTGTTTTTGCAATATTTATGTTTCTAGCTTTAGTTGTAACAGGTAAATTATTCTTAAATAAAAGCTAAGAGTTCAAATAAGAAAAACCAACAACAACATTAACAACCTCAATATCTACAAGTTAATCGTATAATTATAGTTTATAAAATAAAGAATAAAAACAATATATATATCATTGATAATTTATAAGTTGTTAATTACTGATTTTTAATTTATTCAATGATTTTTGTTGAATTTATTTTCAAAATTTAACTTTGCCTATAAAAAAACATACTATGAATATTTTATATCATTTTAAAAAGAATATGCAAATTATAAAAAATTTACTAAAAATCATATTTTCAATTTTATAGGATTTATTAATTAAATTTACAGTAGATTAATTTCACTAATTAACTAGTAATTAAACATATATCAACTTTCCAAATCATTACATGCAATTAATTTTTAAACAAATAGTTGACACAAACAATATAATTTACGATAGAGCAATATCTATTTATAATAATTCTTTTCCCGAAAATGAGAAGCAATTAGTTTCTGTTATTAAAAATAGAATTGATGAAGCAAAATCGCATTTATTTGTCGGCATTTTAAAAACAAAAGTTGTTTGCATGGCTTTATTATGGGAATTTAACAATTCTGAATTTATACTTTTAGAATATCTTGCTGTAAAAGAAAATCAAAGGAATAAAAATTACGGAAGTAAAATCCTTAATTTTATAATCGATAAAGTAAAAATCAACAATAAATATCTTATTATTGAAGTTGAGAATTATTTATTTGGAAATAATATCGAACAAAGGAAAAAAAGAATTAATTTTTATATTAAAAATGGCGCTTATATTTTAAATAATGTGCCTTATCTTATTCCATCATTAAACAATACTTTAGCAACCGAAACTTTGCTTATGTTAGCGCCAAAATACCACAAACTTTACTTAAAAAAACATGAAGTTGATGAATTAATTAGGCGCTTATATGTGGAATTATATCAAAAATCGGAAAATGATAAAATGCTGAATTCAATATTAGAAAAAATTACTGACAAAATAAATTTAACGAATAATATAATTTAAGACTAGAATAAAGCTCAATATATCAATAGCTTAAACCAAAACTCGTTCTAATTGCAATTTAAAATCAGGCATTTTTTCTTTTATAACTAACCAGATTTCTTCAATATCAAAGCCAAGATATTTGCTGTTAACGTATGGTTTAGCTTCTTTTATTTTATGCCAATCAACAGAATTATAATGTTCTTTTATTTCTGCATCAATTTTCGAATCCATTTCGTCAATTACAACCAAATTCATTTTAACTGCATCCCAAGCCATAAGGTTTGACTCTAATTCCTCAATACTTACCATATCTTTAGTGAATTGAAGAATTTTGTTTATTGCTTCATAAATTGCTTTAATTTTATTTAGTTCTAAGTCTTCCATTTTATAATTCATTCTATTTGCAAATAAAGCAACTAATTTATTAAAAAAAACCAAATTTCAAAATTTTAGATAAATTCTTTATTATGTATAACTTTTTAATTCAAAATTTATTTTACAAATAAATTTAATCTCTATTTAACCACTATCAAGCTAAGCTCTTTCAATTGTTTATCGTCAATTAAAGCTGGTGCATCATTCATAATATCTCGACCGGCATTATTTTTCGGAAATGCAATTACGTCTCTAATCGAGTCTGAACCATTAAACAAAGCAACCCATCTATCAAGACCAAAAGCAGCTCCGCCATGAGGTGGCGCTCCATATTTGAAAGCACTCATTAAAAATCCGAATTGTGCTTCGGCTTGTTCTTTTGTAAAGCCCAATAAATCAAACATTTTGTGTTGTAATTTCTCATCAAAAATTCTGATAGAACCACCGCCAATTTCATTTCCGTTTATTACAAAATCGTATGCATTTGCTCTAACTTTAGCAGGATTTTTGTCAAGTAAATTTAAATCTTCTTTTTTTGGCGATGTAAACGGATGATGCATTGCATGAAATCTTTTTGACTCTTCGTTCCACTCTAAAAGAGGAAAATCGACAACCCACAAAGGCACAAATTTATCTTTTGGCATTAAACCTAATTGTTTTCCCATTTCTAAACGCAATTTGCCTAAAATCTCCAGACTTTTTTGCATTTCGCCGGAAACAACCAAAAGCAAATCGCCTTTTTTTGCATTTAATGCTTCTGCCCATTTTTTTAATTCTTCTTCAGAATAAAACTTATCTACTGATGATTTTAAAGTTCCGTCTTCATTATATTTTACATAAACAAGTCCTTTTGCGCCAACTTGCGGCGTTTTAACAAAATCAGTTAAACTATCAAGTTGTTTTCTTGTATATAAAGCAGCATTTTCAACACAAATTCCACCAACATATTCAGAATCGTCAAAAACTTTGAAGCCTTTATTTTTAACAATATCGTTTAAAGGATGAATTTTCATATCAAATCTCAAATCAGGCTTGTCAGAGCCATAATTATTCATTGCATATTCATATGTTAATCTTGGAAATTCATAAGTAAAATCAATTCCTTTAATCGTTTTAAACAGATGTTTTGCCATTCCTTCAAGCATTTTTATCACATCATCCTCATCAACAAAAGACATTTCGCAATCAATTTGGGTAAATTCAGGCTGGCGATCTGCTCTAAAATCTTCATCTCTAAAGCATTTTACTATTTGATAATATCTGTCTAAACCGGCAACCATAAACAATTGTTTAAAAATCTGCGGCGATTGAGGAAGTGCATAAAACTCTCCGGCATGCATTCTCGAAGGAACCACAAAATCTCTTGCGCCTTCCGGTGTTGATTTAATTAAAACTGGAGTTTCTGCTTCTACAAAGTTGTTATTATCCAAATAGTTACGAAATTCTCTCGACATTTTATGTCTTAATTCAAGTCCTCGCCTTATCGGATTTCTTCTCAAATCCAAATATCGATATTTCATTCTAAGCTCTTCGCCTCCATCGGTTTCGTCTTCTATTGTAAAAGGCGGAATTTCCGATTTGCTAAGTATTTCTATCTCATCAACTAAAATTTCAATATCGCCTGTTGGCATATTTTTATTTTTATTTGAACGTTCTAAAACAATTCCGGAAACCGAAATCACAAATTCTCTTCCCAATTCTCTTGCAGAATTACTCAAAACCTCATTTCTTTCCAAATCAAAAACCAATTGCGAAAGTCCGTATCTATCTCTGATATCGACAAATGTCATACCTCCAAGATTTCTAATTTTTTGTACCCAGCCGCTAAGTTTTACTCTTTGGTCTTTATTTTCAATTCTTAATTCGCCACAATGATGAGTTCTATACATAATTCTGATATTTACATTTTGACATAAACTTTTCAAAAAAGTTTATTGTACTTTTGTGTTTAGGCTGCGAAAATATAAAAAATAAATAAATATTTATGATTTTAAGCAATTGTGATTATAAGAAAATGTTAATTTTAAATCTCAAAAATTAATTAATACTAAACCGCTATCAAGATGCTTAAAAAGAATTTGGTATTATGCCGAAGGATTAGCATGTTAGGAAATTTTAATTTCCGTTACATGATAACCATTCGGTATAATTTATATTTTCGCATAATATCAAAAAAATAAATAAATATGTCTGATATAATATTTACTGATGAATTTTTTATGAAAGAAGCTTTAAAAGAAGCAGATAAAGCATTGATTATGAATGAAGTACCAATTGGCGCTGTTATAGTTTCAAACAATAAAATTATTGCTCGCGGGCATAATCTTAGCGAAACTTTAAACGATTCTACTGCGCATGCCGAAATGCAAGCTTTTACGGCAGCATCTGAGCATATTGGAGCTAAATACCTGAATGAATGCACTTTATATGTTACTTTAGAGCCTTGTATTATGTGCGCAGGAGCTGCATATTGGACTCAAATAGGAAAAATTGTTTATGGAGCAAAAGACTTTAAAAAAGGCTACAACACATTAAATACCAATATATTACATCCAAAAACAGAAGTAATTTCGGGTATTTTGGAAAACGAATGTTCTAAAATTATTAGCGATTTTTTTAAAACTAAACGATAAACTATTTTTTCAAAAATAAACGATAAACTATTTTTTCAAAAATATTTCTTTATTCAATTCTGGAATTACTTTTAATTCTGAAGCTATTTTATACAGATTTTTAATTGCTGATTTTCCTTTTTCGCCTAAATCTATAGAATATTCGTTTACATAAAGCTTAATATGCTTATACATAACGTCTTCGTCCATTTCTTGAGCATGTTGTTTAATAAATTTAAGTCCTGCATTCGGATTTTCAAAAGCAAATTCGATGCTTTTTCTTAAAATTCGATTTACTTTTTGCTGAATTTCAACAGGTAATTTTCTATTTATAACTATTCCGCCTAAAGGAATCGGCATTTTTGTTTTTGTTTCCCAATATTCGCCTAAATCAACAATCTTTTTTAAGCCTTTTTGTTCGTATGTAAACCTATTTTCGTGAATTATTAAACCGGCATCTACTTCGTTAGAAAGAACTGCTTCTTCTATTTCAGAAAATAAATATTCATTCTTATTTAAGGCTTTTGGATAAGCAATGCTTAAAAGCAGATTTGCAGTTGTATATTTACCGGGAATAGCAATTTTTAAATCATTTACCTCATCAGGAAATATTTTATGTTTGCTTATCAACAACGGACCATTATTATTTCCTAGCGCACTTCCAGAATCAAGTAGAATGTAATTATCTGATATATATGCATATGCATGATAACTTATTTTTGTAATGTCAATTTTATGTTCAAATGCCGATTTATTCAATTCTTCAACGTCTGCAATAAATAATTCGAACTCAAGTCCTTCTGTATCAATTCTTTGATGAATCATTGCATCAAAAATAAATGTATCATTCGGACAACTTGAAAACCCTAATTTTAATCTCATTTTTTTATCATTAAATATTGTTAAACCTTGATAATAAGGAATTTACACTTGCAGTTAAATTAGAAATCGCAAGAGGAATATTCCAATTTTCTTTATTTCTTTCTTCAACATAATTAGAAACGGCTCTGATTTGAATAAACTTAACTTTTTCCATTAAACAAACATAAAAAAAAGCTGCGCCTTCCATACTTTCTATATCCGAATTGAATTTTTTTTGAATATTATTAACTGAATTTGCATTTCCACTTACTTTATTAACTGTAATTCCTTTTACTTTCAAAAAATCTTTAAATATCTCATCATCAATACTTTCATTTATTAATTTTCCATTAATAAATGGTTTTTTATTTTCTGATATAAAACCTGTTTCAAATAAAGTTTCAAAATCATTTTTATTTTCTATTCCTAAATCAGCAAATTGCTCTTCTAAAATAAATACAACATCGCCAATATTTAAATTTTTATTAAAACTGCCTGCAATTCCAATATTTATTACTAAATCGTAATTTTTATCTGCAAGCTTTTTTGTCAAATAATAAACAGTAAAAGCAATTCCAATTCCACTAATTAAAATATCAATTTCAATGCTATCTTTTTTAAAGCTATAAAACTCATTATTAATAACTTCAAAGTTATAAATTTTCAGAATTTCTTTAATTTCTAAATATGTAGCTGCAACAATTAGTGTTTTCAAGATATTTAATAAATATAATAATCGAATAAAAATCAAATTTCATTGCAAATTTATCAGAATAAATAATAATATTTGTACTAATAAATATAAAATAAATAAAATGGAAATTTTTAATAACGAATTAAATTCTGATGGTTACACCGGCTACGAAAGAATTGATAAATACAACGAAGACGTAACTAACAGATTAGCAGAAAATTACAAAGAAGTTTTAGCTTTAATAGGCGAAGATCCTGAAAGAGAAGGCTTAAAAAGCACACCGATGCGAGTTGCAAAAGCAATGCAGTTTTTAACTCAAGGTTATCATACAAATCCCGAAGATATTATTAAAAGCGCTATTTTTAAAGAAGATTATTCGCAAATGGTTTTAGTTAAAGATATTGAAATATACTCAATGTGCGAACACCATATGATTCCTTTTTTTGGCAAAGCTCATGTAGCTTACATTCCTAACGGACACATTACAGGTTTAAGTAAAATAGCCAGAGTTGTTGAAGCTTATGCACGTCGGCTTCAAATTCAGGAAAGAATGACAAACGAAATTAGAGATTGTATACAAAACACATTGAATCCGCTTGGAGTTGCCGTTGTTATTGAAGCTCAGCATATGTGTATGCAAATGCGAGGCGTTCAAAAACAAAATTCTGTTACAACAACTTCTGCTTTTACAGGTGCATTTTTAAAAACAGCAACCAGAGAAGAATTTGTACATCTGATTGGTTCTAAATTACATTAGTTTTTACATTTTTTTAATATTAAAAAAATATAAAACAAATTAACCACGCAACATTTAACAACTAAAATATGATAGAAACAAAAAAATCGGGCGCTAAATATTCAGCAATTGTTGATATTAGCGAAAAATTAAAAAAGCTAAAAGACGAAGGAAACGACATTCTTTTTTTAAACAGAGGAATAAATGCCGTAATAAATATCGATCTAAATGATGTAATTCCTTTAATTGATTTTAACTCGCCTCAAATTCAAAATTATCCGCCAAATAGTGGAAAACCTGAGTTGAAAAATGCAATTAACAAATCATTTTTCCATAATACTGCTAATATTGATAATATTTTTATTACAAGTGGCGGAATGAATGCTTTAGACCTGATTTTTAAAACTATCAAAATCGAAAAAATCTGTGTTCCTTCTTTTTATTGGGGCGCATATTTAAACGCATTAAAAATTAATAAAGTAAATTATGATTTTTACGAAAGCTTTTCTTATGTTGAAAAAAACATCAATAATTTTAAAAATTCGGCTGTTATTATTTGCGATCCAAACAATCCTTTAGGCAATAAAATTACTGATAATGAAATACTTACATTTATTGAAAAATTAAACAAAGAAGGAATTATTGTTATTTGGGACAGTCCATATCGTAAATTATTTTACAGTTGGGAAGATGATGATTTTTTAAAACGATTAATAAAATTTGATAATGTAATAATATCTGAAAGTTTTAGTAAATCAGTTGGTTTAAGTGGTCAAAGACTTGGTTTTGTGCACACTACAAACAAAGAATTTAATCAAGAGCTTAATATTAATTTACTATATGCCGGAAATGGAATAAATGCGTTTGCACAAACACTTGTAGAAAAGCTTTTAAATACTGATGAAGGCAAAAAAGCTGTTACTGATTTTCAGAATAAAACAATTAGCGACATCAGCAAAAACATTAAATTTTTAATAGACAACAATTTGCTTGTTAATGAATTTTATCAAAACTCTAGTCCTATCGGGATTTTTGTAATTATAAACAAAAGCTACGATGAATTATTGAAATATGGAATTGGAAGTGTTCCTTTGGGTTATTTTTCCCAAATGCCTAAAGAAGAAGCCAACAAATATTCCAGAATATGTGTTTCTGTTCCAAGCGAAGATTTTATGAGATTTTTTAATAAAATGATTTAATTTATTATATTAGCTAACTTAAAGCTAAATTTATATATTCATAAGAATTTACAAATATTTAATTAGAAAACCATGCTTGCAAATTTCAAATGAAAATTGCATACGAATACTTAAAAGAACATAAATTACTTATAATTAAGTGGATTGGCTAATGGAATTTCAAAGAATATGAACAATCTATTGATTCCTTTAATAAAACAACATAAATAATTGACATTCAATATGTAATTCAAGATATTTCAGAATTAGATTTTGATATTAATTATATTGATTTAAATAAACTTGTAAAAATTAGAAAAGAAAAGATAAAAAAAACTTTCATCGTTGTTTATATCACTAATAAACCTCAAGATGTTGTTTTTTCGCACTTATATTCTAAAAAATTAAAAAACACAAATTCATATATGTATTGCACTACAGCTAAAAAAGCACTTGAAATATTGTCTATAAAAATGCTGGATTCTGATTTGGAAAGTCGATTTACTTCTTTAAAAAACAATTTATTAGAACAATAATTTTTTTATATTATATTATTTAACTTAAATAGCTGGTAAATAAATCAAATTTAAGCAAAAACCTATTTATACTCTTTTTCTTAAAACATAAAATACTAATTTACAGAATTTTACTAAATATTGTATGAATTATTCACAAGAAAATAGCAAAATCGAAAACATAATTTGGGATTGGAATGGAACTTTATTAGATGATGTTTCACTTTGCGTTAAAATTGCAAATAGAATAGTTAAAAATCACATTAATCTTAAATTAGATATCGAAACTTATAAAAACGTATTTGGTTTTCCGGTTTCAGATTATTACAATAATATTGGAATAGACTTTAAAAAAGAGTCGTTTGAAGAACTAACAAAAAAATTCGTTGAAAATTACAACAAAAATGTTATGCAATGCAAACTTCATAAAAACGTAATTGATACACTAAATAGGTTTAAAGAAAAAAATATAAATCAACATATCTTAACAGCTGCACATAAAGAAAGTGTACTAAAATTATTAAATTATTATTCGATAAAAAAGTATTTTAATCAAATTGAAGGATTAGACAATTATAAAGCTGAAAGCAAAATAGATATTGGTTTAAATTTAATTGAGGAAAACAAAATAAATAAAGAAACAGCAGTATTAATTGGAGATACAATTCACGACTACGAAGTCGCTAACAAGCTGAAAATCAATTGTATATTGATAGCAAATGGACATCAGTCTAAAAAAAGATTAATTGATAACACAAAAAAAGGCACAATAGTTATTAATGAATTAAGTCAGTTAAGTGGCATTATTTTAAACAATATTTATTCAAATTAACAATATAAAAAAAACGCCTTTTAGAAAATTCCAAAAGGCGTTTTTTATATTCAGATACTTTTTTTTACTCAACCATCCAAGTACTTCCGCTATTTAATAAATCATCAACTGATTTAATTTTAGCAGTAGCTTGAACTTGTTTTATTTGATCTTCAACTCTTTCGTCGTAAGTATGTGCTTTTACTGCTCTAATAACACCCAAAGCAACAGGAAAATTAGGAAGAGCCATATTTATTAATGCTAAATGCAAAGTAGGATCTTCTTCATATTTATCATGAACAAGAATATCACTTTCTTTAACGCCATTTTCACCAATAGTTACAACTTTAAGCTTAAATCCGTCTAAAACAAGACCTTTATTGTTTTCTTTACCAAAAATCATTGGTTTGCCATGTTCTAATATTAACTGATTATCGTCTTTTGTTTCTCTATCAGTAATTGCAGCAAAAACACCATTGTTAAAAATAACGCAATTTTGATAAAGTTCAACGACAGATGTTCCTCTGTGTCCATCTGCTTCTTTAAAAATATCAACATTCAATTTAACATTATTATCAACACCTCTAGCGAAAAATTTTCCTTTAGCACCAATTACAAGTTCACCAGAATTAAAAGGCACTTCAACAGTTCCAAATGGCGAAGTTTTTGTTTTTTGACCAAATTTAGATGTTGGAGAGTATTGTCCTTTTGTTAATCCATAAATTTGGTTATTAAAAAGCAATACATTTAAATCAACATTTCTTCTGATTTCATGTATAAAATGATTTCCCCCAATTGCCAAAGCATCACCGTCGCCAGTAATTTGCCAAACACTAAGTTTCGGATTAGCAGTTTTAGCTCCAGATGAAATAGCACCAGCTCTACCATGAATTCCATGAAATCCGTATGTATTCATGTAATATGGAAATCTTGAAGAACATCCGATACCGGAAATAACGGCATAGTCTTCTTTATTATGGCCTAACTCTGCCATTGCTTTATGTACAGCACTTAATATTGCTGAGTCACCACAACCTGCGCACCAACGAACTTCCTGATCGCTTTTAAAATCTTGCGGTGTATATTGTTTTGTTTCAACCATAGCTCTTAACCCTCCATCATTTTAGTGATTTCTTCTTTTATTTCAATTACGGTAAATGGTAATCCTTGAACTTTATTATATTGAGAATATTCAAATTCTGGGAAACTCATTCTTAAATAGTTTACAAATTGACCTAAATTTAGTTCACACACAAGATGTTTTTTAAATTTAGCTAAAACTTCTTTTGTGTTCTTTGGAAGAGGTTTAATATAATTAAAATGCACAAGAGCTACTTTTTTACCCTCTTCGTTCAATTCTTGAACTGCTGTATATAAGTGGCCATAAGTACCACCCCAACCAATTACGCATATTTCAGCATCTTTATCACCATAAATTTCTTGTTCAGGAATATAATTTGCAACTTTCTTAATTTTATTATCCCTTATATCTGTCATTACTGCGTGATTTTCAGGAACATAAGACACATTACCAGTAACATCCATTTTCTCTAAACCACCAATTCTGTGTTCTAATCCTTCTGTACCAGGAACTGCCCATTCTCTAACTAATTTTTCAGCATCTCTTCTATAAGGTTGATAATCTTTTGAATTAGCTTTTGCAATTATTGGTGTAATTGAGTCCATATCTTTCATTGCCGGAATTCTCCACGGTTCAGTACCATTTGCAATGAAACCATCTGTTAATAAGATAACAGGTGTCATATGCTCTAAAGCTATTTTTGAAGACTGATAAGCATAATGAAAACAGTTTGATGGTGTACTTGCTGCAACTACTACCAAAGGACTTTCACCATTTCTACCATATAAAGCTTGAAATAAATCTGATTGTTCTGTTTTTGTTGGTAATCCTGTTGATGGTCCACCTCTTTGTACATCAACGATTACAAGAGGAAGCTCAGTAATAACAGCTAAACCAATTGCTTCACTTTTTAAAGCTAATCCTGGACCTGAAGTGGTTGTAATAGCTAACGAACCAGTAAAACTAGCACCAATAGCTGTACAAATACCAGCAATTTCGTCTTCGGCCTGGAAAGACTTAACACCTAAATCTTTACGAGCAGCTAATTCTTGAAGAATATCTGTTGCAGGAGTTATAGGATACGAACCAATAAATAATTGCAATTTAGATTTTTCAGCAGCGGCTAGAAATCCCCATGCTGTTGCTACATTACCATTAATATTTCTATATCTTCCTTTTTCTATTTTTGCAGGATTAATTCTATACGAACGCAAAGCTTCAATAGTATTAGCAAAATTAAAGCCATCTCTCAACACTTTTTTGTTTGCGTCAACAGTTTTTGGATCTTTCCCGAATTTTTTCTCAAAAAAACCTTCTGTATAATCCAATGGTCTGTTAAAAATCCAATAAACCATACCTAATGCAAACATGTTTTTACTACGTAACATGCTTTTTTTATCTAAACCGCTATCTTTTAAACTTTCCTGAGTAAGAGAAGATATTGGTGCTTCAATAATTTGAAAATCACCAAATTTTTGATCTTTTAATGGATCAGGTGGACAACCTGCTTTCTTAATATTCTTTTCAGTAAAAGTATCAATATCAAGTATAATTGTACCTCCTGATTTAACCCATTTTAAATTAGCACTTAAAGCAGCTGGGTTCATTGCTATTAATACATCTGCGTAATCGCCAGGTGTATGAATTTCTTTATGCCCTATGTGGAGTTGAAATCCGGATACTCCACCAACAGTGCCTTGAGGGGCTCTTATTTCTGCAGGATAATCAGGGAAAGTGGCAATATCATTACCAAATAATGCAGAAGTATCAGAAAACTGAGTTCCTGTTAGCTGCATTCCATCACCTGAATCACCTGAGAACTTAATTACAACTTCATCAAGTTCTTTAACAACTTTTTCACTCATGATATGTGTATATATTTTATTAATTTCATTTACTTGGCAAATTTAAATATTCTATTAATAAATATCTGCATATATCAATATTTTTTATAAAGAATATTACTTTAATATGCTTTATCAGCATTAATATTAACTAACATTACTATTTAGAATCAATTTAAATAGGTTTATATGTCGTAATTTCACTACATTTGTAAAATTATTATTTATTTATTATTTATAAAAATGCTATGCATGAGCAACATTTATGTTTTATAACATCACAAGTAAAAATGAAGATAAAACTCAACAATAGAGACGAAATTATTGAAAAGAAAGATAAAATTAGTTTTGAAGAATTGATTAATTATAAAAATTACTCATTCCATATGCTTGTTACTAAACTTAACGATAAACTTGTTAAAAAAGAAAATAGAAAAACTACTTTTATTAAAGATGGAGATAATGTTATTGTAATGCATCTAATTAGTGGTGGTTAAGAAATTATACTTATGATATAAATAATATATGTTAAATGTTGAAATTTCAAAAACAACGAAATATTATACGAAAGCTGAAATTATTTATAAGCAACTACATTTGACAAATATTAATTAAATTGAAAAGTTTTTTTGACATCTTTAATTTTATTTTTTTTAATTTTGTTTTTTATAAAATAATTAATGAAAGAAAACTCTATTAATAACGTAAAAGATGCTTTGCTTAGCAAGAAGTTTTTAATTACTCTTGTCATTTTTTTTGCTTGGATTGCACTTTTTGATTCTAGTAGTATATTAGATAGAATAAGATTGAAAAGAGAATTGAATAAACTTGTGTCAGAGAAAGAGTTTTACATAAAAAAGATTAAAGAAGATTCAATAAGTTTAATCGAATTGAAAACTAATAATGATAATTTAGAAAAATTTGCAAGAGAAAAATACCTAATGAAAAAGAATAATGAAGATATTTTTATAATTAAAAAAGAGAAAAAAGACAATTAGTTTTTTACCTTTTGAAAAGACACTAGAAAAACACCTGCTATACTAATAATACCACCTAAAATTTCCAAAAGTTTTGGTTCTAAAAATAAAAAAATCCAAGCACTAATAATAGCAAAAACTCCTTTACTGCTTATTATAATAGAAGTTTTAAAAGCTTGTATATATTGTAATGATTTATAAGCAAATATTATTGTAATAAAAACTTCTAAGAAAGAACCTAAAGACACGTATATAAATGATTCAATGGATATTAATGAAATTTGATTATGTGAGTAATTTAAGACTAAAAAAACTACTAATAAAATAATTGCTCGAAATAATGATAAAATCCCAACATCAAATTTATTTCTTTTTCTTCTTGCTATTATTGCTGCTAATGCAAATAAAAACGAAGCTAAAATAACATATTCGCTTCCGGCAAGAAAAATATCGCCAACTGAATTTAAACCTTTAAAATTGATAAGGAAAACTCCTCCTACAGCTAATAGAATACCTACAAATTGAATTTTGTTGAAAGCTTCTTTTAAGAAAACTAAACCCAATAATACAACAAAAACAGGACCTATATTGCCAATAAAAGAAACTACTCCCGGATTTTCCATTATTAAAATTGCATAATAGAATAATCCTGTTGCAATTGCTTCTAAAACGGCAATATAAATTACTGATGAATTTATGGATAAAGACAATTCTGTTAAACTAAAAAATCTTTTTTTTCTAAAAAAAACATATATGAGATTCCATAATGTTCCTAGAAAAAACCAATAAAATCCAAACTGATAAAAACTGAGTTCTTTAAATGATAATTTGCTAAATATAAACGAGTTTGCAAGTGCTATTGATGCTATAAGGGCAAATAAATATCCTAATATTGTTTTATTAATTTTAATTCTCATTTTCTAAGAAGTTTTTTTTTTGTTTTCCAAATTTTCTTTCCTAAACTAATAATTACAATACCAAAAACTGATATTAAACCACCTATTAACTGAGTTTGACTTATCATCAGATTAAAGAAAAAATATGCTCCAATTATAATAAATAAACTTTTAGTGCTTAAAATGACATTTGATAATGAAGCTTCGATATACTTTAAAGAATAATATGAAGCAAGGAATGATAGAAATGGGCCCATTAAAGAGCCAATAATTACATTTATTATTGAATTGATTGAAACTAAAAAGTTTAGTTTATAAACAAACATCAGAATTAATGAAATTACAAATAATACTATAGCTCTAGATGTTGCTAAAATTATTGGTTCTATTTTATGTATGTTTTTTTTTGCAATTATTAAGGCAATTGAAAAAAACAATGCACCCAAAATTACAATCCATGTTCCATTTTTATATAATTCATCAAATGAATTATTTCCATTATAATTAATGATAAATATTCCAATAATTGTTATTAAAATACCATTATATTCAATAAAATTATATCTTTCATTTAATAGAAAAAACCCAAGAATTAGAGTAAAAACAGGACCAAGATTAACCAAAAATGAAACAATAGCAGGATTTTCTATCACATTTATTCCTGTAAAAAATAAAACAGTTCCAATTACTTCAAAAAACACATTACCTGATATTGCAAACTTCGAGTTTTTATCAAGCTGTTTTATTTCTAACTTTTTCTTTCTGAATATAATGAAAAATGTATTCCATAATAAAGCAAAACCAAACCAGTAAAATCCAAACTGAAATATATGCAATTCATTTAGAGCTGCTTTACTGAATATATAGACGTTAGCTAAAGCCAGCGTAGCTATTATTGCTAAAAAATACCCTTTAAGTCTTTCGTTTTTCATCAGTATATTTTTTTGCCAAAAGAACAAAATAAATAAATGAAATGGCTTAAAATTTGAATAAATATTTAATATTTAGCATAAAAAACTTTTTCCTGCATGGTTTTCGCAGTAACTTGCATAATAATTATGTTTTAATCTATATTTCTATTCATAGTTTGGCTTAATAAACAAAGAAAATAAATTTTTAAATGAAAAATTTTTATACTTATATATTATTACTTTCCTTAATTCTTTTTACAATTAATGTAAAAGCACAACTAATAAATGAAAATCAATTAGATACATGCAAAGTTTTTTCATCAATATCTGAAGCATTTAAAAATCCAAGTACCGTTTACGTGCTTGATCTAAGTGCATCAAACATTTCTGAAATCCCGAAAGGAATTAACCAACTATCTAATTTACAAAAACTTAATCTGGCAAATAATAATTTAACAAAGCTTAATTCTGAAATTCTAAAATTAAAATATTTACAAGAATTAAATCTCGAAGAAAATAGAATTGAAACCCTTCCTATTGAAATTGGAAATTTAATAAATCTTAAAGTTTTAAACTTGACAAGAACTAAAATCAGCTCATTGCCTTCTTCTATGTCAAATTTATCGAATATAAAAAGCCTTAATCTTTCGTGGAACAATTTAAAATCGGATTCTATATTACCTATTTATAAGCTTAAAACTTTAATAGATTTAAATTTAAAGCGTAACCAAATTGAAAATATAAGTAACGAAATAAGCGAATTAAAAAATTTAAAATATTTAAATTTAAACTTTAATCCCCTTTCAAAACTACCCGAAGAAATTTGTGATCTTGAAAATTTAATTGAATTAGATTTAGGTAAAAACAGCGAATTAAAACAATTACCAAACAATTTGAATAAGTTAAAAAAGTTAGAATACTTAAATTTGGAATCTGTACCTATATCAATTGAAGAAAAAAATAAACTTTTACAACTACCTGATGATATTATTGAATATTAACATGTTGAGGTAGTTTTGTTAATAATTTCTGTAAAAATTACATCAAAAGTTATGCTACTACTTATTAATCTTCACAATAAAATTCCTAAAAACATAGCGTAAACAATTATTTTTAAGCTAGTTACAAAATAAAACATATATCCAAAATTTAAATCGTAAATACAAAGTATTATTAAATGAAACAAAGGCTTTTTTATAGATTTTAGTTCAAAATGCGATTTTAAACGCTCTGATTTTTAGGTTCTGATTATTTAAGCTTAAACTGATTATTCAATATTTTTTTTGAAAATATGATGTTTCTGAAATAATTAGTTTAGTTTGTTTCTATTTTCAATAAAATAAATTAAATTCATTTTGATATTAATTTAAATCTAAAAATTTAACATAATTTAGTAAAATGAAAATCATTTTCACAATTTTCTTTCTTTTCCTCCTTTCTTCTGCCAGTTTTTGTCAAAACGATACTATTATTGTTGGAGGTGATTTTAATTACCCGCCTTTTTCGTTTATCGATAAAAATGGCAATGCCACTGGCTATGATGTTGATGTGATGAAAGCGATTGCTAAAATTACGGGACTTCATATTAAATTTAGCTTAACAAATTGGGACAGCACTTTAAATTACCTCGAGAATGGAAAAGTAGACGCAATCATGGGCATTGCATACTCTGCAGACCGTGAAAAGATTTATGATTTTAGCTTCCCTTTGCATACCGAATATTACGGTATATTTGCAAAAAAAACTACTGCAATTATCGACATAAATGATTTAGAACAAAAGAAGCCTGGAATTTTAGCCGGTGATATATCAAATAAATTATTCTTTACTCCAATGGGATTATTCAAGAATTACGCTGTGTCCCAATCGTTTCCAGAAGCATTTTTATTATTAAATTCAAATCAGTGCGATTATGTGATTGCACCGTATACACTGGGAATGAATGTAATTAAGGGAAATAATTTGAATGAGATTGAAGTTAAAGGCCCGCCTATTCTCCCAAGTGTTTTTTGTTTTGCTGTAAAAGAACGCGATTACGAATTACTGGCATGGATAAATCAGGGTATTGAATTACTCAGCCGAAGTGGTGAATTGGATCAAATTTATGAAAAATGGATAAAATACAGGCGAGAAGATGATAAATACAAGAAATTCTTTTATTATGCACTTATTGGAATTGCAATTTTTGCTGGCATTGCTTTCATATTGTTCTTTTTTGGCTATTCATTAAAAAAACAAGTAAAAAAGAAAGAGCTGGAAATTAAGAAAAATGAAGTTTTTTATCAGAATATTTTCAATGCAGTTGAGGATGGCTTGATTATTTTAGATGAATCTCAAAATATTATTGAGGTCAATGAAAAAACTTATGGCTTATTTAGCTACAAAAACAGGCAATTGAACGGAAATAATATTTCTTATATTATTAAAAAAGATAATGAAGAAAAATTAAAAGATGTTTTTGAGCTTATTAAAATGAGCAAACCTTTTTACAAAGAAAATTTTGAAAGAGAACTGAATGGCAAGAAACAATTCCTAACATTAAAGGGTTGTAAAATTGACATCAGCAAAAAAAACAACTACCTTATAGTTATACACGACACCACAAAGGAGCGCATCAATTATTTAAATCTTCAGAAAGCAAAAAAAAATGTTGATTTGGCTAACAAAGCAAAAAGCACTTTTATTTCAACCATTAGCCACGAAATTCGCACACCTTTATTCGCTGTTATTGGCTATACCGAACTTATGGCAAAAACCGAACTATCTGAAAAACAAAAGGATTATAATAAAAAAATTAGCATTTCAGGCAAATTGCTTCTAAATCTGGTAAACGACATTCTTGATTTAACAAAAATGGAAGCAGAAAAACTTGTACTCAATTTGGCGCCATTCAATATACACGAGCTAGTTAAAGAAATTTGTGAAATTGAAAGTATCAGAGCATCTGAAAAAAGCATAAAAATGATTTCCAAAATAGGTCAAAATGTTCCTGAGTTTATGATTGGTGATAAAATCTATTTATTGCGTATTTTGCTAAATATATTAAACAATGCACTAAAGTTTACTGAACAGGGTGAAGTTTCTCTTTGGGTAAATGTTGAAAATCTGGAACAATTGACACAAAACGATAAAATCAACATCGTTTTTTCGATAAAAGATACAGGCATAGGTATTTCTGAGCAATCGCAAAAGAGACTTTTCAACCCATTTGAGCAAGCTCTTGATAGCAAAGTTCGTAAATATGGTGGAACAGGTTTGGGTTTGGCAATTACAAAACAACTTGTCGAATTAATGAATGGTAGTATTGATGTAGAAAGCACGCTTGGCAAAGGAAGTGTATTTAATGTGAGTATTCCGCTTATAATTTATAGAAACACCAAAATTTTAAATGTTGCCGAAATTGACAAAGCAGACAAAAGCAGACAAATATCCATTCTATTGGTTGAAGATAATGAATTTAATGCTGAAATTTTATTCAGTCAGCTTACAGATGCCAATTTTATAGTTACTCATGCAAAATCAGGTTTCGAAGCAATCGACTTTTTAAAAAAATCAGATTATCAAATTATATTAATGGACATTGAAATGCCCGATATGGATGGTTTTGCAACCATGCAAAAAATCAAACAGCAAAACTTAACTAATGCTGCTGTAATTGCATTATCTGCCCACAATTTATCAACAGAAAAGGAAAAAGCGCTGAATGCGGGAATGCTTGATTATTTGCATAAACCTATATCAATAAAGGAGTTGAGCAAAGCAATTTATAAATATAAAACAAATAAAAAAGAAGAATCAAAAAGCAGGCAATCAGTTATCTCCATTGAACAAGGACTTGATTTTTTTGAAAACGACAAAGAAACTTATCAGCGAGCTTTAGAAAGGTTTAAAAAATATTTTGCAAATGTTCCTTATAAACTCAATGAGCTTTACAATAATGATTTTGATCAGCTCAAAAATCTAACTCATAATTTAAAAAGTGCGTCCAAAACAATTGGGGCAAATGATTTGTCCGAGACAGCCCAAAATCACGATAATATTTTACGAAAACATTCTAAAAGCTATACTTTAATTCAATTAAATACCTTAATTGGTGAATTAAACAAAGTGCTTAATGAAATTGATTTTATAATTAATAATTCCTTTAATTGAAAATCAAAAATAGTATAAAAAAATACGATTTTAGAGTAAAAAGAATGTGTGAAATCCGATGAATATTTTGAATTAATTTTGAGAAATATTATCAATATTTGACACTATCCAAAAAAGTGTGTCTAACAAAAAAAGACTTACATTTCTGTAAGTCTTTGATTTTCAATGTCGGGGTGGCAGGATTCGAACCTGCGACCCCCTGCTCCCAAAGCAGGTGCGCTAACCGGACTACGCTACACCCCGAATTGTTTTTTCATTTTAGAGCTGCAAAAGTAACAATACTTTTTGAACTCACAAGTTTTTAATGAACTTTTTTTTTGCGGAGAGGGGGGGATTCGAACCCCCGGTACCTTTTCAAGTACGTCAGTTTAGCAAACTGGTGGATTAAGCCACTCTCCCACCTCTCCTTTTAAGCGTTGCAAAAGTAAAAAATAGATTATCATTTGCAAAAACATTCTGATAAAAATTTCAAAAAAACACAAATAATTAGCTGTTTTTTCTTTTATAGAATTAAATTACTGTAATTAATAAAATTTGCAGCTGATTTTAATCTTATTTATTCATATGTTAAATTTTCAAAAACTGAAAATCAATTGTCAAATATTTTTGCTCCTCAAAAACTTCAAGCTGATAATTTACAAATTCTTTTTTAAAATTATCTTCAGTTAAATTATTGTCTATCAATATATTTGAATTTAAATCAAAAATAATTTCCTTTAATTTATTAAAATCATTATAAATATCTATTTCAAAAATATCAAAGCCATCTTGATGTTGTAAAAGCACTTTATTGTTTAATTCTTTTGCTCTTTTGTCAATAAATCTTTTATCGTATTTATCCTGTACATAAATGCTAAAACTATATTTTTCACCTTTTTTATTGTAATTTTCTATTAAATAATTTACAAAATTATTTGTTTTATGAAAAACATCACTAATTAAGATTTTCATATTAATAGATTTAAGTTTTTTTTAAAAGAAATTATAGATTAAATGTCCCTGTTGTATCAACAGGAATTTCTGGTGTTTCGCCAATATTGCTTTTATTAAATGCTCTATCATATAAATAAAAGTCGTATTTGATAGTATCGTAAGGAAAAAATATTTTAGTATAACCAAAAGTAACTTCTATATCCGCTCTTAGTAATAATTCTTGTCCTTGTGGCTCTAAATATGGCGTTCTGTAGTTATGAGGTAATGGCAAATCTACTTTTACAAATTCGCCGTCAATTTTTTGATATAAATTAATAAACAAATTCTTATTATCAAGATCTTTAAAGGCTTGAATTGTATCATATTCAGGCAAACCGATATCTCCATCACCATCTTCAACAAAAATTGTTAAAACGATTTTTTTTTCTTCGTTTCCAAGTGTGTCATTACTATCGTATAAAGAAATAGATTTAAATGTAACAACAGGAGTATTTGTATATACTTTTGGTTTTTCGCATGAATAAATAAAAAAAGCAGCGAAAAAAATCAGTAATAATGCACTTCTAAATTGTTTCATTTGTTTATAATTTTATTGTTTTTTATTTGTTATATGAAACATCCACAGATATTTATCTAATACAAATTTAACCATAAAATGTGATTTTCAATACATTTATTTCTTTCTAACAAAAATCTGTATTGGAACTCCATGAAAATTATACTTTTCTCTTATTTTATTTTCTAAAAATCTTTTATAAGACTCTAAAACATATTGAGGCAGATTGCAATAAAAAGCAAAAGAAGGACTATGCGTTGGTAACTGACTAACATACTTGATATTAACAAATTTTCCTTTTACTGAAGGCGGATGATTGGTGGCAATAACCTCCTGCATGTATTCGTTAAGTTTTGAAGTAGAAATTCTTCGTTTCTTGTTTTCATATACTTCAATAGCCATTTCCATAACTTTCAGAATCCTTTGTTTTGTGACTGCTGATGTAAAAATTATTGGAACATCAGAAAATGGTGCAATTCGCTCTTTTATTGCATCTGAATATTCTTTTACGGCTTTATGGTCTTTTTCAACTAAATCCCATTTATTTACTAAAATAACGACTCCTTTTTTATTTTTCTCAATCAAATTTAAGATGTTAACATCCTGAGTTTCAATGCCTCGCGTAGCATCAAGTAATAAAAGGCAAACATCAGAATCTTCAATTGCTCTTATTGAGCGCATTACTGAATAAAACTCTATGTTTTCGGTTACTTTTCCTTTTTTTCTTAAACCTGCTGTATCAATTAAAAAAAAATCGTGCCCAAATTTATTGAATCTAGTATGAATAGAATCTCTGGTTGTACCGGAAATTGGAGTTACAATATTTCTTTCTTCGCCAACTAATGCGTTAATTAAAGATGATTTTCCAACATTTGGTCTGCCAACTATTGCAAATTTTGGAATATCTTCCTCCTCTTCAACTTCAGGTTCTTTTGGAAAAACTTCTATAAGTTTATCTAACAATTCGCCGGTTCCGCTTCCGCTTATTGATGATATCGTATAAATATCGCCAAGTCCAAGACCATAAAAAACATTTGCATCGTATTGTCTTTGGGTATTATCAACTTTATTTACGACTAAAAGTACTTGTTTTTTACTTTTTCGGAGTATTCCGGCAATTGCATCGTCTAAATCGGTAATTCCGCTGATTACATCTACAAGAAAAATAACAACATCTGCTTCTTGTATTGCCAAAGTTGCATGTTTTCGTATTTCTTCTTCAAAAACATCGTCGGAATTTACAACATATCCGCCAGTATCGATAACTGTAAAATCCTGACCTTCCCAATTGCATTTTCCATAATGCCTGTCTCGTGTTACGCCGCTTGTTTCATGTATTATTGCGGCTCTATGTTCAACTAATCTGTTAAATAAAGTTGATTTTCCTACATTAGGGCGACCAACTATTGCTACTATATTGCTCATTTTCTTTTTCTTTCTTTTATTTTTGTTTTCCAAACTTTTCAACTAATGTTTTACTTATTTCTGAGGCTTCAATTGTTAAATCTACTTTTTCGTTTAAAAGTGCATCTTTAAAATCGACTTTTTTAAATAATTCAAAACATTGTAATGATATTTTAACACATTCTTCTAAATATTTTGATTTAAGTTCCTGATTTTCTGCATCTTCATAATCAGTAAACTTTGAATATAAAGAGTTTGACAATTCAGCCATTGTTTGGGTTTGGCTATTTGAGATATTTACTTTATCTAATGATTTTACAAAGCTAAAAACATTAATCGAGAATCTGTATATTTTCAATTCTAATGTGTCCATTTTTGATTTACTATTTACTATTCTGAGTTTTATTATCTGCAATTATTTAATATTGATATTTTTTACTAAGTAACTGACAATCAGAAATTAGCAGTTAAATATTAGTAATTCATAATTAATTATATCCGAACTGTTTTAAGCTTTTTGGTTTGTTTTTCCAATCTTTGCTCACTTTTACATATAGTTCAAGATATACTTTCTTTTCAAAAAAGGCTTCAATATCTATTCTTGCCATTGTTCCTGTTTTTTTTAAGGCTGCGCCTTTATTTCCTATAATTATTCCTTTTTGGCTTTCTCTTTCAACATTAATTATGGCTCTGATTTTAATTATATGCTCTTCTTCTTTAAACTCTTCTACTTCAACTTCAGCAGAATAAGGGATTTCTTTTTTGTAATTCATTAAAATCTTTTCTCGAATTATTTCCGAAACAAAAAATCTTTCTGTTTTGTCTGTTAATTGGTCTTTTGGGAAAAAAGGCGGTGATACCGGAAGAAGTTCAATAATTTTTCTAAGTAAAATATCTATATTGAAATTTTCGGTAGCACTTGTAGGAATTATATATGCATCAGGCATAATTTTTTCCCAGCTTTCGGTTAATTCAACAAGTTTTTCCTGATTTGACAAATCTACTTTATTGATAATCAATAACACCGGAATACCTGTATTTTTGGTTTTTTCAATAAAGTCAATATTTTTATCTGTTTTTTCATAAATGTCTGTAACATAAATAATTACATCTGCATCTTCAAGTGCCGATTTTGAAAATTTTAACATCGATTCATGCAATTTTGATGCAGGCTGAACAACTCCGGGAGTATCGGAATAAACTATTTGAAAATCTTCGCCATTAACAATTCCCATTATTCTATGTCTTGTTGTTTGCGATTTTGATGTAATTATTGATAATTTTTCGCCTACTAAAGCATTCATTAATGTTGATTTTCCAACATTTGGATTTCCAACGATATTAACAAAACCGGCTTTGTGATTTTCCATTGTGATGATTTTTTAAAATAAAATGCAAAGATAGAATTTTTAGTTTGTAATAATTTAAAAATCAAAAGTTAAAGATAAACGATATGCAAAATTATCTTTAATATTTTCAAAAGCATATGCGCCATATCGGTAAAAAACGCCAAATCCGTATCCAACAAATTTAGCTTGACGAAAAATACTATTTATTAAAATTCCTGATTCAAAATAACCATTTTCCATTGTTTTTATTGGAATATTGTAATGATAATTCAAATTATTTAAAGAGCCGTATGCAAGGCTGGAAATAAGCAAAACTTCTGGTTTAAATTTCTTTGTTTTAAATAATAAACTACCAAAATCTTGTCTGAAATAAACTGCGAAAAAACCGTCTGATAAAAACTCGTTCATTCTCATTGTAGCAAAGCTATTTGCCGATTCAACATTAAAATCGTAATAGCTTCCATGTCCGTTATATAGCTTAAAATAAGGCACATCGCCCCAAACTTTTGCACCAACTAATTGTAAAAAAGTTTTACCAAAAGCTTTTGTTAAATACGATATTTGAAATTTTGCCTCGATTTTCAGATAATCATAATTTCCATCAAAAGTTTTTAAGCCTTTTATTATGTTTCCTGTAAAAATTGGTGATGAAATATTTGTTGTTGAAAAAAATTCATTATCAATATAAGCTAATTTTTCGTTTGGCGCATATCGAAATTGCAAAGCTGTTTCAAAGAAATTATAAATATCTCCAACAAAAGTATTTGATTGATTATCAAAATAATAACCCTTAATATTATGCATAGTTTGCGATGCGGCATTTAGCTTAAGATTTAAATGTTTAAATGAAATAAATTGAATATTTGACGAATATTCTTCAATGTAAGTCATATCTCTAATAAAATATTTCCTGTACATTTCTGATGAATTTAAACTTAATTTTTCCAGGAATTTATATCCCGATGATTCTACAACATCATTTTTATATCCAAATTCCAGTTTTAAATCTCTTTTCTTGTAAATATTAAAAACTAAATTTCCGCCATATTTAAATTCTTCATCGTTAAAACCATAAGCAAAATATCCGCCTAATGAAAACGCAGATGAAATTTTGTTGTTAGTTTTAAGTCCTAAACCTGTTCTAAAACCTTCAAAAACATTATAATCAATAATACTATTAATTGCAATATCTAAAAATCCTAAAGGAATATAGCCTTTTGAAACAGTTTGAGCAATTTTTACCTTTAAATCAAGATTGTGCTTTTCGCCAACACTGTCGATTACATGATATGTATTAATTTCTTTTTCGGTGAGCGAATCTCTTCTATTATTCAACCAAAATAAGGAATCTTTATTATGTGCATCTTCGGCAATTTCGAGACTTGCAATTTTAAATTCTTTATCGCTTATTTCTTTATTTAACTGAATATCTGAAACATAGCTTTTCGAAACTCCAATAGTTCTCATTCGCAAAGCTCCAGTTTGACCAACAACATTATTAATAACCATTGAAGTATTTAATTCGGCCGGAAACCAATATTCATCATCAATTAAATTATAATTTTGTTGAATTTCGATATTGAACAAACCATCGGCATCAACAGGTTTTGCAATTACGTTTTGAATTGCATATTTGTGCGTGTTTATATTTAAAACTCCTTCTAGAGCTTCAAAATTCTTGTTCTTTTTTGGTTTAAACGAAATCACAAAAATTGTATCGCCGCGCTGATTGTATGTTGTATCTTCAATATTAAAAAAATACCTTTTTGTGCTTCCTTTACTTATCGGATTAATATATCTGCTTTCGGCAATATTTATCATTTCGTCGTAAAACCAAAGCGATTGAAGTTGAGTTGCCAAAACAAAAAACGAAGCTTGTTTTAAGCCTGAAACCTTAGTTGCAATTACTTTTTCGCTAATTTTTCCCGGATTTTTATATTTTCTTTCGCTTAAAGTTTCAATCATAAAAAAATACATTTTATCAATTAACTCTTTCGCTTTTATATACGAAGAATCGCTCATAATTGAGTCAATATCTAGTTTTTTGTTTTGAGCATCTTTAAGCGAATTGTCAATATCAAATGTTAAAACCATTTTATTGTATGTTTTACACGAAAATGATTTTAAACTTTCCGGATTATTAATTTTACTGTTTTCAATTACTTTATTTATAATTCTGTGTGCAGGATTTTTGCCCGGAAAAACCGTTACTTCATTTATATCAAAAGTTTTTAATTTAAGCTTTATTATTAATTGCTTATCTTTATTTATTTTACTGATATTCAGATGTTTAGGATTATAGCCAACATAACTGAATTGTAAAAATTCTATATTATTTGCATTACTGATTTCAAAACTTCCGTCGATATCTGAACTTAAACCCTGATTGCTTTTATTGTAAACAATATTTACAAAAGGAAGCTTTTGGTTTGTAATGCTATCAACAATAATTCCTTTTATATTTCCGTTTTGCGAAAAGCTTTTTATTGGTAAAATTGTTAAAATTAAAATTAGAGTTTTAAAAATTAATTTTTGGTCCATTTTATTATTCTTGAATTAGTTTATTGAATTAGGCGTTTAGTTAATGCTATTTTTTCAGTATTTTCAAGCATTTTGTATTATAAACCATATAAGAAATATAAGAACATATAAGATTCATATAATAGTTTGCTTTATATATAAAGATGTTAAGAATATTGTTTAAATGCCTAATTCAATTAGCTTATTAATTTTTTTATAAATAACGGAAATCAATAAAATAACTGATATCAATAATGAAATTTTTCCTGTTAAATTGCCGAAATTAACATAAAAAGTATTTTTTTTATTTAAATTAATTTCACCTTTCAAACTTGATTTTTGCCAAGTTGGTATTTTTTTATAAATTTCGCCTTTTTGATTTATTAAACACGAAATGCCTGTGTTTGCTGCGCGTGCAACACTTCTTCTTGTTTCAACAGCTCTAATTTGCGAACATAATAAATGCTGATAAAATCCGGGAGTATTTCCCCACCAAGCATCGTTGGTTAATACAAAAATTACATTTGCATGATTTTTAATAAAGTCTGTAACAAACTCTGTATAAACCGATTCGTAACAAATTACAGGCGCAATTTCAGCTTTTTCAGAAAAAAATACTTTTCTTTTTAAATCTTCGGAAAGCGAGTTTGTATTTCCGCCAAAATCAAAATTATATTTTTTAAAAAAAGCAAAATATTTTTCAAAAGGCATTTTTTCAACTCCTAAAACCAATTTAGATTTATGATATATTTGCACAAAATTTGTTGTATCTATTTGGAAAACAGCATTATAAAAAAGAGTGTCTTTTTTTTCGAGTTTATAAGAATATAAACCGCCTATTATTTTAATATTTCTATTTTCTGATATTAAGGATTTAATTTTATAAAAATCAGTATTTTCAAAAATTTTATTTTCATCTAAATAAACAGGAAAAGAAGCTTCAGGAAAAATTACAAAATCGGTATTTGAATCAATATTTTTTAAAGCTGACTTAATTTGCGCATCTATTTGATTATCAAACAATTCGCTTTTGTATTTTTCGGTATAAGGATTTATATTTGGCTGAATTATTAAAACATTTATTGCTTTGTTTTCTTCTTTATAATTTTTATAAATATTTAAAGAAATAAAAATAGGTATAATTAAAGCCAAAATCGACAGTATAGAAAAAATTAAAGCCTTTTTCTTTTTTGAATTTAAGTAAAAATCAAAAGTTAAAAACAAAAATAAATTAACAAATAAAATCCAAGATGTTCCACCTAAAATTCCTGTAAACTCGTACCATTGAATAAGTTTTAGGTTTTGCGCCAACCAATGTCCCAAATTCATATAAGGCCAAGAAATTTCCCAATGATAATGTAAATATTCGAAAGAAATCCAGTAAAATATAAATGAAAAGTAAAAAGATATGTTTCCAAGTTTGTTTTTTGTATAAGCAATTAAAGCAAAAACGATTGCCATAAAAAACGAATTAATGCTTATTACAGCTATAAATCCGACAAATGAAGATTTATAAAGCCACCAAACTATTAATAAATGAAAAATAAAAAAAGCTACAAATGTGTATTGAAAAATTTCGGCAAATGAATATTTGTAGTTTTTAATTAAATATAAAAGCGGAATAAATGCAACAAATAAACTTACAAACGGAAAATATTTATTCCATGTCAAACCAAATAAAACACCTGAAATTACGCTTAAAACATAAGGTTTTATATGGTTTGTATTAAATTTCACTTTTTATTTACTAAATAAACACCTGCTAAAATAATTACAATAAATAAAACTTGTGTGATTGAAATTAGTTCGCCGTCTAAAACTCCCCACAATATTGCAACAATAGGAATTAAATAAGTAACCGAAGAAGCAAAAAGTGCTGTTGTAGATTTAATTAATGCATTAAAAATTATGGTTGCAATAACTGAACTGAAAGCAGCTAAAATGAACACATAAAAAAAATTAATTTGATAATTATCTGTACTTAGTGCAAAACTAAAATCAGAAGTAAATAAATAAAATCCGGCAAGCGGACCAATAAATAAAAATGCAATGGCTATAATTGTAACTGCATCAATATCTGGTAGTTTCTGCTTTATTTCGTTAACGCTTATTCCATAAAACAATGTTGCAACAACAATTAAAATAGGATATAAACTATCAGTTCTAAAATTGAAGCTCGAATTTGAGAGAATAAGTCCGGCAGCACCAACTAATCCTATTGTAATGCCCAAAATATTTAGCCAGCGAATTTTAATTTTGTAAAAAGAAAGTCCTATAAGCAAAGCAAACAGTGGAGTTAAAGAATTAAGCATTCCGGCAATTGAGCTATCAACTTGGGTTTGAGCTTTAGTAAATAAAAATGCAGGAATTCCGTTACCAATAAAACCAACTATTAAAAGCGATTTAATATTTTCTTTTTTTATTCTTTTTAACCGTTGAAAAACAAAAGGAGTAAGTAGCATAAAAGAAATAAAAATCCTAAAAGCGGCAACTTGCATATCAGAATATGATTCAAGTCCCTTTTTCATTAAAATAAAAGAGCTTCCCCAAATTAGTGCAAGCAATGAAAGAACTATCCATTGGCTACTTTTATTATTTAAATCTATACTTTTTATTTTTACTATCATGCTAATTTATAAATACTTATACAACACAAAAATCCCTTTAACGCAATATAAAAAAGCATTTAAGGGATTTGTTATAATAAAACGAAGAAAAATTATTCTTTAACTTCCGGTTTTCTATAATAAATTTGATCTTCAATAAATTCCTGAATTGCTATTAATGAAGGTTTTGGTAAACGTTCGTAAAATTTAGAGATTTCAATTTGTTCTCTATTTTCAAAAACTTCTTCTAAGTTATCTGTATATGAAGCAAATTCTTCTAATTTTTTATTTAATTCTTCTTTAATATCAGAACTTATTTGATTTGCTCTTTTACTAATAACTGTAAGTGTTTCGTACAGATTACCTGTATCCTTGTCTAATTCTGCTTTGTCGCGTGTAATTGTACTTAATGAAGCATTGGTTTTCTTATAATTCATATTCTACAGTTTTTTTCTTACTATAATTTTAATTAATTAAAAGGCTCTAATTTTTTAATTATACTTTCGTGAATACGATTCACATCCTTATTATATTCACTTTCCGGAAAATTTTTCACAAATGTTTTATAATCCTTCAAAGCAACTTCCAAACGACTTTTAGCTTTGTCATAAACCGAGTTTATTGCATAATTGTAACTGGATTTTAAAGTGTAATATAAAATATCTTCTTTAGAATCAGTTTCAGGAAATTGTTCAAGGCTGCTTTTCAATGCAATTGCTGCTGCTTTATATTGATAAATTTTATAATACAAAAAAGCATTATCGTATGATTTCACTTCTAATTTTTTTCTCAATTCATCTAAAAGTTCGTTACATTGTTCCATTCTTTCAGTATCAGGATATCTTCCTAGATATAACTGAATTTCAGAAATTGCTTTATATGTTGATTCTTGATCTAATGATGTTTTTGGTGAATCTAAATAATAACAATATGCGCTTAAAAAGCTACATTCTTCAGTATATTTACTGTTTGGAAAAGAATTTGCAAATTTATTAAAATAATGACCTGCCATAATATAATCTTTTAAATTATAATTACAGTGTGCAAAATAATATGAAATTTCTTCGCCTTTCTCTGTTCCTCTATAAATTGGCACTAATTGTTCGTAAAGAGTCATCGCTTTAGCGTAGTTACCTTCATCATAATATTCTTTAGCTTTTTCATATTTCAAAGTTGTATCTGAGCTTTTTAACAGCCTTTGATATTTGCATGAAGAAACTCCTATTAGAAGAAAAATTACTACAATAAAATATTTTGTGCTTTTAATCATATTTTTTATTTATTTTTTCAGAATAAATATTTAAAATCCAGTTAATTCCATTTCAGAATAAGCTGACAAAGATAAATATTTTTTTTGTGAGAACAGTTTTTTTTAATTATTATTTTCAGTTGCATTATTTATAGGATAAACAACATCCTGACAGAAAACTTTATAAATCCAGCCTTTATTGTTTTCAATACCCGAAATTTTTACCGTTATTGTACTATCTGCAGTTTGGTAATCCATTAAAATTGTATTCATTCCTGCAACTTCTACTTTTGAGCTAAACAATAAATTTTCATCTGAAATATCATAAACTCCACCTTTGTATACTTCAATTTTATCAGGTTTTGCAAACATATTATAAAATATTTTTAAGCGACCTTTTGATTTATTTAATTTGAAATTTTTAATTGTAGTTCCATTCCATTCCGATTTTGTAAATAATCCGCAATTTTCTACTTTACTATCTACATAAACCAATGTGTCTTTGTTTAATAAAATTTCGTTTATGCTATCTAATACAAAATCGTTATTATATGGTAAATAACCAACTGCATTAATTTTAACTTTTTGTGGAGATTTAGAATCTAAAGCCGCAAAATTAACAAAATCATTTCCTTTAATTCTTTCAGATAAAACAGTATCGCTAAATATTAAACTAATTTTTGCATTTACTACAGATTCGCCACTTATTTCATCTTTAACAAAATATTTATAATTTCTGATTATTGTATCTTTTTCAATTTTAATTTCCTCATTTTCAGCCATTTCAGCTTTCGAAAAATCAATTTTACTAAATAAAATTATAATTGCTATTAATACAATTGCTCCTAAAAGTGCCAACAATACTTTTTTATTTGATGTATCAATAACCATTTCATGTAACTCATTGTCTTCCTGGCATATATACTCTGATTCTATTTTTTTCCCTTTGATATCAACAAATGCTTTTATTCTGCTGCCAAGCCTTATATCATCAATCATTGCTTCTCCATTTTGATTGGAATATTTATTTCTGATTTTCTCATCATATTCCAATTTTATTATTGCATTTGGAACTGGTTCTGAGTGAGAATCAACAAGGCGAAACTTCATTCTTACAATAGAATCAAGTGCTGATGTATTATATGCAAAATCCTTTATTTTTTCGCCATGAATAATGTATTCATCAATTCCTTTTTCACATGTTACATTATGCCATGGCAATGATTTTCCAAACATTAGTTGTTTACAAGAAACTATTGTGTCAATTTTTATATCTTTAACAATAATATTTCCGTTTGCATTTGTTACAGCTTCAAATTCATCTTGATCAATTTTAAATCTCATATCTGCATTTCGAATAACCTGTCCACTTTCGTCAATAAGTTTAAATTTCATATCTGAGCTTTCGAATAAAAAATCTCCCACAAAGAAATATTGTGCTTTATCTCTTACACATTGAAAATGTTCGGCATTATATTCTTTTCCTTTAAAAATTTGATAAGCTTTTATTTTTGTATTTAAAGGGATGTTTTTTAAAATTATTTGTCCTGTATTATCGCTTGTATGTTCTTCCTTTTTCCCTCTGTACTCAAAAAAGATATTTAAACCGCTAAGTGAATTTTGATTATTGCCAATAATAACAAAAAGCATATCAAGTTTTATCAGCTCTAGTTTAATGTTTTCTTCTCCTTTTTCTTTAAATTTGAAAAAATATTTATCACTTTCATTAATAAAACAGGCTATTTCAACTTTTTCCGGCAATCCTTTTAAGCTGATAATTCCTTCGCCATCTGTAGAAATAGTTTCAATTGAGTTTTTATACTCAAAAACCACTTCTGTGTTTTTTAATATAACATTTTCGCAATCTGTAAAAATTAACTTCATTGGTTTTTATATGTTGAAAATTATGAATAATTATATTTTTTTGATTTTTTTACAAAATTGATAAAATTATATGTAATCTTAAAATAACTAAGCACTTATTAAAAATATATCTGCAAAAAATTTTTTATATTTAATATTAACTACAAATTGAATACCGAAACACTTTACAGCAATAAAAAAAAGTCTTATGTGAAAGACATAAGACTTCAATAATTTACAGTAAAAAACTAATATAATTTAATTTCAATTCTTAACTGAAATTAATTATTTTCATCAGCAAGTTTCTTTCCTTCAATTAGATAGTTAACAACTAAAGCGAGACCTGCAAAAAGAAAAATCATAGAAAAATACGCAGTTTGTTCAATTAAAGAAGTGTAATTAGCTATTATGTTTCCAAACAAAACACCTAAGCCAATACCAACTAAAAACATGCCTATTTTTAAAGTTGGAAATCCTCTTGATTTTGATTTAAATAGATTTGCATCTGCGCCTTTTTCAATTAATGCCAGTCTTTCTTTGTTTCTTGTTGTATAAAACAAAAACATAATTAATACTATACTAGCAAATAAGCTAATTGGAACTAAAATTTCAGTCATTTTTTTAAATTTTTGATTAATAATCTCTTTTTCACTTATTATGACGCAAAGAATTAAAATCGGTTACAAATAAGTGATGTTTTATTTTCAGAAAAAATAAATTTTCGTTTAAAATTTGTAACTTTAAAATAAAATTTGCGTCTAATCAAATACCATGGATAAATTTAATGAGGCTTATTACATAGAGAAAGTAAAAAGTGGGCAGATTGACGCATTCAGATTTTTAATTGATAAAAATAAAAATATTGTTTTTAATATAGTTTTGAGAATTATAAAAAACAAAGAAGATGCTGAAGAAATAGCTCAGGATGTTTTTATCAAAGCTTTTGAATCGATAAATAAATTTAAAGGCGATTCGAAATTTTCAACTTGGCTATATAAAATCGCTTACAATTCTGCAATATCAAAAATCAGAAAAAAAACAATAAAAACCACTAATATTGAAGAGCACGAACTATCTGATTTTCAGATTGATGAGATATACGAAGATTTTGAAAAAACTATTGTCGACAAACAAGAAATTTTAAACAAAGCTATTAACAAACTTTTACCTGAAGAATCAACAATTATTAATTTATACTATTTAGAAGAAAATTCAATTTCTGATATTTGTAAAATAACAAGTTTAAGCATTTCAAATGTAAAAATTAAATTACATCGAGCCAGAAAAAAATTATTTAACAGCTTAAATGAAATAATGATTAAAGAAATTGCTTAATTGATTAAAGAAATTGCTTAATTTTACTAATTATATTTCTTTTTTTTGCGAAAAGAGGAAACTTATATACTTAATTGCCTTAAAACGAGATAATTAAACAAATTAAAATGGAAAACAAGAATATAGATAAATTCACAAAAAAAATACTTCAAGAATTTGATTTACCTCAAGTATCTGTTGATTTCACTGATAAAATAATGAATAAAATAGCTGTTGAAAAACACAGCATTGTTAAAATTTCATCTATAAATACCAAACATTTTATAAGTCTTTTCCTTTTAGTTTTTGTACCAATTATATTTTTTGCATTAATAACAAATGGAGAAACAGTTAAAATTCCTGATTATTTTATGTTTATAGAAAAATTGCCTGAAATAAATATTAATTTTAACATTTTTGAGAAAATATTTAAAGAAAATACATTTATTAAAACGCTTCCCGTTTCTATTCTAATTGTAATAGTTATAGATTTATATTATTTAAAATCAAAGAGATATCCAGTTTAAATAAACATAAAAAAGAGGCTTTAAAAGCCTCTTTTTTATTAATACTAAAAAGGTAAATCATCATTTTCTTCAGGTGGAATATCGTCTTCAGTTAATGGTGGAATTGTCTCATTTACAGGACTTTTGCTTTGTGAATTTTTAGCAATTCGCCATGCTCTCAAATCAGTATACCATTTGTTTTGATATTCTCTTGATTCTGCATTAAAACTTACAACAACATTTTCGCCAATACCTAAAGTTTTCACATCTGTAGCTTTTTCGCCCCAGGTTGAAAAGCAAACTTTTTTTGGATATTGGTCTGAAGTTTCAATTACAAAATCCTGTTTTACCCATTTGCCGTTTTTTCCTTCGCCTGTTTGTTCAGGTAGAATTTTAACAACTTTTCCTTCTATTTCTAAACTCATTTTCTATATAATTAACACTAAAAACTCTTTCTAAACAAAGTTTAATAGCTGTTTTTGTAATAATTTGTTAATTATAGACAACAATTTTCAGATTTGTAAACTGCCAATCTACAACAACCATTATATTCAAATTTGCTCGTTAACCAGCAAAATTATTTTATTATTCAACAATTACAATTTTGTCAATAGTATCTCCTTGTCTTATGCTGTCTATAACATCAAGACCTTCAAACACTTTACCAAAAACTGTATGAACACCATCGAGATGCGCAGTATTTTCTCTGCTGTGGCAAATAAAAAATTGCGAACCACCAGTATCTTTACCGGCGTGAGCCATTGATAAAACGCCTCTGTCGTGATATTGATTTCCGCCTTTTGTTTCACATTTAATTGAATAACCGGGGCCTCCTGTTCCATCACCAATTGGGCATCCACCTTGTATAACAAAATCAGGAATTACACGATGAAATGTTAAGCCATCATAATAACCATCTTTTGACAATTTAATAAAATTTTCAACCGTTCCGGGAGCATCATCAGCATAGAAATTTAATTTCATAATGCCTTTATTTGTATGTATTTCAGCTGTTTTCATATCTGAATTTTTATTTGATTTTTATTTGAAATATAAAGCACCTATATTTATAAAACTCCTAACAATTTAATTATATTACAATTATTTTATGCTCTGGTTTAATATAGCTGTGATTACAAATATTATTTATTTTGAATTAATTATCAGGTAATTATAAATTAGTAATTGGTAATTAAAAATGAACTTCTAATATTCTTAATCACTAATTACCAGTATACTAATTACTTGCAAAAAATAAGTAATGCAGATATTTAAAATATCACAGAAAATCTAAACTATAGCATTATTTTATTATGATTAATTTTTACAATAGATGCTTTATATTTTAATACTATAAATTTAAGAAATTATTTTACAGGTTCAATTTTTTCTTCCGGACCTTGAACAATTTCTAAAAGCTCCATTTCGAAAATAAGAGCCATATTTGGTTCAATTGAACCTCTTGAGCCTCTTTTACCATAAGCCAATTCAGAAGGAACATAAACAATCCATTTTGAACCAACCGGCATAATTTGTAGAGCTTCTTGCCAACCTTTAACAACACCTGTTACAGGGAAAGTTGCAGGTTCGCCTCTATCATAAGAGCTATCGAAAGTTTCGCCATTTAATAAAGTGCCTTTATAATGTACTTTTACTTGATCTTTGTTTGTTGGTATTTGGCCTTTACCTTCAGTAATAACTTTATATTGTAAGCCTGTAGCTGTAGTAATAACGCCTTCTTTTGTTTTGTTTTCTTCCAAAAATGCTTGTCCTTCTTTTAAATTATCTTCCATTTTCATCTGTTGCTTTTTTTGGAAATAAAGTTGTAATTTCATTCTTGCATCTTTTGGATCAATAGAAACACTATCTCCATCAATTATTTGCATAAAACCAGCTGCTAATGTGTTGATATTTATATCCAAAACACCAGCTTTTTTCATGCTGTTTGCTATATCGATACCTAAAAAATAGCTTATTGAATCAATTTCTGAATTCAAAGCAACGTCTTTACTAAAATTGCCTGATGTATTCGATTTATTACATGAAGCAAATATCACAGCTGTTAATACAAAAGCTAATTGTAAAATTTTTAATTTCATCTTGTTTAATTTTTTTGATTAATAATTTTTATAAAAAAAACTAGCGCAAATGTAAATCAAAAAAAAAACTTTACATAAAAGCTAAGTTATTTTTTTATATTTATTCTGAGAATTAATTATTCTGATTTATAGATTACTTATATAATTTAGAAGATAAAGGATAAAAGACAAAAGCAATAAATTTTATCTTTTTACTTTTATTATATGTCTTGATTAAATTTCTTTCAAATAATCGCTATAAAAATTCTCAGTTTTAAATAAATCTTCATGTGTGCCAAAATTCTGAATTTTTCCATTTTCAAGGATATAAATTCTGTCGCTTATATTTTTTAAAATATGTAAACGATGCGAAATATAAAACACAGAAATTTCTTGCTTTAGTTTTTTCAGTAACTTGATTGTATAATTTTCGGTCTCTCTGTCCATTGCTGCAGTTGCTTCATCAAGAATTAAGAGTTGAGGCTTCTTGTATAATGCTCTGGCAAAGGCAATTATTTGTTTTTGTCCACCGGATAAGTTTATGCCCTCTTCGCCTAGTAAAGTCATATAGCCTTGTGGCAAAGCATCAATAAATTTTGCAAAACCATAGTCGTTTATAAATTTTAGTACTTGCTCGGCTTCGTCTAGTGCATTTCCAAGACAAATATTATCAATTACATTTCCGTTAAAAATATGAATATCTTGTGGTACAACTCCTATTATTTCACGCCAAGTATTTTCATTTATTTCTGATAGTTTTGTTTTATTATTGATTAAAATACTTCCTGTTTCAGTTTTATAAAACTTTTGCAGGATATTTCCAAGCGTAGATTTACCGCTACCACTTTCGCCTATAATTGCAATTAGTTCACCTTTTTTTAAGCTGATATTTACATTTTCAAGCAATCGCTTTCTTCCCGGAAATCGAAAACTAATATTTTGCATTTCTAAGTTTTCAAATGTTATTTTCTTACCGGGACCTTTCTCTTTTTGTTCAGCTTCAATATCAGTAAATTCAAACATACGATTAAATGCAACTTTTGCTTCATTTACAGGTATGGCAATTAATGCAAGATTGCCCACCGAAGGAATAAGGCTGCCTGCAATGCCAAGTATTGCCATTAATTCGCCTATTTTCATAACATCGCCATAAACAAGATAGGAAGTATATGCCAATATTGAAATAAGAAATACAACTCCTGCAATTCCCGATAATAAACCAAGCTTAATATTTATCTTCCCAAGTTCAAAAATTTTATCCTGAAACAAACCGTAAACTTGCTTATTTAATTTTGAAAAGAAACTTTGTTTATTAAAGTTTTTAATTGCTGCAATGCCATTCATTGTGCTAATATAGTTGCTTTCGCTATGTGCATAGTTTTGCATTACTGATTTTTGAGCATCAATAATTTTTTTATTAAAACTATAAACTAATAAAAAGTATACAGGCAAACTTAAAGATGCAATAACACCTGTTTGCCAAGAATAAATAAACAAAAAGGCAATAGAAGTAAATGAAACAAGTAAATCTATTATAAAATTACCTGAAATTTGAGTAATTACACGTTGTATGCGCGTAGTATCGTTTAATCTGGCAACAAGCTCACCTATTTTGCGAGTATCAAAAAATCTTTTTGGCAAATACAATAACGAACTATAAAAAGAATCAATTATTCTGTTATTAAAGTTTTTGGTTTGTGTTACAAGCATAAACTGACTAATAGCAATAAAAACAACTCTTGCAATTAATAAAAAACAAACAAGTGCAATTCCCATAAACAGTTTTAAAAGTTCTTTTGCAGGTAAAATATCATCAATTAGCTTTTGTGAAAATACTGCCATTGCCATACCCAAAACTGATATTACAATTCCTATTGCTATACTAATTCCAAGTAATTCATAATCATCTTTTATCAGTTTTAAAATCCACTCTTTTTTTGATTTTTTTGTATTCTCTGTTTTCTTAAACTCTCCGTTTGGCTCTAATGTTAAGCATTTTTTAGTTTTCCATACTTTGTCCAATTCTTCTTTTGTATAAAAAACTCTGCCTTTTGCAGGGTCGCCAATTATAAATTTATTGTTTTCGTAGCCATAGCAAACAAGATAATGCTCTAGTTTCTCTTCAATTACTACATGTAAAATTAATGGTTCGCCATGCTCTATAATTACCTGTATATCAGCCTCATTGCCTTCTGCATTAAAACCTGCATTATTTGCTGCTTGATATAAACCAAGCAAAGTAGTTCCTTGTTTTGTTGTACCGCTAATTTCACGAAATTTTTCGATAGAAATATCGCCACCATAGTATTTTGTTAGTGATGAAAGGCAAGCTACACCGCAATCTGATTGGTCGTGCTGTAAGGTGAAGGTTTTTTTTAGTTGTTTTAAGTTAGTCATTAGTATATTGGCCATTAGTAATTGGAACGCGGATGACGCTGATTGAGCAGATAGCAGCGGATTTTTTTATTAACATCAGTGTAAATCCGTAAAATTCGCGTTATCTGCGTTCTATAATTTTAAGTATTTTAGTAAGGCATCAACTTTTACTTCGCCTTTAAATTGTCTGGTTAATTTACCTTGTTCGCTGTAAATAAGCGAGTTCGGAATGCCTGATTTTCCAAAAATATCGTTAAAAATCATATCTTTATCTTCCAAAAATGTAATGTTTTCGTATCCCAATAGCTTATGTTTACTTGCATAAGTTTTAATTTCCTGTGTTTCGGCATAAGAAATAAAAACTAATTGATATTCTTTAAATTCATCAATTCTTTTGCTTATAATTTCGGCTTCGTTTTGGCAATGTTCGCATTCGGGATGAAAATATATGATTAATGCTGATTTATTTTGTTTTAAATTTAAATGCGTAAAAGTACTATCTGTAACAAGTTTGTAGAAATAAAATTCGGGTATGGTTTTTATTTGTTCTGCTATTTTTGCTTTACTTTCTATAATAGCATAAATTTTATATGCCATAAAACTTAAAACAAATACGATTAAAGCAGGAATAACTATTTTCAATACTTTTTTCATAATTAACTTATATTCAGGCTTATAAACATTACAAATACAAGCCAGACAATAAGAGCAACAAAATAAGTACTTAATACCAAACCAAGTGATTTATTATAGTCTAATTTGCTAAATTTACTTATTAAAAAAGCTAAAAATAACCAATAAATTAGTTCAAAAATATTTGCAAGACTAAAAGGATAAATTAACCAAGGATAGATTTCATCTTTATTAAACATCGATAATAACGAAAGAAAATTAAAATCACCAAATTCTTGCATTGTTTGTGCTTCGTAAAAAAACAAAAACCAAAATAATTTTATCAATTTTGGAATAAAGAAAATAGTTTCTGCAATCATTGCTGCTTGGAACAAATTTTTAAATCCAATTTTATAATCTTTTAATATATCTCCAATATTCAAAACGATTGCAATAATAACAAATTTAAGAAAAATAAATATTGGTGATAAAATATAAGAAATCCAATCGAACTTTAACCTAGTTGCGATAATTCGTTCAATACGTTGTGAAGTCAGTTGCTCTGCAAAGCTATTGTAAATTAAATCTTCTGTAATTATTAATTTATTGGTTAAAAAAGTAATTATAAACGATAAACTACAAAAGGCAACGAAAAAATAAAATGGTGAATAAAGCAAATTGATCTTTTTTTCTAAAATTATACTGTTATTCATATCATATTTTTTATTTCAGCTTGTCTTTGGTGTACCTTCTTGCCAAGTTCTTCATATTTACTTTTTTTATTGGATAATCAGGTAATTCAAATATGTAATCTTCCAATTTACTTTCTTGAATGTTTGTAGCTATCATTAGCTTATCAGCTGTTTTAAATTTATATAGAATTTTTAATGCAATCCCTAAATCTTTTATCATAAAATCACCATAAGTATTCTTAGTTTTTAACGAATCAGCAATCCACAAATAGACTTTATATTCATTAGAACTTTCATTTTTAATTAGTTCATATTTTGTACAAACATACCCTAACACATATTCTTTCTTTCTAAATTGGGTTAACTTATTGCTCAATGATTTAAGATTAGGAACAATTGTGTCATAACTTATATCTTGAATAATTAGGCGATTTTCATCATTTATAATATACCATTTAACTCCAAACAACAAATTATATCTTGTTGAATCAAAAAATACTCCTCCAATTTTAACATTTTTAATTTTAGTGTCTTTAATAAAGAATGTGCTTTTTTCTTTAGCATTTTTATTCTCTTCTAATAAATTTTCCTTAGCATTTATTTCAGTATAATCAATTTTACCCTCAAAAAACTGAGCACTTAAAATAATATTATAACCAATATGAATTAAAATAATGAATATAAACTTCTTCATAATTAGACAAATTATAATAGACTTTTTAATTAAATAATATCGTAAAAATAAAATATTATAAAACTAAAAAGTCTAAAATTAAAAAGAATTAAATTAAATAGTACACTGAATTACAAGCCCTTTCAATGCGGCATATTGGTCAGGATATGCAACATATAAATAATCTAAAACATAAGAAACATCATCGCAACTAATTGCCATTTCTCCACCTTGTACATTTTCCATTTCTTCTAAATCTAATTTTTTCATAATAAAAATGTTTAAAGTTTATAAATTAATTTAATAAAGCCTAAACGTATCAAAAATTTTTCAATTCATTTTTTTTACATGAATGACTGTTTTTCTTTGATGAATAAATGATTTTATGTGATTAATGCGGAATGTATTTAAACACTATCTAACATATTGTTTTGTTAGTTTTTCAAAATCAACTTCTTCAATTGGGTAATCAGGTAATTCGAAAAGTTTATCTTCAAGTTTCATTTTTTTTATTTCAATGGCTTCTACTTCATAAGTACTTTGAACAGATTTTAATACTATTCTACCATTTCGAACTCTCTTTGATCCATTTTGATTATTTGCTTTTAAAGAATCTGAAATATAATAAATTATATTTCCATAAGGAGTGTCCCTCTCTTCTTCATACAGAGTACAAGTATATCCTAAAATAAGCTCTTTCTTTTTATTTTTCATTAATTTGATATTTCCCTTAACTATTTTGTTTTTACTTTTTTTTATTAACTTATTAAGCTCAGAAATATTATACAAATCGCTTCCAAGATTCAAAGAATAACCCGAAAATGCGATGTCATCTAAATAGAGCTGGATTTTAGATTTACTGTTTTTTATAAAATATTCAGAAGTCATAATATGCCCTTGTTGCCTACTTTGATATTGGATTAAACCTTCAAAGGTTTGGGCTTTTATTAAAACAGAGAATAAAAACATTGGTAATAATACTGAAATACATTTTACCATAGATAAGAGTTAATTAAAAATTAGAATCTCAAATATTAAACATTGAGTAGAACGATAGTGTGAAAATAAAAGAGCTTATTTATGAGTTCCTATGTACACTGAATATTACCACTCAAATAATAAAATAATACCGCCCCAAGTTGTGGACTATCATTTATCCACAAATAGTCGATAACAGCATCTACATCAGCACAAGAAATTGCCATAGTTCCACCTTTTACTACTTCCATTTCTTCTAAATTTAATTTTTTCATTTGTTTAAAGTTTTAAAATTAATAATTTAAAAATATCACAACAAAATAGTTCAAAAAAAATGAGATATGCAATACACCCCCCCCCTAATTTATATTGATTCTAGATAATATTTTATACCTAATATACTGTATTTCTGTTAATTAACAATAATATTTTTATTATATATAATATGAGTTTTTTATTATCTGCAATTCCTTGCAGCGTTTCTCTTGTGAGTATTAAATTGTATTTGTTTTGAAAAGATTTTCTTAGCCACGAATGCACTGATATTTTTTTTTAAATTCGTGAATTAGTGGCTTATTTTTTTATTTTTAAGAATATCACAAAAAAAAAATATATATATAAGTTACTGTATTTAAGCTATTTATTTATAAAACAACAAAATGAAAATTTTAAATTTTACTTTTAGAATAATGCCATAATGATACAATAAATTATTTTTTTAAGTAATTTAGCAAAATCAAAATTTAAAGTAATTTAAAATGGCAGACGACAATAAAATTATATTTTCGATGGTTGGCTTAAGTAAAACTTTTCCGCCACACAAAAAAGTACTAAACAACATTTACCTTTCATTTTTCTATGGTGCAAAAATTGGTGTTATCGGATTAAACGGTTCGGGAAAATCTACATTAATGAAAATTATTGCCGGAACTGAAAAAACTTATGAAGGCGAAATTGCTTTTTCTGATGGATATTCTGTTGGAATGCTTGAACAAGAACCTCATCTCGATGATAATAAGACTGTTAGAGAAGTTGTTGAAGAAGGCGTGGCTGAGGTTGTTGCGGTTATGAAAGAATACGAAGAGGTTAACGCTAAATTTTCAGAACCTATCTCGGACGATGAAATGAATAAACTTATCGAAAGACAAGGTGAACTTTCTGATTTAATTGAACATTACAACGGCTGGGAACTTGACAGCAAACTGGAAAGAGCGATGGACGCTCTTCGTTGCCCTGCTGAAGATGCAAAAATAGAACATCTTTCGGGTGGTGAAAGAAGAAGAGTTGCACTTTGTCGTTTATTACTAAAAGAACCTGACATTCTTTTACTTGATGAACCAACTAATCACCTTGATGCTGAATCGGTTGACTGGTTAGAACAGTACTTAAAACAATATAAAGGAACTGTTATTGCTATTACACACGATAGGTATTTTCTTGATAACGTTGCAGGCTGGATTCTTGAATTAGACCGTGGCGAAGGTATTCCGTGGAAAGGAAACTACTCATCTTGGCTTGAACAAAAATCTAAAAGATTACAACAAGAGGAAAAAACTGAAAGCAAAAGAAGAAAAACTCTTGAAAGAGAGCTTGAATGGGTAAAAATGAGCCCGAAAGCTCGTCATGCAAAATCAAAAGCTCGATTATCTGCATACGATAAATTATTAAATCAGGATGTTAAAGAAAAAGAAGATAAATTAGAGATTTTTATTCCAAACGGACCGCGATTAGGTAATGTTGTTATTGAAGCCAAAGGAGTTTCAAAAGCATTTGGCGATAAATTATTATTTGAAAACCTTGATTTTCAATTGCCTCCGGCAGGAATTGTTGGAATTATCGGACCAAACGGTGCAGGAAAAACAACATTGTTTAGAATGATTATGGGTGCTGAAAAAGCAGACAATGGAGAGTTTAAAATTGGCGAAACTGTTAAAATTGGATATGTTGACCAACAACATGTTGATATTGATCCTGAAAAATCAGTATATCAAGTAATTTCGGGCGGCGGAGAAGAAATAAAGCTTGGAAACAGATTAATAAATTCAAGAGCTTACGTTGGACGATTTAATTTTACCGGAGCAGACCAAGAGAAGAAATGCGCTGTGCTTTCCGGCGGTGAAAGAAATCGTTTGCATATGGCTTTAACTTTAAAAGAAGAAGCTAATGTTTTATTACTAGACGAACCGTCTAACGATATAGATGTTAACACTTTACGAGCTTTAGAAGAAGGTTTGGAAAGTTTTGCAGGCTGCGCAGTTGTTATTTCTCACGACAGGTGGTTTCTCGACAGAATTGCTACTCATATTCTAGCTTTTGAAGGCGATTCGCAAGTTTATTTCTTTGAAGGCGGTTATACAGAATATGAAGAAAACAGAAAGAAAAGACTAGGTGATACCGGACCGAAAAGAATTAGGTATAAAAAACTAAAAGAAGACTAATATATAAAATTTTAGAGATTTATTCAATAAAACGCACAATCAAAACTCTGATTAACAGTAATATATACAAATCAATAACAAGTAAAAAAGAGGATGTCAAAAAATAATTTTATTTTTAGGCTCCCTCTTTTTTTTATAATGATTTTGCCTTATTTATTTATTGCATCTTCTTCTGGAAATAAATCTTCAATTTTGCCTTCTTTAACAATTGAATATCCATTTGAATCGTCATATCCGAAATCCCATTCTTTCATATGGATTATTGCTTTTTTTAATGCTTCTTCTTTTGATTTTTCGCTTGCACCTAATCCGTAACTAACAAAAAACTTCCCAAGCATTTTTCTTGAAGAAAGTATTAACACAAAATTCCCGCTACTTAATTCGTGTCCTGTGTTTTCATCGCTTCTTAAAATAAATATATTTGATGCTTCTTCTTGTTCTAATATTTTTTTAGCATTTGTCTGTGCTTCTTTAATATCAGCACCAACAGCTAGGCCATATTTTACAGATGAACCGTTTTCATTTTTCGATACGGCCAAACCCATTTGAGAAAAAGTTTTAATATTAATTGAAATCAAGAATATTAATGTGAATAAAAAAGTTAATGATAATTTTAAATTTGTCATATCTAATATGTTTTTTTCTATTTTTATTTTGAACGTTAAATGTTTACAATTTATTCTTTAAAAGTTATAATATTTTTAATTTTTTCTTATTCTATCTAATTCGCGTTTTGAATCTTTATCTTTAATATCTTCGCGTTTATCGTGAGCTTTTTTACCTTTTGCAATAGCAATTTCTATTTTTGCAATGCCTGTATTATTAATAAATAGCTTTAATGGAACAATTGTTAAACCAGTTGCTTTAACTTTTTTTGAAATTTTATTAAGCTCTCTTCTTTGAAGCAATAATTTTCTTTCTCGTTTTGGATCGTGATTGTTATAACTACCAAAAGTATATTCTGAAATATGCATTCTAATGTATAATTCAGGTCTTTGTGGTCTTTGTGGATTTGTAATAAAATGACAATAAGCATCTACCAAACTTGCCTTACCATCTCTAATTGCCTTAATTTCAGTTCCATACAATTCCATTCCGGCAGTAAAAACTTCCAAAATTTCGTACTGAAATCTGGCTTTTTTATTTTTTATAACTATATCTTGAGTTTTGTTCATTTTCTATTTATTATGAACGTAAATATTTTAATTTATAAATTCTTTTCCTAAAAAATCAATAAGTTCATTTTGATTAAGCATTTTTTGCTCGCCTGAGTTCATGTTTTTTAATGTTAATTTGTTTTCTTTAATCTCGTTTTCGCCAATTATTACTACATATGCAATGTTTTTTTTATCGGCATAAGCCATTTGTTTTTTCATTTTTGCATTTTCAGGGTAAATTTCGGCATTTATTTGCAATTCTCTTATTTTTGAAAGTATCGGCAAAATATATTTTTCTTCTTGATTGCCCAAATTTAAAAATAAAACTTTGCTTGAATTTTCACTGTTTTCAGGAAATTTATTTAATTGAAAAATTACATCGTAAATTCTGTCGGCACCAAATGAAACTCCAACTCCAGAAACATCATCTAAACCGAAAATTCCTGTTAAATCGTCGTATCTTCCGCCACCACAAATACTTCCAATAGAAACATCTTTTGATTTAACTTCAATAATTGCGCCTGTATAATAATTTAGTCCTCTGGCTAAAGTTAAATCTAATTCTAAATCGGCTTTTATTTGTTTAACATTAAGATAATCAAGAACTTGCTCAATTTCTTCAATTCCTTTTAAACCTATTTCTGATGTTTTTAAAACTTCTTTAAGTTTTGCTAATTTTTCAAGATTTGTGCCTTTTAATAAAATAATCGGTTGCAATTTTTCAATTGCTTCCTGTGGCAAACCTTTAGTTAACAATTCTTCGTTTACTTTTTCCAGACCGATTTTATCAAGTTTATCAATAGCTACAGTAATATCTATTATTTTATCTTGATGTCCAATAAATTCTGCAATTCCGCTAAGAATTTTTCTGTTATTAAGTTTTATTTCAATATTTAAATCAAGCTTAATAAATACCTCATCAATAATTTGCAAAAGCTCGTATTCGTTTAATAATGAGTTACTTCCAATCACATCAACATCGCATTGAAAAAATTCGCGATATCTTCCTTTTTGTGGTCTGTCGGCACGCCAAACAGGCTGAATTTGATATCTTTTAAATGGAAAATTTATATCGTTTCTGTGCTGTACAACGTATCTGGCAAAAGGAACAGTTAAATCATATCTTAAACCTTTTTCGCTAATCTGATTTGTGAGTTTTATAGAATTTTTTTCTTGTAATATATTTTCATCAGTTTTTGAAAGAAAATCGCCTGAATTTAACACTTTAAACAAAAGTTTATCACCTTCTTCGCCATATTTTCCTAACAAACTTGATAAATTTTCCATTGCCGGAGTTTCGATAGGAAGATAACCGTATTTTCGAAAAACCGACTTAACGGTTTCAAAAATATAATCTCTTTTAAGCATTTCGTCTGTCGAAAAATCTCTTGTTCCTTTTGGTATAGAAGGTTTTTGTATTGCCATAATCTAAAATTTTAATCTGCAAAGATAGAATTTTCAATTTACAATTCAATATCGTTTAAATAAGAATATTTTTTTTTAGCTTTACAATATTGAGGAATTACAGCTTAATGCTTGTTTTAATTTGAAAATCAATTAATAAGAAATGCAAATCAGTAAATATTAAAACACAAATAACAAACAACATTAAACTATTAATAATCAATCGATTAACGTTGTTTGTTTTAAACTTTTTATTTACTAAATAACTTTAATGTTTTAACTTTATAAACTTTTTGCTTAACTATCTAAGTTCCAGTTCGTCAACTAATTCCAAAGTATCAGGATTAAAAACTTTCATGCTGATTTTTTTATCATCTACATAAAATAAAACTATTGCATTTTGGGTTGTAAAACCGCTTACATTTTCTGTCCACGGCGGATTTTCTTTTGCATAGTAAGGTGCTCCGGCTGCTCCATTGTTAATTTGATAAATTGTTCTTGAGAGTTTAATTTTTTGCAGACTGTATTTTTCAGGATAAATATTTAATTCAGGTGTAAGTTTTAGTTTACAATAATTATGCTCGTCGCCGGTTAAAATTGCGGCTACTTTTTTGTTTTTGTTTACAATTAATTCCAACATTTGGTCGCGTCGTTCAATAATTCCTTTATCAACTGCTTTTCCGGCAATATATGGTCTAAAACTATTGTCGCCGCCATAATACATATCATCACGCACATGTCCGCCATTTGGGAAAAATGGCGTGTGAACTGTTACAAAAACATGATCAATATTTTTATCTTTTTCAAATTTTTCGAGTGTGTTTTCGAGCCATTTCATTTGATTATCCATAATGTAGCCGTGTATATTTCCACTTACTACAGGCACATATTGTGTAATTGGCGAATAAAAATAATTTGAATTTAAAACTATAACTCCCACATTATCATACGAATACGAAAACACATTTTCTTCATAAGGCGGAAAATTTGTTTTATTTGCATCGATATCGTAATATGCGCCATCTTCAGATTTTGGTCCGTTTACAGGATTTACAAAATTATCGGCAAATGCTTTTTCGGCCGATTCTGTTTCAAAAGGAAATTTATCGACAGAAAATCTTTTTTTTCCAATAGAATCTATAAATTCACAAATTAAAGCTTCGTGATTTCCCATTGTGGCATAAACCGGAAAATATCTGGCAAAAGGACTTATTGTATTTTTAAAATTTGCATATTGAAGGTCAATATCCTCTCTATCAACAGAATAGCCGTCAATTAAATCGCCTGTGTATTGCATAAAAGCAACTTTTTCTTTTGCTGCATATGCCATAATTTTTTTAACAATATAGCCGTTATGTCCGTAAATATCGCGCTCGCCGCCGCCATTTCCGCCTCTTGAATCGCTGGCATATGCAAATACAAATGGTTTTCTGATTCCTGATTTATGTGCTGTTTTAAAACTATATTTTTGTGTGTTTGAACCGTATTTTAAAACATATTCATACTTTGTATCAGGCTTTAAATCAGCAATTTGTAATTCATGATTAAATTCTTTATTATCACTTTTAAATGTTTTTTTGTTTATCGTGATTTCTGAAAACACGTCGTAATTTGTTTTATATGAAATAGTTACAGAGTTTTCGTTTATTAAATTTATAAACGGACCTTCAATAATTGTTGTGTCAACTTTAAATTCCTCATTATCAAGCACAAAGCCTACTGTTCCGTTGTAAATTATTCGTCCTTCTGTATCAAGAATTCTGTATCCAAAAGCACCACGACCTGATTTTTCCCAGCCAACCATATCGTAATGGCCTTTAAAAAAATCCTTTATCGGAATAAATGTTTTTCCTTTTGTGATTGTTCTTGAACGCTTAAAATAAACAGGATGCGGATATTTTGAATCGCTGAAATGAATTAATCCGACATACATTGTTCCGTTAATAAAACCGTTTTCAGAGTTAAACTGTAAACCATTTTTATCGTTTTTCCATGCGTTTACAAAATCTGAAATTTTATATAATGATTTTGTTTTATTTTCGAATATTTTTCTTTCGCCAATTTTTATAAATAGTTCGTTGTTTTCGCTAACTTGTATTCCTTTATAAACTTCAGGAACTTCTATTTGAGATTTACTAACTCCACTATAAGCTGATAATGAGACTATTAGAATAATTATTTTTATTTTCATTTGTTTGTTTTTAATTTTTGCAATTAATAAATTCAGTTTTATAAAAACTCTCCTTTTTGCAGATTTTTAATTGTTCCATTCCATAAATGCAAAGCATTATTTTCTTCTAAAAGCTTTTTAATTTTGTCCTGATTTCTTTTTACAGCACCAATTATTGCTTTTACATAAGCATTTTTATCTTTATAAAGCTCTTCTAATTCTTTACTGCTGTATTTCGAACTTAAATCTTCAAAAATTGGCTTAATAAAACATTCACATTTTATCGAATCTAATTTTGATTTTTGATTTTCGCAATATTGCTTTTGATATTCGTTTAAGGATTTTATTTTTATTTTTTCTGATATTGCTTTAACAATTACACTATCTTGATGATTTTCAAAATAATCGGTATTAAAATACATATATCCGCCAAGCAAAACAATTACCAAAATCAATCCAACAAATTTAAAAAGCATTTTAGTTACAAATCTGATTATCAAAGCAATAATAAATATTCCGATAATAACAGGTAAAAAACTGCTAAATTCCATAATTTAATAATTTACAATGAACAATTTACATTTTACAATTACAATAAAATGCGAAAAACTATTTTTAATAAAAACTAACATGCTGATTATCTGCAATTTGAAACCTTAAAATTGCAAGTTAACCATTAAATTTATTTTTTCTTCTGCATCGGATTTTTTTGTTCTCTCATTTTTTGCTTAAATAAATCAAATCTGGATTCGATTTGCTTTGTTGGCCAAAAGTTATTCGACACATCAACATCGGCAGTTTCCTGATGCGGATCGAAAACAATTTCAGCAATTTGCTTATTTTTTACAAATACTTTTGATATTTTTTTATTATTATTTCGCCAAATTTCGGCCGGAATTCTAATAATTTCGCTTGTGCCATCAGTATATGTAAACTTAAGAATCAAAGGCATTACTAGTCCGCCTTTATTGCTAAAATCTATTTGAACATAAATATCGTTTGCATTAATAAATTTTTTCTCTTCATCTGTTAAAGTTGCCGTAAAACTCTTAAACAACTGATTATCTTCAGGTTCTACATTATTTTCGTTATATGAATTGTAAAAATCTTTAAGCTCAGTATTTTTTTCAATAACAGTTTGAGTATTTTCATCTCTAACTGATTGAATGGTTTTTGGATTATTATCAATCATTTTTTGATTAAAAGCTTTGTCTTTTACAGGATTTCCATCGCTTAATTTAAAAAACTGAACTTTATCTATCGAAATATCAACATTATCGTTTGAGTAAAACCAACCGCGCCAAAACCAATCAAGATCAACGCCAGAAGCATCTTCGAGAGTTCTAAAAAAATCGGCAGGAGTCGGATGTTTAAATTTCCACCTGTTTGCATATTCTTTAAAAGCAAAATCGAACAGTTCGCGTCCCATAACTGTTTCGCGTAAAATTCGCAATGCCGCTGCCGGTTTACCATACTGACTGTCATGTGATTGCAAAACAATATCGGCATTAGTCATAATCGGCGATAATTCCGATTTATCCGATTTCATGTAATCAACAATTAATTCGGGCGAGCCGTTTCTTGATGGAAAGTTTTTTTCCCAAGCTTGTTCTGTATTGTATTGCAAAAAAGTATTTAAGCCTTCGTCCATCCAAGTCCATTGCCTTTCATCGGAATTTACAATCATCGGAAAAAAATTATGCCCAACTTCGTGAATAATTACTCCAAGCATGCTGTATTTTGTTCTTTTCGAGTAAGTTCCGTCTTCATCCGGCCTTCCGCCATTAAAGCAAATCATTGGATATTCCATGCCGATCCACTTAGAATGAATTGATTGCGCAACAGGATAAGGAAAATCAAAAGTAAATTTCGAATATGTTTTTATTGTATGCGCAACTGCCTGAGTCGAATATTTTTCCCACAACGGATTTCCTTCTTTCGGATAAAAAGACATTGCCATTACTGTTCTGTCGCCAAATTTTACGCCCATTGCGTCCCAAATAAATTTTCGTGACGTAGCAAATGCAAAATCGCGAACATTAATTGCTTTAAATTTCCATGTTTTTGTGTTTTTAAGATGTTGTTTTTCCTTTTTTTCAACTTCTTTTTGACTGACAATTATTACAGGTTTTGCTGATGTTTTTGCTTTATTAAAACTTTCAATCTGCTCATTTGTAAGTACTTCTGTCATATTTTGAAGTTCGCCTGTTGCGCTTAAAATATGATCGGCCGGAACTGTAATTTCCACATCAAAATCGCCAAAAGTAAGTGTAAATTCGCCTCGGCCTAAAAACTGCTTGTTTTGCCAGCCTTGATAATCGCTGTAAAGCACCATTCGTGGATAAAACTGTGCAATTGTATATAAATAATTATCGTCTTTCGGAAAATATTCCATTCCCGAGCGTCCCCAAATTACGTCTCTGTCGTTAATATTATACCACCATTTTATTTTAAATGTAAATTTTTCGCCTGATTTTAAAATTTCGGGCAAATCAATTCTCATCATGGTTTTATTTATAACATACTTTAAATCAGCATTTTTACTATCTTTAACAAAATCAATTTTAAAACCTCCGTCAAACTCGTATTTAATAAATCGCAAAGCTGATGCACTCATTTTTTCGTCAATTTGGTTTGTTGAAGTTTCGAGGCGAAAAGAATCTTTTGCTCTTAAATTTTGATCGAGCTGAACCCACAAATAACTTAAATTATCAGGCGAATTATTAATATATGTTATTGTTTCTTCGCCCGAAATTGTATTTTTATTTTCATCAAGCACAACTTTTATTTGATAATCGGCTTTTTGTTGCCAATATTGATTTCCCGGCGCTCCTGAAGCTGTTCTGTAACAATTTGCATCAGGAAGCAAAGTTCCTAACTGCCTGAATTGATTATCGTTAAGCTCTTGAGATATTATTGCTGATTGAAAAAAATAATAAAATAAACTTAATAGTAAAACTCCCTTTTTCATTTTTTTGTGATTTGTATTATACTAATAATCAAACAATTACGACTAAGCTTTTTTAAATCTTCTAAATTTAAAAATGCTATCATAAATTTTAAATATTACCGAATTATTTTGAATTTAAACCTGTATTTAAGAAAGGCACAAATTATAAATTCTTTTTTTAATTTGAAATTTTTTTTTTATACTTTATTTATATAAATTGCTTTTGATTATGACAATAAGAATAAATTTAGATATATTGATACTGCTAATTATCAGCACGTTTAAATATACTTCGCTAATTAAATAAATTTTTAGATGCCTATATTTAATACGTTTTAAAATTACGACAAATTGATGAAAATATTTTTAAAAATATCGATTTTATTTATATTCATTTTTATTTCACAAAATATTTATTCAAATATTTATAATCCTTTTCACGAATTTTATTTTAGCATTTGCGAAATAAATTACAACGAAAAATCGAAATCTTTAGAATTAAGTTTTAGATTTTTTACTGATGATATTGAAAAAGCAGTTTATAATTACAAAGGCGGTAATATTTTTACAAAAAACTATATAAAATCAAAAGAATCGGACAAATTGATTTTTGATTATATATTGTCGAAATTTTCTATATCTGTTGAAAAAAATGAAATAAATTATGATTTTTTAGGCTGGGAAACTAAAGAAAGTGTTATTTGGTGCTATATTGAAGTAAAAAACATTAATTTAATCCATAAAATATTTGTGAAAAACAAATTGTTAACTGAGATTTATCCAAATCAAAAAAATTTAACAACTTTAATAACAAAACAAGCTAAAAGAAGTGTAATTTTTGATAAAAAAACTAACAATGCAAACTTATATACAAAATAAAATTTCATTCAGCATGCAATTATGAATAAAACACTAATAATCAGCAAATTACAAACTGAATTTAACGAAATAATCCCTTTTTTAAAAGATAGTTTTAACAATTTTGATTTTAATCAATTTGAAAAAATTGAAGATACAGTTTTTTTATCCGAAAAAAAATCGGTTAAAATAATTATTGCTGATATTGAATTTCTTAAGGTGATTATTTCTAAAAAGCTTTTTAAAAAAGCTTTTAAAATTGCAATTTCAAATAATATTGAAAAAGATAATTTACTGAAAATTGATGCTTTTATTGAGAAGCCAATTAAAAAAAATGAAATCTTTAATTTAATTAATCTTTCAAAAAAAATTAAAGAAAACAAAAGTAAATCAAATTCTAGAAACAAAGCAAACAAAAATAATTTAATTTATTCCGAAATTTTAAATTCAACAAAAAATGCTTTTATTCTGCTAAATGAAGAAAAAAAAGTAATTGAATGGAATAATTCTGCCGAAAGAATATTTGAAGTAAATAAGGAAGATATTATTGGGAAAAGTTATGAAGATGTTATTCAAAATCGAACTATGAAAGCCGATTTGATTGACATGATAAATGATAATGCTCAAAAAAATTATTCAAAAGAGTATTTAATAAACATAAAATCGATAACCGGAAAAAAGCACCGGATTTTATGGAATATAACAAGATTAATAGACAATAAAGGGAATTTTAAAGGCATATTGGCAATTGGACAAGATGTAACTGAAAGAGAAAAAACTGAAATTGAAAGAAAAAGAAACGAGGCAAAATTAAAACACAACTTGCTGTTTGTTAATACTTTACTCAACAATATTCCAAGTCCGGTTTATTATAAAAACAAAGAAGACCAGTATGTTGGCTGCAATCCGGAATTTGCAAATTTATTTGATTTACAAAAAGAAGAAATTATAGGAAAAAAAACAAAAGATATTGTAAAACCGGAACATTTTGCCCAAGAAATCATTAACGAAGACAAACAGCTTTTTAAAACAGGAAAATACCAAACCAAAGAGCTTATTTGGAAATATAAAGATGGTTCAACCAACAATTTTTTATTAAAAAAAACAGCCTTTTTAAACAGCGACAAATCAATTGCCGGACTTGTTGGAATTATGACTGCCGTTACAGATATAAAAGTTATTGAACAAAAACTTCGCGACAGCGAATTGTTTTACAAATCTATTACAGATTCGGCAAACGATGCTATTGTGCTGATTGACAATAAAGACCAAATAAATTTTTTAAACCTTGCTGCCGAAAAAATATTTAAAATCGACAAAAAGCACGCTTTAAATAAAAATATTTATCAAATAATATTTAATAAAAATTACAAACCAGAAATAGATTTACATAAAAAAGAAATCTTAAATATAAAAACTGATAAAAACAAAGGCGTTGTTTTTCAATTAAAAGCTAAAAACGCTAAAAATATAGAATTTCCTATTGAACTTTCGATGTCAAAAATATCTATAAGAGAACAAATATTTCATTTGCTAATAATAAAAGACATTACAGAAAGAAAAATCTATGAACAGAAATTATTGGCAGCAAAAGAAAAAGCAGAAGAATCTGACAGGTTAAAATCGGCATTTCTATCAAACATGTCGCACGAAATAAGAACACCAATGAATGCAATTGTTGGTTTTTCGCAACTTTTAACCGACAAAATATTTAACGATGAAAAGAAAAAGATTTTTATTGAACAAATAAACATTAACAGCGAAAGTTTGATGCAGCTTATTGAAGATATAATTTATGTTTCGAAAATTGAAGCCGGAAAAATTGAAATTAAAGAAGCGCCTTGCGAATTAAACACTATTCTTGACGAAATTAAAATGAGTTTTGAAGAACACAAAAGAAGAATGGGAAAAGATAATATTGAATTAATTCTATCAAAAGGTATTGACGATAAAAACTTAAATATAACAACTGACAATCAGCGATTTAGACAAATACTTACAAATTTAATAGGAAATGCTTTAAAATTTACCGAAAAAGGAAAAGTAGAATTCGGATATACAAAAAAATCAGAAAAAGAACTTTTATTTTTTGTTTTTGATACAGGATTAGGAATAAATTCTAAAAAAATAGAATATGTTTTTGATCGTTTTACAAAGGTAAGTGCCAGCAAAACAAAACTTTACGGAGGAACAGGTTTAGGATTATCAATCACAAAAGACCTTGTAGAAAGATTAGGCGGCGAAATTTCTTTAGAATCGGAAGAAAATGTCGGCTCTAAATTTTATTTTACTCTTCCTTTTAATCAAAACTTTCCCGAAAAAAAGAACGAAAAAATTAACGAATTAACTGACAATACATTACTATTAAAAAACAAAAAGATTTTAATTGCCGAAGATGAAGAAGTTAACTTTTTATTTTTAAAAGAAGTTATTGAACCAAACGGCGCCGAAATTGACTGGGCAAAAAATGGTAAAATAGCTGTTGAACTTGCAAAAAATCACAAGTACGACATTATTTTAATGGACATAAAAATGCCTGTTATGGATGGTTACGATGCCATGAAATTAATTAAAAAATTTAGTCCGGAAATTCCAATTATTGCACAAACTGCATATGCAATTCCAGAAGAACAAAAAATTGGTTACGAAGCCGGATGCGATTTTTATCTAAGTAAACCAATTGAACCAAATCTTTTAATAAAAACTATTGTTAATTTTATAAAACACTAATATTAAACACATTACATTAATTATTATATGTATAATTTCGACGAAAATATTGACAGACAAAACACAAACTCGATAAAATACGATTTACGAAAAGCTATTTTTGGCTCTGAAAATATTATTCCAATGTGGGTTGCAGATATGGATTTTAAAACTCCGGATTTTATTATGAAAGCCATAAAAAAAAGAACCGAACACGAAATTCTTGGATATACTACCCGAAACGATTCTTTTTATCAATCTGTTATTCAATGGATTAACAAAAAGCACGAATGGGAAATTCAAAAAAATTGGATTTCCTTTAGTCCGGGAGTTGTTCCGGCTTTAAGCTTTTCGGTTTTAGCTTTCACAAAACCGGGCGATAAAATTATTGTTCAACCTCCGGTTTATTTTCCGTTTTTTTCATCTGTTCAAAACAACGGACGACAATTGGTTTATAACGAACTTAAAAACATAAACGGAAATTATTTTTTCGATATCGAAAACTTAAAAAATCAAATAGATTCAAGAGTAAAAATGCTTTTTTTGTGTAATCCGCACAATCCGGTTGGCAGAGTTTGGACAAAAACCGAACTTACAGAAATTGCAAATATTTGTGTAGAAAACGATATTTTAATTGTTTCGGACGAAATCCATTCCGATTTTATTTTCAAACCAAATAAACATATTCCTATTGCTTCAATTTCGGATGAAATTGCTGAAAAAACAATTACAACATTTGCTCCAAGTAAAACGTTTAATATTGCTGGTTTATCAAGTTCTATTGTAATTATTAAAAATAAAAAACTTAAAGAAACTTACGATAACTTACTGAACGACTTACACTTAAACAATGGAAATATTTTTGGAAATATAGCTTTAGAAACTGCTTATAATAATGGCGATGAATGGTTAAACCAATTATTAAATTATCTTGAAGAAAACATTGATTTTGCAGATAATTTTATTAAAAATAATATAAAAAAAATAAAATTTAAACGCCCCGAATCAACATATTTATTATGGCTCGATTTTAGAGATTTTAAACTTTCTGATAACCAGCTTAACAACTTTTTAGTAAACAAAGCAAAAATAGGATTAAGTAAAGGCGAAATGTTTGGACAAGGCGGAAACGGATTTCAAAGAATGAATATCGCTTGTTCAAAAAATATTTTAGAAAAAGCCTTAAATCAACTTAAAAAGGCTATTGATAATTTATAAATAAATTTAAAAATGAAAAAATACTTTTTTATACTTTTTGCAATACTTTTCAATGTAAGTGCTTGTCAACCAGACAATAATGAAATCACAGAAAATCCCGCAAGCAATAAAAAAAGTAAAATTTCAATAAAATTTAATTCATCAATAAAATCAAGAAAAGAAACTTTTAATGAAAATAATGTTTACAATCAAACGGCATTATTTATAGCCGGAAAAAACTCAGAACTTTTTAAAACCATCCAAAAACAAGATTATTATAAAAACTACAAAAATAAAATTAATGAATCGTGGAAGAAAACCACAAGCAAAAATTTAAACTCAATAAATAAATGGATTAAAAAAAACGATATAACCAACAATTTAGATACTTCAGATTTATTTTATCCATTTTCAGGTCCTGATTTTTTATACGCAAACGCTTTTTTCCCATATGCAAATAATTATATTCTTGTTGGACTCGAAAATCCAGGAAAATTGCCAAATTTGGAAAAAATGGATAACTCGCAAACTGCCGAATATTTATTTAAACTTTATCATTCGCTCAGATATATAAACCAAGCAGGATATTTTACCACAAAACAAATGCAAACAGATTTTGCCGATTCGAGCTTAAACGGAATTATACATTTGCTGCTGTTTTATATTTCAAAATCAAATCACGATATTTCTGATATAAGTTCAGTTTTTATCGACAATTTTGGTCAAGAAAAAGAAAAAAAAGACTTTCAAATTGCCGATAAATATATAAACGGAATAAAAATAGAATTTTACGACAAAAAATCAGACAAACTAAAAAAACTTTATTATTTTCCGGTTGATTTATCTGATGAAAACCTTAAAGACCAATTAGGATTTTTAATGTTTTTAAGCAATTTCGGATATAAAAACACATTTATGAAATCGGCATCATATATTTTGCATGATGGAGAATTTAGTATTTGTAGAGATCTTATTCTAAATCAAAGTAAAAAAATACTGCAAGACGATTCCGGAATTCCATTCAAAATTTTAAATAACTCAAACTTTAATTTAAAACTTTATGGAAATTACAGCAGAAC